>DAIOXI010000126.1:3288-6150 GCA_036758045.1 Albidovulum sp.
TACGCTGATCGGGGCGCAGCGGGCCTTGCGCATCCTTGCCGTCTTTGCCCGGCTGATCGTCGCGGGGGGCAAGCCGCGCTATGCGGCCTTCATCCCGCGTGTCTGGGGGCATCTTCAGGCCAATCTGGACCACCCCGCCCTTGCCCCCCTTGCCGCGACCATCCGCACGTCGGTTCCCGCGCCGACGCCCGACAGGATCGAAAGGATGGTCACATGCCGGACGCGCTGATGCTGTTTGCCGCCGGGCTTGGCACACGGATGGCCCCGCTGACCGACACGCTGCCCAAACCGCTGATCCGCGTCGGCGGGCGGCCCCTGATCGACCACGCGCTGTCCGAGGCGGTTGGCGCCGGGATCACACAGGTCGTCGTCAACCTTCATTACAAGCCCGAGCTGATCCGCGACTACCTCAGGATGCGGCGAAATATCCGCTTTTCCCGCGAAACAGAGACGCTTCTGGAGACTGGCGGCGGTCTGAAGGCCGCGCTTTCGTTGCTGGGGGACGGGCCGGTCTTCACGATGAACACCGATGCCGTCTGGTTCGGACGGAACCCGCTTGAGGAGCTTCGGGCGGCCTGGGTCCCCGACCGGATGGAGGCGCTGCTGGCCCTTGTCCACCGCGACGACGCGACCGGCTATCGCGGCGACGGGGATTTTGACCTGACGCGGGACGGCCGCCTGATCCGGGGCGGGCCTTACGTCTATACCGGCGCGCAGATCATCGCGACCGGGCGTGTGGCGGCGGTTCGCGACGACGTCTTTTCCCTCAACCCGGTCTGGGACGCGATGGCACGGGACGGCAAGCTCTTCGGAACCATCCATGACGGCGGATTTTGTGACGTCGGGCGCCCGGATGCCATTGCGCTGGCCGAGGCGCAGATGGCACTGAGGGGTCATGTTTAAGCCAAGCGACCGCCCCCGCATCTTCGCGCTGCCGCCCGGCGCGGAATTTCCGCGCGAGGTGGTGCGCGGGCTGACCGGGCGGCTGGCGGACGCCCCGCCCGAGGCTATGGCCCGCGTCACGCTTTACCTCAACACCGGGCGGATGCTGCGCGCCGTGCGGGCGGCGTTCGCGGACCGGAAGGCACATTTCCTGCCGCGCCTTCGCCTTGTCTCCGACCTCGCGCTTGACCCGGTGCCGGGGTTGCCCCTGCCCGAGGCGCCGCTTTCGCGCCGGTTCGAGTTGATGCGGCTGGTCGGCGCCAAGCTGAAAACCGAGGGCGAGGCCGGGTCGGGCGTGCGTGCCTTCGACCTTGCCGACAGCCTCGCCCGCCTGCTGGAAGAGATGCAGGGCGAAGGCGTCGCACCCGAGGCCTTCAACGACCCCGATCTTGCCGCCGACCACGCCCGGCACTGGGAACGCAGCCTCGCCTTCCTCAGGATCGTCACCGCTTATCTGTCCGATGATAGCCACCCCGACGCCGAAGGCCGGCGCAGGCGGGTGGTGGCCTGGCTGGCGGAACGCTGGCGGTCCGATCCGCCGCCGGGGCCGGTACTGGTGGCCGGATCGACCGGATCGCGCGGGACGACGCTTGCCTTCATGCAGGCCGTGGCAAGGCTGCCCCAAGGGGCGGTGATCCTGCCGGGCTTTGACTTCGATCTGCCTGAGAATGGCTGGAACAGTCTCGATTCCGGCACCTTCCCGACCGAGGACCATCCGCAGTATCGCTACCGGGCCTTGCTGCGGTCGCTCGACCTTGGGCCACGCGACGTGGCGCCGTGGCAGGCAGAGACCGCGCCCGACCCGGCGCGCAACCGCGTCGTTTCCCTTGCCCTGCGCCCTGCCCCGGTGACCGACCGCTGGCTGGCCGAAGGGCCGCAGCTTGGCGACCTGACCGCGGCGATGACAGGCGCCAGCGTGCTTCATGCGCAGGACGCACGAGAGGAGGCGGTCGCCATCGCGCTGATCCTGCGCGAGGCGGTCGAACATGGGCGACGCGCGCAGCTGATCTCCCCCGACCGGGTGCTGACCCGGCGTGTCACCGCCGCGCTGGACCGCTGGGGGCTGATCCCGGATGACAGCGCCGGGCGGCCGCTGATCCAGTCCGCTGCGGGCCGCTTTTTGCGGCAGACGGCTGCGCTCGCCGTGCGCCGGACCGAGCCGCAGGACGTGCTGGCGGTTCTGAAGCATCCGCTGACAGCGACGGGGGGGACGGATCGCGGGCGGCATCTTCTGTTTACCCGCGATCTTGAGCTTCGGATGCGCGGCAAGGGGCTGTTGCTGGACGATCCGGCGGCGGTCCGGGCCTGGACGGAGCGTTTCGACGATCCGCGGCGGCTGGAATGGATCGACTGGCTGCTGCCCCTGATCGCGCCGGAAAAGCCCGCCGTTGAGCAGCCGCTTGGCGACTGGATCGCCCGGCATCTCTCCTTGGCCGAGACCCTCTCTGCCGGCCCATGGGCGCGCGCCGGGAACAGCGCGCTGTGGCGCGAGGAGGCGGGGGAGACCGCCCGGCGGTGCATGGACACGCTTGCCGCCAGCGCGGGCGAGGCGCCGGATATGGGCGGGTTCGACTATCTTGGCCTGCTCGATTCCAGTCTCTCCGAAGGCATCATTCGGCAAAGCGACGCGGCCCATCCCCTGATCGCGATCCGCGGCACGCTTGAGGCGCGCGTTCTTGGCGCCGATCTCGTCATCCTTGCCGGGCTGAACGAAGGCATATGGCCCGCTGCGCCGGAACCGGACCCGTGGCTGTCACGGCAGATGCGGCATCGCCTTGGCCTTTTGTCGCCGGAGCGTCAGATCGGTCTTTCGGCCCATGACTTTCAGCAGGCCGCCGGTGCGGCGCAGGTCGTGTTCAGCCGCGCGCTGCGCGGCGATGAAAGCGAAACGGTGCCGTCGCGCTGGCTGTCGCGGCTGGA
>DAIOXI010000126.1:6160-8997 GCA_036758045.1 Albidovulum sp.
GAAAGCCTGATGATGGGCCTGCCGGATCAGTCCGGGCCGCAGGCCTGGGACGGGATGGTGGCGCGGGGGGCCGAATGGCTTGCGCGCGCCCGTTTGGCGGAGGCGCCGGAGCCCGCGCACCGGATGCCCCCCGCCCGTCGCCCTGCCCCGCGCCCGCCGGTTGAAAGCCGACCCAAGGAACTGCCGGTCACCGACATCACGACGCTGATCCGCGATCCCTATGCGATCTACGCCAAGCGCATCCTGCGGCTGCGGCGGCTTGAGCCGATTGTGCAAAGCCCGGACGGGCGGCTGCGGGGGATCGTCCTGCACGAGATCATGGAACGGTTCATCAAGGAACGGTCCGGCCCCGAGCAGATTGGCGCGGCGCTTGGGCGGCTGCGCGGCATCGCCCGCGCGGTGATCGACGCACAGGTCCCGTGGCCGGGCGCGCGGATACTGTATATGGCGAAACTTGACCGGATCGCGGGCGGGTTCCTCATCGACGAGGCAAGGCGCGCCGCCGCCGGGCGTGCGCTTGTGATCGAGGATCGGGGCGAAATCGGGCTGGATAGGGTCGATTTTACCCTGACCGCCCGGCCCGACCGGATCGACCTTCTGGCCGACGGTCGGGTGCATATCTACGACTACAAGAGCGGTCAGTTTCCAAGCTTCAAGCAGCAGGAACATTTCGACAAGCAGTTGCGGCTTGAGGCGGCGATGGCGGAACGGGGGGCGTTCGAGGCGCTCGGGAAGGCCAAGGTCGCCGGGGCGACGCATATCGCGCTTGGCTCCGGCGCTGGGGAGCATTCGGCCCGGCTGACGCCAGAGATCATCGAGGCCAGCTGGGACGGGCTCTTGCGTCTGATCGCAACCTATATGCGGCGCGAAACCGGCTATACGGCGCGGCGCGCGGTTTTCGAGGCGCGGATTGCCGGGGACTACGACCACCTCGCCCGCGCCGGAGAATGGGAGATGAGCGATCCGTCCGCGCCGGAGGATGTCGGATGACAAAAGACCTCGCAAGCCTGCGGCAGATCGAGGCCGCAGACCCGGCCGGGTCGGACTGGCTGTCGGCCAATGCCGGGTCGGGCAAGACACGGGTGTTGATCGACCGGGTAGCGCGGCTGCTTCTGGGCGGGACGGAACCGCAGCGCATCCTGTGCCTGACCTATACCAAGGCCGCCGCGACGGAGATGCAGAACCGGCTGTTCGCCCGGCTGGGGGGCTGGACCATGCTGCCGGACGCGCCGCTGCGGGACGAACTGGGCAAGCTTGGCATCGAAGGCGCGATGACTGAGGCGATGTTGCGTCAGGCCCGCCGACTGTTCGCCAAGGCCATCGACACACCCGGCGGGCTGAAGATCCAGACGATCCATTCGTTCTGCGCCGGGCTTCTGCGCCGGTTTCCAATCGAGGCGCGGGTCTCGCCGAATTTTACCGAGCTTGATGACCGCTCGGCGCGGATACTGCGCGAAGAGATCATCGACCAGATCGCGACCGGCCCCGATACCGGGGTTCTGGACGCCGTCGCTGGGCTTGTCTCGGGCACCGAATTCGAACCCCTGGCAGCAGAAATCGTCCGGAACAGTGACGCTTTTGCCCGCCCTCTTGACCTTGATGCCTGTCTGGATCTTTTCGGCCTGCCGCCCGGTTTCGATGATGACGCACTGCTGTCCGAGGTGTTCCTTGGGGGTGAGGATGCGCTTTTTGCGGCGATGATCCCGCTTCTGCAAGGCGGCGGCGCGAAGGATCAGGGGCTTGCGGATGGCCTTGAGGAGGCGCGGGGCAAGCTGTCGGGTCCTGCCGCGCTGAGCGCGCTTGAGGGGAAGCTGCTTTTCGGCAAAGGCGCGAAGGCGGGGCCCTTCACCGCCAAGATCGACGACATCCCCAACAAGCCGATGCGCCTGGGGCCATGCGCCCCCCATATGCCGGCTTTCGAGGCGCTGATGGGGCGGGTGGAGGCCGCGCGCCCGCGGCGTATCGCGCTTGCCGCCGCACGCCGCAGTGCCGCGCTGCACGCCTTTGCCGGGGTGTTCCTGCCGCTTTACGGGGCGCGCAAGGCGGCGCGCGGCTGGCTCGATTTCGACGATCTGATCCGGCGAAGCGCGGAACTGCTTTCTGACCGGGACGTCGCGGCCTGGGTGCTGTACCGTCTCGATGGCGGCATCGACCACATCCTTGTCGACGAGGCGCAGGACACCAGCCCGGCGCAATGGCGGGTGATCGAAAGCCTTGCGGAGGAATTCACCGCCGGTCTTGGCGTGCGCGAGGTCGAACGGACGATCTTCGTCGTCGGCGACAGGAAGCAGTCCATCTATTCCTTCCAGGGCGCCGATCTTGACGTCGTGGATGACATGCGGCGGCAGTTCGCGGAACGGTTTCGCGCGGCGAACCTGTCGTTTCAGCCGCTTGAACTGGAACATTCCTTCCGCTCGGCGGACGCGATCCTGCGGGTGGTCGATCTGACCTTTGACGAAAGGGTGCAGCGCGGTGTCGGCGGGGCGATGCGCCATGTCGCCTATCACGGGCAGATGGCCGGGCGCGTCGATCTTTGGCCGCTGGTGCCGAAAACGGTGGCGCCCGAGGCAGAGGACTGGACCGATCCCAAGGACCTGCTGAGCGAGGACCACCACATCGTCCTTCTGGCCCGCCGGATCGCGGGCGAGATTCGGCGGATGATCGACGCAGGGACGGTGATCGAGACGAAGGACGGACCGCGCCCGGTGCATGAGGGGGACTTTCTGATCCTCGTGCAGCGGCGGTCGGAGATGTTTCACCAGATCATCCGCGCCTGCAAGGATGCGCGGCTTGAGATTGCGGGCGCCGACCGGCTGAAGCTTGGCGCAGAGCTTGCG
>DAIOXI010000127.1:0-1997 GCA_036758045.1 Albidovulum sp.
TCAGCCATCGCTCTCGCAGCACTCGTCATCTACTGGCTATGAGTCCTGACCCTAAACTCTCCGCCGCCCCTCGCGCAGCAGGTAAAGCGCCAGCGCGCCGACCACGATCGCGCCGCCAAGGATCATCGCGCCGGTCAGCGGTTCATCCGCGCCAAGCCAGACCCAGACCGGGCCAAGCACGGTCTCCAGCAGCAGAAGCAGGCTGACATTGGTGGCGCTCGTGTGCCGGGCGGCGATGCTCAGTGACAGGAAGGACATGGGCAGGATCACGGCCCCGGTGACGGCAATGGCCCAGACCGCGCCATCGCCCATCGCCGGAAGCCCCGCCAGCGACAGCCCGACCAGCCCCGCCAGCAGCGCGCCCAGCCCCATCGCGGGCTGGATCGGCACCTGACGATTGCGGCGCAGAAGGACGAAGTTCAGCGCCATCGCGGCTGCCACCCCGAACCCGGCTGCGGCCCCCAGAAGCGGGTGGCCCGCGCCGCCCTCGGCGTCGCGCCCGGTGACGGCGATGGCGATCCCGGCCAGCACCGCCGCCATCGTGATCCATGTCGCGGCCGAAGTTCTCTCACCCAACAGGACGCGCCCGAAAAGCGCGGCAAAGACCGGCACCGTGGCGACCGTCAAAAGCACGATCGGAACCGGCGCGACCGCGATCCCCAGCGCGAAGAACGTCGCATTGGTCGCGTGGCAAAGGATCACCCCGATCCCCGCGGGCCGCGCCAGCATCGGCAGTTGCGACCAGCCCGACCGCCCGGTCAGCGGCCAGAGCAGGATCATCACCGACCCCATCAACAGCCCGCGCCAGGCGAGCATCGCGAAGCCGCCCATACCGGACCAGCGCATCAGCAGCGTGTCGGGCGTCAGCACCAGCGCGCCCGCCATGGCGAGGAGAACACCGAAAAGGGGGTGGCGCGTCATCTCTGTCCTGCCCTGGCCTCGCGCGGGTCCGCCCTGCTTAGGCCCCCGCCCGCGCCCCGGCAAGACCCGCGACCGGGCTGCCTCTGGCATCCGATGCCGGTTTCGCCTATGTCGGCCGGGGAAGCTTCATTCGGGAAGACGGGAATGGCGAAGATCACTTACGTTGAATTTGGCGGCAAGGAACATGTCGTGGAGGTCGCCAACGGGCTGACCGTGATGGAAGGCGCGCGCGACAATGGCGTGCCGGGGATCGAGGCGGATTGCGGCGGCGCCTGCGCCTGTTCGACCTGCCATGTCTATGTCGATCCCGACTGGGTGGCGAGGCTGCCGAAGAAAGACCCGATGGAAGAAGACATGCTCGACTTCGCCTATGAGCCGGACCCGGTCCGCTCGCGCCTGACCTGTCAGCTGAAGGTCACCGATGCGCTGGACGGGCTGAAGGTCTTCATGCCCGAAAAGCAGATCTGATGCGCCTTGCGGCGGCGGTTCTGACGGCGCTGGTCGCCGCCGCGCCCGCCGCCGCGCGCTGCATCGCCGGGGACGGCGACTGGATCACGCGGGCCTGCTACGACCGGCCTAAATCGGACGATCTCTACCGCCATGACGTGCTGGGCAACACGCCGGAATGGTCGCGCCTGATCGTGACGTTCGGGGCCAAGGGCCGGGCGGCGGGGCAGGGCGCCGCGCTTGGCTTTCCGCTCGGCCCTGGCCATCTTTACGAGGATACCGCTCCCCGCCTCGCCGATCTCGACGGCGACGGGCGGCCCGAGGTGATCGCGGTCGAGACCGACCACCGGCAGGGCGCGCGGCTTCTGGCGCTGTTCCTCGACGGGCGCAGCGCCGCTACCCCCTATATCGGCACCCCGCGCCGCTGGCTCGCCCCGGTGGGGGCCGCCGATTTCGACGGCGACGGGCGCGATGAGGTCGCCTATGTCGAGACGCCGCATCTGGGCCGCAGCCTTCACCTCGTCCGGCGACATCCGCCCGGCCTCGTCACCGAATACATGCGGATGGCGGCGGACCATCTTGGTGACGACGGCCGCCACCACGTCGGGGAAGGCGAACGCGCCTTGCTC
>DAIOXI010000127.1:2007-8539 GCA_036758045.1 Albidovulum sp.
GATCATCGCGACGGCACCCGGCCTGACCAATCACCGCATCGGCGATGCCCGTATCCAGGGCCGCGTGGCGCTCTGCGATGGGCGCCCGACGATCCTGACCGCCGATACCGGCTGGACCCGCGTCATGGCAACCACGCTTGAGGGCGGCAAGCTCACGCCCCGCCCGCGCGGGCGCTACAACGGCCCGGCAAGCCTGACAACCGTTCCCGACTGCCTCTGACCGCTGCTTCTTCGTTGCCAAGATACTCCGGGGGTCCGGGGGTGGAACCCCCGGCCGCCCGCCTCAAAGGGCCCGCCAGCCGATGTCGCGGCGGCAGAACCCGCCCGGCCAGTCGATCGCGTCGACCATCGCATAGGCCCTCTCATGCGCCTCGCGCAGGCTTTCGCCGCGCGCGGTCACGCTCAGGACCCGCCCGCCCGCGGCGACGATGGAGCCGTCCCGTTCCGCCGTCCCGGCATGAAAGACCATGTGGCTTGCATCCTCGGGCAGTTCCTCCAGCCCGCGGATCTGCGAGCCCTTGGCATAGCTGCCGGGATAGCCATTGGCCGCCATGACCACCGTCAGCGCGTGATCCTCGGCCCAGTTGACCCGGCAATCGGCCAGCCGCCCCTCGGCGCAGGCATGGATCAGGTCGAAGGCCTGCGCGCCCAGCCGCATCATCAGCACCTGGCATTCCGGGTCGCCGAAGCGGACATTGTATTCCACCAGCCGCGCGCGGCCGTCCTTGATCATCAGGCCCGCGTAAAGCACGCCCTGAAACGGCGTGCCGCGCCGGGCCATCTCGGCCACGGTGGGTTTCACGATCTCTTCCATCGCCTGCGCCAGAACGGCATCCGTCAGCACCGGGGCGGGGGAATAGGCCCCCATGCCGCCGGTATTCGGCCCGGTATCGCCATCGCCAACCCGTTTGTGGTCCTGCGCGGTGCCGATGGCCAGCACGTCGGTGCCGTCGCAGAGAACGAAAAGCGACGCCTCCTCGCCCTCCATGAATTCCTCGATCACCACCTCGGCGCCTGCCTCCCCGAAAGCGCCGCCGAAGATCTCGGCCAGCCCTTCCAGCGCCTCGTCCAGCGTCATCGCCACGATCACGCCCTTGCCAGCCGCCAGACCGTCGGCCTTGATGACGATGGGCGCGCCGGTCCGGCGCAGATAGGCCTCGGCGGCGGCATGATCGGTAAAGCGCGCATAGCCCGCCGTCGGCGCGCCGCAGGCGTCGCAGATCTCCTTGGTGAAGGCCTTCGACGCCTCAAGCCGCGCCGCTTCGCCCGACGGCCCGAAGACCGGCCCGCCTGCTGCCCGCAGCGCATCGGCCACGCCGGCCGCCAGGGGCGCCTCCGGCCCGACGATGACGAAATCGACCGCGTTTTCCTCGGCGAAGGTCACCACCGCCGCGCCGTCGAGACTGTCGAGATCGGCGCATTCGGCCAGCATCGCGATCCCGGCATTGCCCGGCGCCACGATCAGCCGGTCGCATTTGGGATTCTGCTTCACCGCCCAGGCCAGCGCATGTTCACGCCCGCCGCCGCCAAGGATCAGAATGTTCATGCGCCTCCCCGCCCGAAAATGGCCGCCCCGCGCGTGCCGCCCGGTCGGGGGCGGTTCTAGGATCGCCCCGCGGAAAGATCAATGCGCACCGGAAAGCGTGCCTTTCTGCGCAGGTACACTTGCGCGTGCGCCCCGGCTTTGCACTATGGGCGCGGTTGTAACCTGTGATGGCGTTCGGGCGAAACATTCATGTCGTGGTGGAAGAAAATCCTCGGGCAGGGGGGCGCCGCGCCCCGGTCCAGGGCCAAGGCCGCGCCCGAACCGCCCCCTCCGCCACCGCCCCCTCCGCCGCCCAAACCCGCGATCCGCGCCGATGACCGCCGCATCGCCGCCGGGCGCGCGCAGCGCCTGTCACACTGGCGCCGCTTCGGCCGGGCAGAGCATGAGCCGCTGACCTATGCCGACAATTCCGACCTGCACGGCGCGCCGGACTGGCCCGCCGGGCGCAAGTGCTACCACGTCATCCACCGCTACGATTCGCTGATCCTGACCACCGACGGGCTCAGCGATCCCTTCGTCGGCACCACGTCGGACAGCGAAAGCGGCTTTGGCGTCGAGGTGTTTCTGGAGATCCCCGAAACCGGCGCGATGCCCTTCGACGAGATCCGCGAAAGCTGGGCCTTCGCGCTTCTGGAGATCGTGTCGCAGAATATCGCCGGGTTCGGCGGCATCGCCGACCGTCTGGCGCGCGAAGAGGTGGTGCTGATGTCGGTCCCGGTCCTGAACCCGCCATCGCCCGACTGGGTGGATGAGATCGGCTACACCGGCGTCCTGATCGGCCTGCCCGCGCGCCGCGTCGCGACCGAGATCGCGCTGCCCTTCGGCCCGGTCCGCTTCACCGCCGTCACCCTCCTGCGCCCGGATGAGGCCGCCTTCGCCCAGCGGGGCCGCGACGAACGCGCCGGGCTTGCCGAGGCGCTGAAACTGCGCGGCTATGAGCATTTCAGCGACCCGTCGCGGCCCTCGGTCCTCTGACCCGGCAAGGGCCGTTTGCATCGCCCGGCCGAAACTGGCACCTTCGCCGCGAACCCGCATCGTCAGGCCCCGCATGACCCTTTTCGAAGACCCCGCCGAAGGTGGCAACGCCCCCGAATTCACCGTCTCCGAACTCTCCGGCGCCGTGAAGCGCACCATCGAGGGCGAGTTTGGCCATGTCCGCGTCCGGGGCGAAATCGGTCGCGTGTCGCGCCCCGCCTCGGGCCATCTCTATTTCGACCTGAAGGACGACCGCTCCGTCCTCGCCGCGATTTCCTGGAAGGGGCAGGCGGCGCGGCTGTCCGTGCGCCCCGAGGAGGGGATGGAGGTCATCGCCACCGGCCGCCTGACCACCTTTCCCGGCCAGTCGAAATACCAGTTGATCGTCGAGGACATCACGCCCGCCGGGCAGGGCGCGCTGATGCTGATGCTGGAAAAGCGCCGCGCCGCGCTGGCGGCGGAGGGGCTCTTCGCGGCCGAGCGCAAGAAACCGCTGCCGTTCCTGCCCGATGTGATCGGGGTTGTCACCTCGCCCTCGGGTGCGGTGATCCGCGACATCCTGCACCGTCTGCGCGACCGCTTCCCGCGCCGGGTGCTGATCTGGCCGGTGGCCGTGCAGGGCGAGAAATGCGCGCCCGAGGTCGCCGCGGCGATCCGGGGCTTCAACGCGCTGCCCGAAGGCGGTGGGGTCCCGCGCCCCGACCTGCTGATCGTCGCCCGCGGCGGCGGCTCGCTGGAAGACCTCTGGGGCTTCAACGAGGAAATCGTGGTGCGCGCCGCCGCCGAAAGCGCGATTCCGCTGATCTCCGCCGTCGGGCATGAAACCGACACGACGCTGATCGACCATGCCGCCGACCGCCGCGCGCCCACGCCCACGGCGGCGGCCGAAATGGCGGTGCCGGTCCGCATGGACCTTCTGGCCTGGACGGGGGAGCAGGGCGCGCGGCTGTCCCGCGCCATGTCGCAGCGGGTCGAGACGCGGCGCCAGCGGCTGAGCGATCTTTCGCGCGCGCTTGGCCGGCCCGAGGCGCTTCTGGACCCCGCGCGCCAGCGCTTCGACCTTTGGTCCGACCGGCTCGGCCCGGCGCTTTCGGCGGCCACGACGCGCAAGCGGGCGGGCTTCAACACCGTCGCGGGGCGGATGCAGCCGGGGCTGCTTTCGGGCTTCATCACCCGCGAACACCGCAACCTGCACAACTGGGCCGACCGCCTTGCCCCCGCCATCGCGCGCCTGACCCGCGATGCGGCGCGCGACAACGCCCGCCGCCGCGCCGACCTTTCGGCCCTTGGCGACCGCCTCGCCAAGGCAGCGCGCGCACGGCTTGACACGCTTGCCCGAAACCTTGCCAGCCTCGACCGCACAAGGCAGACGCTGGGCTACAGGGAAACGCTCAAGCGCGGCTATGCCGTGGTGCGTGCCGTAGGCGCCGTCGTCACCACGAAAGCGGCCGCCGAAAAGGCCACGGCGCTGGAGATCGAATTCGCCGACGGCCGACTGCCCGTCACCCCCGGCGCCGCCCCCCGTGCGCGCAAGCCAAAGGACGAAGGCCCCGATCAGGGCAGCCTCTTCTGACCCTGTATTTCATTGTGGCATAAGTACTCCGGGGGGTTGTCCATTGGTGCGCCATTGGTTCAAGCCCAATGGACGACGGGCTGGCCCCCGCGCGCGCCGTCACACGCCCACATCCGGCCCCATACAGGCCATCGGCGTCTTGCTCTCCTCCACCGCGATCAGCGGCAGGCTGCCGCTATCCCCCCGGAACTGCGCCAGCAGGCCCGAGGCGGAGTGGTAGAAGGTCCAGCATTGCGGATCGCCCCGGTCCTCATAGACAAAGCAGATCTCCTGGCCTTGCGGGTACCATTCGCCCTTGCGGCAATCGTCGCCGAGAAAGGCCCAGATGACCTTGCGGCCGGGCAGGTATTGTTCCGCCCCATAGGGTTCACCACCGGAATTGTAGTAAAGCGTCCGTCCGACGGTCGCGGCCTCGAACTCCTCCGCGGTCAGCGGCTGGCCGGGTTCGGCGGCCTGTAGGGACCCTGCGCAAAGCCCGAGGACAAGCGCGATAAGGGGGCGACGCATGGGGCATTCTCCGCTGACATCCGGGCGCCAGAGTGCCAGAACCGCCCGGCCTTGGCCAGATGCCTCAGGCCGCGCCGCGCCGGCGTAGGGCGGCAAGCCGCCGGTCCATCACCCGGTGCCAGAGTTGCGGGATCAGCGCCAGCGTCGCCATCGCCGGCAGCGAATAGGGCAGAAGCGGCGCCCGCCCGCCGGGCGACAAGGTCAGTTCCGTATAGGGCCGCCCCGGATGGGCGTGGTGATCGGCATGGCGCGGCGCGTTCAGCATCATCAGCCCGGAGAGCGGATGGGGCGCGTCCCAGCTGTGCTGCGGCCCCGCAGGCATCACCGTGCCCGAGGGCAGCTTGTCGCGCAAAAGCCCGTAATGCTGGACATAATCGGACAGCAGCAGTTGCAGCTGTGCATGGGCGCACAAGAAGAGGTAGGCGATCAGCCCGTCGGCGCCGAACCCCGCCGTGACGGCAAAGACGAAGCCCACCGCGCCCGCGATGTAAAGGACGTAAGGGTTGGGCCGGGTCCAGTCGAAGCCGGTCTGGCCCAGCCGGTTGGCCTCCATCTCGTACCCCGCGACGAAGGCGCCGGGCCAGGCGCGCAGCAGGAAGGCATAGAAGCTTTCGCCCTCGGCGGCGGTGTTGGGGTCGTCGGGCGTGGCCACGAAACGGTGATGCACCAGCCGGTGGGCCGAGGTGTGATGGCCAAAGAGCAGCGAGATATAGACCCACATCCCAAGGCGGAACAGCCGCCGGTCGGAGCGGTGGATCAGCTCATGCGCGTTCGAATTCGACACCTGCCCGAACCAGAGCCCGAAGGCGAGGAAAGTGGCGATCCAACTGAAAAACCCATGTCCGCCCGCGCCGGATAGCGTCCAGACACCAAGCGCCAGCAGCGGGAAATGCAGCAGGCCAAGCAGCGCCGACAGGCGGTTGGCTTCGGCCTCGGGGCGCGGGCCGGGGCCCTCGATCCCGCGCCGTTTGGCGAATTCGTCGATGGCGAAGGTCAGCCCGGTCATCCAGAGAAGCGCGAGGGCGGAAAACAGCCCGCCGAAAAGGGCGGCGAGGATCAGAAGCGGCACCGGCGCCAGCGCGGCCGCGGCATAGGGCAGAAGCGGGCGCCAATGCGCCTTTTCGGCCTGAAACCGCAGCTTGAGGCGCGAGGGCTGGCGCGGTCTCGGAGGTCGCATAGGCTTTGATGTCCTCTTCCCCTTGGCCACGGGGACGCAACCCGCGACGGGCTCGGACTCGGCCACGAGGCGTTTGACATCGGCGGCAGGATCGGGGGCGGGTTCGGCGCTGGGTTCGGGCGTCTCGACCACTGCGGCGTCCTCGACCTCATCCGTGCCGCCGATGACCCGAAGGCGCGGCTTGCCCGGCCGCGCGGCGGCGGGGTGCGCGGGGCTGGGCGCGGCTTTGGCAGGCGCGGGTGCGGCTTCGTCCTCATCAAGGGCGAAGCGGATCGCCGCCAGCATGTCGTCGTCCTTGTCGCTTTCGCCAGTGGTCACGGGCGTCACCTTTTACCCCACTCCATTTCCCGCAGATTATGGGGCGTTTCCGGCAAAATCGTGGCAAAATCTGCCGATTGGCCCGCATTCCTCCGGCAATATGGCTTCTGCGCCGCATTGACGCGGCGCGTGGCCCCATGTCTTGCTGCAAGACAACGAAAGGGGGCATCGTGGAGGGTATCGGATGGGCGGCGGTCGGCCTGGGGGCGGTGCTGGCCACCCTTTACGGCGCGCGTTTCTGCATGGCGGGGCCGTCGCTGGCCAAGACGCTGGTCAAGACGGCCTCGGTCCTGGCCCTTGCCGTCGCGGCGGATACTGCCGCCGTCGGGCTGCCAGTCGCCGGACAGGTCGCGCTTCACCGCGCGCATCGCGGCGCTGTTGGCCCAGCCGGCGTGGCCGTCGATGCGCGACAGCCAGACCGGGCGGTCGGGGAAGG
>DAIOXI010000127.1:8549-8965 GCA_036758045.1 Albidovulum sp.
CTTGGCGCGGCGGGGGATTTCTTCCTGTCGCTGAAGGGGCAGCGCGCCTTTCTGGCCGGGATGGCGGCCTTCGCGGCGGGGCATCTGGTCTATCTCCGGGCCTTTGTCGATGCCGGGGCCGGGGTCGCCCCCCTCTGGGCGCTCCTGCCCCTGATCGCGCTTGGCGCCTCGACCGAGGTCTGGCTTGCCCCCCATACCGGCGCGTTGCGCTGGCCGGTCAGGGGCTATGTCGTGGTGATCCTCCTCATGGCGGCGGCGGCGCTGGGCCTGCCTGCGGCGCCGGACCTTCGCCTTGCGCAGGCGGGGGCGGCGCTTTTCGTGCTGTCGGACCTGATCCTCGCGCTTGATCTTTTCCGCTTCGGGGCCGGCCGGCCGCATCGGGGGCGGGCGCGCCTTCTCTGGGCTGCCTATTGGGG
>DAIOXI010000128.1:0-365 GCA_036758045.1 Albidovulum sp.
CGTGACCCGGTCGAAGAGCGAGGGGCCGACGAAATAGCCGTTCTCATAGCCCTGAAGCTTGAAGCCACGCCCATCGACGACGAGGTCGGCGCCCTGCTTGACGCCCGACTCGATCAGGCCACGGATGCGCTGTTCGGCCTGTTTGGTGATGACGGGGCCATAGTCCACGTCCGCGCCCGCCGTATAGGGGCCGACCTTCAGCTTTTCGATCCGCGGCACCAGCCGTTCGATCAGCGCGTCGGCGGTTTTCTCGCCCACCGGCACCGCGACCGAGATCGCCATGCAGCGTTCGCCCGCCGCGCCAAAGCCCGCGCCCACCAGCGCATCGGCGGCCTTGTCCATGTCGGCGTCCGGCATGATGATCA
>DAIOXI010000128.1:375-8508 GCA_036758045.1 Albidovulum sp.
ACCTTTGCCAGGTGAGCACTGGAGATAAGCGGACCGAAGTCTGCGTCGGCACTTGTTGATGGGCCGACTTTAAGTGTTTCGACTTTTGGAACGAGGCGTTCGAGCAGAGCGGATGCGGCTTGTTCGCCTACGGGTACGGCGACAGAAACGGCCATGCAGCGTTCCCCGGCCGAACCATAACCGGCGCCGATCAGTGCATCAGCGGCCTGATCCATGTCGGCGTCAGGCATGATGATCATGTGGTTCTTCGCGCCGCCGAAGCATTGCGCGCGCTTGCCGTTCGTGCAGGCGCGGCCGTAGATATATTGCGCGATCGGGGTCGAGCCGACGAAACCGACGGCTTGGACCGTGTCATTGTCAAGGATCGCGTCCACCGCTTCCTTGTCGCCGTTGATGACCTGAAGCACCCCGTCGGGCAGCCCGGCCTCTTGCAGCAGTTCCGCCAGACGCAGCGCGGTCGAAGGGCAGCGCTCGGACGGTTTCAGCACCATCGCGTTGCCGGAGGCGAGCGCCGGACCCATCTTCCAGAGCGGAATCATGGCGGGGAAATTGAAGGGCGTGATGCCCGCGACGACGCCAAGCGGCTGGCGCATCGCGTAAAGGTCGATGCCGGGGCCGCCGTCGTTCATGTATTCGCCCTTGAGCATGTGGGGCGCGCCCATGCAGACCTCGATCACCTCAAGGCCGCGCTGCACGTCGCCGCGCCCGTCGGGCAGGGTCTTGCCATGTTCGCGGCTGACCAGTTCGGCCAGCTCGTCCATGTGTTCGTTGATGAGGGCGGCGAATTTCATCATCACCCGCGCCCGGCGCTGCGGGTTGGTCGCGCCCCAGGCGGGCTGCGCCTTCGCCGCCTCGGCCACGGCCGCGTCAAGCTCGGCAACGGTGGCCAGCGGCACCTTTGCCTGCACCTCGCCCGTGGCCGGGTTCATCACGGCCGAAAAGCGGCCCGACGTGCCTTTGACGTGTTTGCCGTTGATCCAATGCGTCAGTTCGTTCATGGAAACCCTCCCTGAGAATGTTCCACGCCATCCTAGTCTTGCAGAGTTGCATTCAAAAGGGGCAGTATCCCAAAAGCATTTTGCATTTATGCAAGGGGTCGGGATGGCCGACTGGGACGATCTGAAAGTGTTTCTGGCCGTGGCGCGCAGCGAAAGCCTGTCGGGCGCGGGCAAGGCGCTGCGGCTGGACCCGGCGACGGTGGGGCGGCGTATATCGAAGCTCGAGGATGCGATGGCGGCGCGGCTTTTTGCCCGCTCGCCGCAGGGCTATGCGCTGACCGAAGAGGGCGGGCGGCTTCTGACCCATGCGGTGCGCGTCGAACAGGCCGTCGCAGAGGCGATGGAAGAGGTCAAGGGCGAAGGGGGGCTGACCGGGCAGGTCAGAATCGGGGCGCCGGACGGGGCGGCGAACTATCTGTTGCCGCAGGTGGTGGCCCGCATCTGCGACGACAATCCGGGGCTGGAGGTCCAGATTGTTGCGCTGCCCCGCGTCTTCAACCTGTCCAAGCGCGAGGCCGACATGGCCATCGCCGTCAGCCGGCCCGAGGCCGGACGCCTGACCGTGCAGAAGATCGCCGACTATCGGCTGAGCCTTGCCGCCGCTCAGGATTACCTCGACCGGCACCCGCCGATCCGCACCCTTGCCGACCTGCGCGGGCATCGGATGATCGGCTATATCCCCGACCTGATCTTCGACAAGGAACTCGACTATCTGGCCGAAGCGGGGGTCGAGACGGTCGCGCTCGCCTCGAACTCGGTCTCGGTCCAGTTCAACTGGGTGCGCACAGGGGCCGGGCTGGCCATCGTCCACGATTTTGCGCTGCCCTCGGCGCCGGGCGTGGTGCGCATCCTGCCCGAACAACTTTCCCTGACGCGCAGCTTCTACCTGATCCGCCATGCCGATGACCGGCGGGTCGAACGCCTGAACCGTTTCGCGGCCCTTCTGGCCGAGGCGGTCGGGCAGGAAGTGCACCATCTGGAAACGCTGGCTTGACAGACGGGCAGGGAGCGGCAACCCTGAAAACACCCTGAATGTCGGGAGGTTACCATGCAGGTCCACCAGATTCTCCGTTCCAAGCCCAAGGCGAGTGTCATTACCGTCGCGCCGGGCGCCCCCGTGGCCGAGGCCGCGCGCCTTCTGGCGGAAAGGCGGATCGGGGCGGTCGTGGTGTCCCGCGACGGCGAGACGCCCGAAGGTATACTGTCGGAGCGCGACATCGTCCGCGACCTGGGTCGGCGGGGCGAAAGCTGCCTGTCGGAAAAGATCGAATCCCTGATGACGCGGAACCTGATTTTCTGCGCGCCGACCGACAGCGCCGACATGGTGCTGGAAAAGATGACCGCCGGACGCTTCCGCCACATGCCGGTGATGGAGAATGGCAAGATGGTCGGCATCATCTCCATCGGCGATGTGGTGGCCGCCCATATCTCGGAACTGGCGATGGAGAAGGATGCGCTGGCGGGGATGATCATGGGCAACTGATCCGCAATTTCTGCACTTGCGTTCAGCGGCGCAATATTGTTGCGTGCCCGTGACTTCGGACCTGAAAGGGGAGCCAGGCCATGCGCATCGGACTTTATCCGGGGACCTTCGACCCGGTCACGCTTGGCCATACCGACATCATCCAGCGCGCGCTGGCGCTGGTCGACCGTCTGGTGATCGGCGTCGCCATCAACCGCGACAAGGGACCGCTTTTCACGCTGGAAGAGCGGGTGGCGATGCTGCAATCCGAATGCGCCGAAATCACCGCGCGTTGCGGCGGTGAGATCGTCGTCCACCCGTTCGAGAACCTGCTGATCGACTGTGCCCGTGACGTGGGCGCCGGGGTCATCATCCGCGGCCTGCGCGCGGTTGCCGACTTCGAATACGAATTCCAGATGGTCGGCATGAACCGCGCGCTCGACGCCTCGATCGAGACGGTGTTCCTGATGGCCGATGCGCGCCGCCAGGCGATTGCCTCGAAACTGGTCAAGGAAATCGCCCGGCTTGGCGGGGACGTGTCGAAATTCGTCTCCGCCGATGTCAGGAACGCGCTCGCGCAGCGTTACGCCAGGGGCTGAGCTGCGTTCAGATCAGCTTGCCCATCGCCACGGCAGTGTCCGCCATGCGGTTGGAAAAGCCCCATTCGTTGTCATACCAGCTCAGCACCGACACGAAGGTGCCGTCCATGACCTTGGTCTGATCCATGTGGAAGACCGAGGAATGCGGGTCATGGTTGAAGTCGGATGAAACGTTCTTGAACAGCGTATAGCCAAGGATGCCCTTGAGCGGCCCGTCGGCGGCGGCCTTGATGGCGGCGTTGACCTCTTCCACGCTGGTTTCGCGCCTGGCGATGAACTTCAGATCCACGACCGAGACATTCGGCGTCGGCACCCGGATCGCGAATCCGTCGAGCTTGCCTTTCAACTCCGGCAGCACGAGGCCCACCGCCTTCGCCGCCCCGGTCGAGGTCGGGATCATGGACAGCGCCGCCGCGCGGGCGCGGTAAAGGTCCTTGTGCATGGTGTCCAGCGTCGGCTGGTCGCCGGTATAGGAATGAATGGTCGTCATCATCCCCTTCTCGATCCCGATCGCGTCGTTCAGGACCTTGGCAACGGGGGAAAGGCAGTTCGTCGTGCAGGAGGCGTTGGATACGACGATGTCGTCCTTCGTCAGCGTGTCATGGTTGACGCCATAGACGATGGTCTTGTCCGCGCCCTCGCCGGGGGCGAAGCTCAGCACCCGTTTCGATCCGTTTTCCAGATGCGCCTGGCACTTTTCCTTCGAGGTGAAGATGCCGGTGCATTCCATCACGATATCGACATGGCCCCAGGGCAGGTCGGCGGGGTTGCGGATCGCCGTCACCTGCATCGGGCCGCGCCCGACGTCGATGGTGTTTTCGGTCGTCGTCACCTCGGCCGGGAAACGGCCATGCACGGAATCGAAGCGCAAGAGGTGGGCGTTGGTCTCGACCGGGCCAAGGTCGTTGATCGCCACGACCTCGATATCGGTACGGCCGGATTCGATGATCCCGCGCAGCACGTTGCGGCCGATCCGGCCGAAACCGTTGATGGCTACCTTCACAGTCATGGTGTCTCCTTCCCGCTGGGTATCGCCCGCAGGGCGGGCGATGTTGGCGCTAACATCGACAAAACGACCGAAAGGTCAACCGCAGAGTAGCGATCCTAGCGCCAGAAGGCGAGATATTCGACGAAGTCGGCGAATTGACGCGCGAGGAACAGCGCCGTCCCCAGATGAAGGACCAGCGCGTCAGCCACGAAGAAGGCCGCGATCAGAAGAGTGATCGCAAGGGCGATTCGGTTCGTCATGGGCGGGGGAGTGGCCCCCGACGCTCCTTATTGCAGGAGCCGCCCCATCGCACCGGCCACATCGGCCATCCGGCAGGAGAAGCCCCATTCGTTGTCGTACCAGGCCAGAACCCGAACCGTCCGCTTGCCGACGACCTTGGTCTGGTCGGGCGCGAAGATAGAGGAATGGGTGGTGTGGTTGAAGTCGATCGACACCTTCGGTTCGGGATCATAGGCCAGGACCATGCCCATGTATCCTGCCGCGGCTTCCCTTACCACTTCGTTGACATCGGCCACCGTCACGTCCTTCGACGCGATAAAGGTCAGGTCCACGGCCGAGACGTTCGGCGTCGGCACCCGCATCGCGGTGCCGTCCAGCTTGCCGGTCAGTTCCGGCAGCACCTCGCCCAGCGCCTTCGCGGCGCCGGTGGAGGTCGGGATCATCGCCATCGCGGCGGACCGCGCGCGATACAGATCGTTGTGGCGGCGGTCCAGCGTCGGCTGGTCGCCGGTATAGGAATGGATCGTCGTCATGATGCCGGATTCGATCCCGATCGTGTCGTTCAGCACCTTGGCCAGAGGCGCCAGGCAGTTCGTGGTGCAGGAGCCGTTGGAGACGACGTGATGGTCGATCTTCAGGTCGCGGTGGTTGACGCCGTAGACCACCGTCTTGTCGGCGCGCTTGGCGGGGGCGGAGACCAGCACCCGCTTGGCGCCGCGCGTCAGGTGGACGGCGGCCTTGTCGCGGTCGTTGAACTTGCCGGTGCATTCCAGGACGACATCGACGCCCTCCCAGTCCAGCTCCTCGGGGTTGTAGGTCGACATCACCTCGATCGGGCCACGGCCGAGGTCGATGGAATTGCCCGCGACCTTCACCGGCCCGGCGAAACGGCCATGGACCGAATCGTATTTCAGGAGATGGGCGTTGGTCTCGATCGGACCCGTCGCGTTGATCCTGACCACCAGCACGTCATTGCGCGCCGCTTCGGCGATATGGGCCAGCGTGCAGCCCCCGATGCGGCCAAAGCCGTTGATGCCGAAGGTGACGGTCATGCGGTCTCTCCTTCAACCTGTCGCTCGTAAAGGGCTTAGCAAAGGTTATGCGCCAGGAAAATACGCGATTTCAATGTGTTAGCGGAAACAGCCCTTTGTTAGCGACAACAGGGCGAACAATGCCCGCCACGCTGCGCCCACTGTGGCGCCGGGCGCTCTTGTCACGGCTGGTCAAACCTCTACTTTTGGGCGGGCAGGAACGGTGAGGGCGGGTATGAGCGGGCTTCTGGCACTTCTGGACGATGTCGCGGCGATTGCGAAGGTGGCGGCGGCGTCGGTCGATGACGTCGCGGGGGCGGCGGCCAAGGTCGGTGGCAAGACCATGGGCATCCTGATCGACGACACCGCCGTGACGCCGAAGTATGTCAGCGGCTTTTCGGCGGAGCGGGAACTGCCGATCATCTGGAAGATCTCCAAGGGTTCGATCCGCAACAAGATCGTGATCCTGCTGCCGGGGCTTCTCCTCCTGTCGGCCTTCCTGCCCGCGGCGATCCCGATCCTTCTGATGATCGGCGGGCTGTATCTCTGTTTCGAGGGGGCGGAGAAGATCTACCACCATCTCGCCCCCCACCCCGATGCCGCGGTCGAGGCCGATTTCGACATCAAGGACCCGACCCACCTGGAACAGCAGAAGGTCGAAGGCGCGATCAAGACCGATTTCATCCTGTCGGCCGAGATCATGACCATCGGACTCGCCTCGGTGCCGCCGCAGATCGACGGCGTTCTGGGGCAGGCGGGGACGCTGGCGCTGGTGGCCATCGGGGTGACGGCGCTGGTCTATGGCTCGGTCGCACTTCTGGTGAAGATGGACGATGTCGGGCTGGTGATGGCGTCGAAGGGGCGGCTGGGCGCGACGCGGGTGCTGGGCCGGTCTCTGGTGCGCTTCATGCCGCGCCTGATGACGATCCTCTCGACGGTCGGCACGGCGGCGATGCTTTGGGTCGGCGGCAATATCGTGGCGCACGGGCTGGCGGAGATGGGCTGGCCCTGGCTTTACGACCAGATCCACCATATCGCCGAGCTTGCGACCCACGGGCTGACGACCGGGCAGGGCTTTGCCGCCTGGGCGGTCACGGCGATGCTGGACGGTATCTTCGGTCTTGCCCTCGGTCTTCTCCTGATCCCTGTCGGAACGCGGATCGTCGGCCCGCTCTGGGGCAAGTTGACCGGCAAGGCAAGCGCCGCGCATTGACGAAAAAGCCGCGCGGGGCTGGCCCGCGCGGCTTTCTTTTCGACCACCAAGGCGGGATCAGAGCAGCGCCTGAACCTTGTCCGCCACGGCCTCGGCGGTGATGCCGAATTCCTTGTAAAGCGTTTCCGCCGGGGCCGAGGCGCCGAAGCCCTCCATCCCCACGAAGCCCGCCCTCTTCTCGCTCCCGCGCTCGCCCATCAGGAAGCGGTCCCAGGGCTGGCGCACGGCGGCCTCGACGGCGACGCGGACCGGCCCGGCGGGCAGCACCTTCTTGCGATAGGCCTCGTCCTGCGCCGCGAACAGTTCCATGCAGGGGACGGAGACGACACGGGTGCCGATGCCCTTGCCCTCAAGGATTTCCCGCGCCGCCAGCGCGATCTCCACCTCGGACCCGGTCGCCATCAGGATCGCCCGGCGCCGCGCCTCGGACTCGCGCAGGATATAGGCGCCTTGCGCGGTCAGGTTCTTCGCCGTGTGCCTGGTGCGCACGGTGGGCAGGTTCTGGCGCGACAGCGTCAGGACCGAGGGCGTCCTTTCCGAGGTCAGCGCCAGTTCCCAGGCTTCCGCCGTCTCGATCAGGTCGGCGGGGCGGAAGGTCCAGGTGTTCGGTGTCGCGCGGCAGATGGCAAGGTGTTCGACCGGCTGGTGGGTCGGGCCATCCTCGCCCAGGCCGATGGAATCATGGGTCATGACATAGGTGACCGGCAGGCCCATCAGCGCCGACAGCCGCATCGCGCCGCGCGCATAATCGGTAAAGCACATGAAGGTGCCGCCATTGGGGCGGAAGCCGCCATGCAGCCAGATGCCGTTCATCGCCGCCGCCATGCCGTGTTCGCGGATGCCGTAATGGACATAGCGGCCCTTGCGGTTCTCCGGGTTGAAGATGCCCAGATCGCCGGTCTTGGTGTTGTTCGACCCGGTCAGGTCGGCCGAACCGCCGATCGTCTCCGGCATCACCGGGTTCACGACCTCAAGCACCATTTCCGATGCCTTGCGGGTCGCGACCTTGGGTGCGAGTTCGGAGTTCTGCTTCTTCAGCGCCCGGATCGTCGCGGCAAGCTTTTTCGGAGCCTCAAGGCCCATCTGACGCTCGAACTCCGCCTTCTTCGCGGCGGAGAGGCCGTTCAGGCGGCCTTCCCACGCTTCACGCTCCGCCGCGCCCCGCGCGCCGATCTTGCGCCAGGCGTCGAGGATGTCGGCGGGGATGTCGAAGGCGCCATGCGGCCAGCCGTAGATCTCCTTCACCGCCTTGATCTCATCGGCGCCGAGGGGGGAGCCGTGGGCGCCCGCCGTGTCCTGCTTTTTCGGGCTGCCAAAGCCGATATGGGTCTTGCAGTCGATCATCACCGGGCCGTTGGCGGATTTCGCCTCTGTCATGGCGCGGTCGATATCCTCGGGGTCGTGGCCGTCGCAATGCAGCACGGCCCAGCCGGCAGCGCGGAACCGTTCACGCTGGTCGGTGATGTCGGACAGGCTGATCTTGCCGTCGATGGAAATGTCGTTGTTGTCCCAAAGCACGATCAGCTTCGACAACCGCTGCATCCCGGCAAGGCCGATCGCCTCATGGCTGATGCCTTCCATCAGGCAGCCGTCGCCGGCGAT
>DAIOXI010000128.1:8603-8964 GCA_036758045.1 Albidovulum sp.
CGCGCAGGCTTTCCTCGGCGATGGCGAAGCCGACGGAATTGGCGATGCCCTGACCGAGCGGGCCGGTCGTCGTCTCGATCCCCTTGGCGTGGCCGTATTCGGGGTGGCCGGCGGTCTTGGCGCCCCACTGGCGGAAATTGCGGATCTCCTCCAGCGTCATGTCCTTGTAGCCGGTGAGGTAAAGCAGCGCGTAAAGCAGCATCGACCCGTGACCGGCGGACAGGATGAAGCGGTCGCGGTCGGCCCAGTCCGGCGCGGCGGCGTCGAATTTCAGGTGTTTGGAAAAGAGGACGGTCGCGACATCGGCCATCCCCATCGGCATGCCGGGGTGGCCGGAATTGGCGGCCTGCACGGCGTCCAT
>DAIOXI010000129.1:0-8391 GCA_036758045.1 Albidovulum sp.
AATGCTGGTGCCGTCTTTCCCGCGACAACCGCGCGCCGCGCGTCACGCCGATGGCCAGCCCCGCGACGGCGATGAACTTGCCGATCGGGATCAGCACGCTGGCGGCAAGGATGACGCCGGCAATCGCCCAATTGCCGTGCCGGGCAAGCTCAACCGCGCCGCCGACGATGGTGTTGTCCTGACGGATGAAGAGCGTCCGCGTCTCAAGCATCGGGTAGACATTCGCCGGGATGTAGCAGATCAGCCCGACGATCCACCACGCCCAGACCCGCTGAAGGCTGGTCGTGTCGCGTGAGGCAAGATGTTCGCCGCAGCGGGCGCAGGTCCCGGTCCCCGCCGGCCAGACCCGCGTGCAGCGCGTGCAGGCCACCAGCCCCATCTCGCGCGCGGTTCTTATGTCTCCAGCGACTTCCATACCGAGTACCTGCACATGAGCGTATCCTGCACCACGATCAACACCACGAGAACGGCAAACATCCAGACCGCCGGACCGAAATTCACCTCGGCAAGATCGCTTATCTTGACCAGGGCCACCGCGCAGCCAAGCGCGAAGATTTCCGCCATGGACCACGGCCCGAGCGATTCCGCAAAGCGGAAGGCGGATCGGGCGCCGGGTGCGGCGGGCCGGTTTCGCACCACCGGAACCAGGACATAGATCAACAGCATCAGCCGCATCATCGGAATGACCACGATAAAGCCCAGAACCGCCAGCGAGAGCGCCGCCAGCGGCCCGGAAAAGGCAAACGCGGCATCAAGGATCGAACTGTCATTGTGAACGCCCCCCGCCCCGATGCGGAGGAAGGGAAAGACCGATGCCGCGACGATCAGGATCAGCACCGTCGCTGCCATCGCGATCAACTGCTTGCCCGCCCGGCGGCGCGGCGCGATCAGCACGGTGTGGCAGCGCGCGCAGACCGCCCGATCGCGCGGCGCGGGTTCGACGATCTCATAGACGGCATCGCATTTCGGGCAGGCGATGAGCCGTTCAAGGTTCAGCGTATCCGTCGCCCCTGCGGCCATGCGCGACTCTCCCCAAGCGTCAGGGGGCCAGAGTGCCGCGCCCGCGAGGGATGAACAAGGGCCGAGCGGGGGGCCGTCGCACGCAAGACCGCCGGGATTGACGGTAGCAGGCCGTCATCTCGCCACCAGGGCGTTCCGCGCCTTTCTTTAAGAAGTGGCTTTTCCGCCGGAAAAGAGCCTAGATCGCCCCTGAAAGCCTCTCTTGCGTCTCGGGCATGCGCTTCAGGCTTGCGGCGATCCGCGCACGCCAGCGCGGACCGCGAGACAGGGCGTCCTGATAGGCCTCGGCCAGTTCGTCCGGCCGATCCTCGGCAAGGACGGCGATCAGGAATTCGGCCTGCGCCCGGTCCTTGCGCGACTTCAACTGATCCGGCCCGCCCTTGCGCCGATCGGCGACGATCAGCTTGTGAATTGCAAAGCGCTCCGGGCGGGGGATCTGCACCAGAACACCGTTGCGATAAAGCGCGATGGCGGGAATCGGGTCGGCGATGAGGAAATTGAGGTAGTTCAGCGCACGTGCGCTGCCCCCCAGCGCGGGCAGCGGTCGGACGGTTTCCTCGCCGAAAGCGGGTGTCAGGAATTCAACCATCGCCTCGGAATGGCTTTGCCGCCATTTCCAGACCTGATGGCCGCCGATCCCCGGTACCGGATCGAATTTCAGCGCGGTGAGGATGTCGGCGGGCGCTTCTTCCACCTTGTCGTCGAGCGCGACCGAGAGGCGTTCAAAGCTTGCCAGGTCGATATCGCCGGTCTGCGCCAGATCCTCATGGTCCATGCGAACGCCCAATTCGCCTTGATAGAGACTGTATGCGGTGGTCCCGACCAGCGTCCCGCCCAGCCTGAACACCCCCGCGCGGGCAAAGGCCAGAAGCATGGAGCCGGTGTCTCGATCCGTGGCGATGAAGCCTTCGGCCCGCAGCGTCCGCGCGAGCCGCGTCATCCGGTCGCGACGTTGATCGGCCTCGGCCTTCAGGGTCTGTGCCTTCTCCAGCCGCGCCCGCAACTCCTCGCTATCCTCGCCCAGATAGCGGCTTTTCATCTCGGTCCCGATGCGGAAACGTTCGTAAAGATAGGTACGCCCGTTGCGCCTGCGTTCCTCGATACTGCCCAGAAGGGCGGAGGCGCTTTCGTCAAGGTGGAGACGCAGCAGGTCCTGATAGGCGACCACGGCGGCGCGGCTGTGCGCGGGGATCTGCATCGGCATCCTTTCTGTGTGCATCATAAAATATATTGATGCACATGGTCCGGCAAGTGTGCAGCAGGGATTCTTTTGATGCACACGTTTCGCATGGCCTGTCAGGCAATGACAGAGACGCTTCTGACCGAAGGCTCCACCGCCCGCAGCGCCGCAAGGAGCCTGTCGTGCAAATGCTGCTCGACATAGCGCGCGTGAAACCGCGTCGGCGCGGCAAGGGTCAGGCTGCCTTCCTCCATCCCGATCTCGATCAGCGGGTGGAACCAGGCGCCATAGACCGCCGCGTCCTCGCCATGCAGCCGTGCCTGCGCGCGAGCCCAAAGCGTTCCGTCAGCGGCCGGTTGCGGCGCGGCGCGGAGCGGCACGACATTCGAAGCCCCCTCCGCTGCCCCGCTTTCGGCAGGCGAGACGCGGGCGATGAAGTCCTGCCCGATACGCGGCCAGGCGGGGCGCGTATCCTCCATCATTCGACCCAGATCAAGCCCGTAGACACTGACGCGCCCCCGCGCGCCCTGCCGTTTCAGAACTATCCAGCCAAGCGCACGCAGCTTCGCCATCTCGCGTTTCACGGTGCGTTCGTCGACCGACCAGAGTTTGGCAATCTCCCCCTGCCCCATCGTCAGCTCATCGCGCTGCCAGTTGTAGCGCGTGGTGATCAGCGCCATGATCCGAAGCACCTGGCGTTGAACATGCTTGTCCTGCGCCAGGGCAAAGGCCATGAGGGCCGAGAGGATATCGTATTTCCGGGAAGCCGCTTCATGGCCGACCGGCCGGGGAAGCTGCATGGCGCTCTCCTGTCCCTTACCCGTTCCGGTATGGAACGGTGATCTGCCTCAATGCTGCGGGCCTTGATGGCCTCTGAAGGTGAAAATTGTGCTATGACAACGCTCTTCACCGCTTATCGGCTATTTGCGTCCGGTTTTTGGATTCTGTCAAGAGCGGGGTGAGGATGCTGGGGCGCTGACCCAAACCTATTTCGAAGAAAAAGGGTTTCAATGGTTATAGGTGACGTCCTGGGTGTCCCTGATTACGGCGATTATGTCCCCCAATATCGGGTGGGGCGTACTCTTATGTCCCGCAATATAGTCTCGAATTCACGCTGCAGTCACCACGGCGACGGGGGCCGCCGATTCGGTGGCAGAATCCTGTGCCGGGCCTGAAAAATGGCGCGGGGGCGGAACCTTTCGCCGACTATAACTTCGCTTTTGCATTTTTGGCAAATCCAGCGTATTTCGGAAATCAATAAGAATTTACGTCTAGAACGAGGAAGAGCATGTATACCCATGAGGACCTGGCCCGGCTTCAGGCGCAATCGCTGAAGATGCAGAGCTGGATCAGGCAGCAGACGTTCAGTCCCGAGAATATCAAGACCCTGCGCCGCTTTTCATCCTGGGAAGTGTCGGAGCTGATCTTTCAGATCAATCAGTCCACCTTTCGCGGCCGCCTTGCCGCCGAGCCCGATCTGCCGGGTGGTGAGGTTGAACCGGACGGCCGTCAGCGCTGGTTCTCGCTGGACGAGATCAACGAACTGCGTCGCAAGATGAAGATCAACCGCAAGACGCTGATGCCGCCCCGCCCCGCCGGGAAACGCGCCTTCCGCGTCGCAGTGGCGAACTTCAAGGGCGGCGCCGGGAAATCGACCGTCGCGCTGCACCTCGCCCATGCCGCCGCGCTTGATGGCTACCGCGTTCTGGTGGTGGATTTCGATCCGCAAGCGACGCTGAGCCATTCGATGGGCCTGACCGACGTTGCCGAGGATTACACGGTCTGGGGCATCATGGCGCGCGACCTGATCCGGGAGACGGACCGGATGAATGCGGCCTCGTCCGGCGCGGCCTCCGGCACCACCCTGCCCCGTCGGCAGATCCCCGGCTCGATCCGCGATCTCGGCCTGGGCGAGTTGCGCCATGGCGACTTTATCAAGGCGACCGCCTGGTCCACGATCGACATCATCCCGTCCTGCGCCAACGCGGCGTTCGTGGAATTCGCCAGCGCGCAATACCGGCACCTGAACCCGGAATGGTCCTTCTTCGCGGCCGTCTCACGTTACCTCGACGGGCTGGGCGATGACGATTACGACCTGATCCTGTTCGATTGCCCGCCGGCCATCGGCTATCAGTCGATGAACGCGGTCTTTGCGGCCGATATGCTCTATATCCCCTCCGGTCCCGGCTATTGGGAATATGACAGCACCACCAGCTTCATCGGCCAGCTTGCCGAGGCGCTTGAGGATCTGTCGGGGTTCGGCGCAACCTTCCCCGCGGGGAAGATTTCGCTGCCCAAGGCCTTTGCCGATGTCCGCTTTCTGATGACGCGCTATGAGCCGGGCAACGACCTGCACCGTGCGATGTTCGAAGCCTTCCGTAAGGTTTTTGGGGAACATGTCGCGGAGCACCCGATCGAGATGACGCGGGCTGTGGAACAGTCGGGCCGCTTCCTCTCCTCGGTCTATGAGATCGACTACCGCGAAATGACGCGGGAGACCTGGCGCCGGGCGCGAGCGAGCTTTGACCGCGCCTATGAGGAATTCAAGGGTAGCGTGATCGCCGCCTGGGACCGCATTTAAGGAGGTCGGACCATGACAAAGCGACGCCGGATGTTCGATATCGAGATGCCAGCCGAGCCTGTGGCGGCGGAGCCGCGGATCAGGACGGTCGGCGCGGAGGCGCCCGCGCGGCGTGGTCCCATGGCGGCGGCCATTGCGGAAACCGCCGGGGCGGCCCGCGAAAGGCAGGAGGTCGAGGCGCGGATCAGGGCCGAGAACGATGCGCTTGCGCATGAGCATATGCGGCTGAAGCGCCTTGGCCTGGTGATCGAGATGGTGCCGCTGGATGCGATTGAGATGGTCAAGCTGGTCCGTGACCGCAAGCAGGGGCAGGACGAGGAGCTTGGCGAACTCAAGGCCTCCATCAGGGAACTTGGTCTGTCCAACCCGATCCGGCTTGAGGCGCGGGAGGACGGGCGGTTCGAGTTGATTCAGGGCTATCGCCGTCTGTCCGCCTACAGGGAGCTTCTGGCAGAGACCGGTGACGAAGCCGCCTGGGGCGCGATCCCCGCGGCGGTCACGGCGGCGGGTGACGGGATCGAGGCGCTCTATCGGCGCATGGTGGATGAGAACCTGATCCGCAAGGACATCTCCTTTGCCGAGATGGCGGCGCTGGCCACCGACTATGCGGCGGACCCGGAGACGGCGGTGGACGATCCCGAAAAGGCCGTCGCGCTGCTGTTCAAGTCCGCGGGGTACCAGAAGCGCAGCTATATCCGCGCCTTCATTCCGCTGGTGCGGGAACTGGGCGCCGACCTGCGTTTCATCGAGCAGATACCGCGCGCGCTTGGCCTGACGCTCGCCAGGCGGATCGCCGAGGGGGAACCTGTCGGGGCCGAAGTGCGCGCGGCGCTGGCTGGGATGGAGGGGCGGAGCGCTGCGGAGGAGATCGAGGTTCTGCGGGCGCTGGCGGGGCAGGGGGATGAGGATGTGGTCGTGGCGCCCTCCGGCGACCGCGCCCCGTCCCCCAAGCGGCCGGCAAAGGCGAAGGCGAGCTTTCAGTTCGACCGGCCGGAGGGGCGCGGGAAATGCGTCGCGGCGGCCGGGCGGATCGAGATCCGGCTGGACCGTGACTTCACCACCATCGACCGGCGGCGGCTTGAGCGGGCAGTGAAGGCGATGCTCGATCAACTGGACGGGTAGCCGGAAACCTTCCCCGCGGGGAAGGTCGGCGGCGATGGTCGGCCGGGAAAGGCGGAGCTGCGGCCCCGCCTTTTTCTTGCTCGGGTCAATCTTCCCCGCGGGGAAGGTTTTGGCGCGAGGGCGGGGAGGGCCTCGCCATCCCCACAATAAAGCGGCCGCATAAGCTGTTGGTTGAGTGCTGCGCAAAACTGGGCAATAATGCGCAGCATGAAATCAGCCTCGCAAGATTGGCAGGACACCGAGAAGACCCCCGAAGACAGGGGCAGAGGCCCCTATGACCCGGTGCAGGGGGCGGCGGAGGACCTTTGGTTCCTTCCCGCCTATGATGATGAGGGGGCGCCGGACTTCCTGCTTCCCGGCCCGCGCGCGGACCGGCGCAAGCTGTTCGATCCCGCAGAATGGCGCGCGGCGCAGGACCGGCTTTCGGGGCCGCTGGCCGATCTCGCGGTTGCCTTCGGGGCGCTTGATGAACGGTTGCGGGCCGGACCCGAAGGCTGGCGGCATCGGCTGGCGCTGATGGAGGTGGCCGATCTCGGCTGGTGGACCGGGGAGCGGATCGGGGCGGAGCGGCTGGCGCTTTGGCTTGGCACGCGGATCGGTGCGACGGGAGAGGATGCGCAGGCGCTGGCCCGTGCCGGCTGGGCCGTGCGGCGGCTTTCGGGCGGGCCGGGTCCGGGCGATGGCGGCTGGGAAAGGGGCCTCAGCGCGTTCCTTGGCCGGGTGGAGTCCGTCGACGACGGGCCGACGGAAACCGTCTCTGAGCTTGCCGAAATCATGAATGAGGCAGGGGGGCTGCACCCCGTCACGGCGGCGGCGGTCATGTTTCACGCCTGGCGGATGCTGGGTGAGGGTCCGGCGCAGGATACCGAGGCGGCGGCGATGGCGGCACGATACGGCGCGCGGATGGCGCGGCCGGGGCAGGGGGGGGCGCTTTTCTTGCCGCTGGCGCTGACAGGGCCGGGCGGGTTGCGCGCGACGGGGGCGATGCCGGAACGCCTGTCGCGCTGGATCGCGGGGGCGACGCAGGCGACGCTTGCCGCGCTGTTGCATCTTGATCGGATCAGGGACTGGCAGGCGGGGGCGTTGGCCGCGACGCGCGACCTGTCGGGCCGCACGCCCAAGCGGTTGATCGCGGCGCTGACCGCCTGGCCCATGCTCTCCGCGCCGATGGCGGAGGAGCTGACGGGCGCCTCGCGCGCCGCCGTTCAGCGCAATCTGGACACGCTCTTCGCGCGCGGGGTCATCCGCGAGGTGACGGGCCAGGGGCGCTATCGTGTCTGGGGCGCGAGCGTCTAGGCGGGGACCGCCGACACGCAGGTGGCCCCGAATTCTGCCGCCACAGTGTCGATTTCGCCCCTGTCAGCCATCAGGCAGGCGCCGGTCGACAGCGCGTCCGCAATGGCGGCATAAGGTGCGGTGATGCTGATCCCCGCCCAGCGGGCCGGTGCAGGCTCCCCCGTTCTGGGGTCGAGGATATGGCCGTAGCGCCCGTCCTGATCGAAGACCGTACCTGTCGGCGCCGAGGTGGCGAGGGAGCGGTTGCTGAGGTCCGCCGCGCCACCCTGCGCCAGCCGCACGGGCCAGGCCCGGCCATCGGGGCGCTGCCCCAGCGCGACGAATTCGCCGGTGTCGATCAGGATGTCGGTCAGCCCCTCGGCCGCCAGCAGCGCCGCCACGCGGTCGCCGATGAAGCCCTGCGCGATCCCGTTCAACGTCAGCGCCATGCCGGGGGCCATGGCGATGGCCGCCTCATCCAGCCGCACCTCGTCCCAGCCGCCACGGCCGCGCGCGGCGGCGAGTTCCGCCTGTGTCGGGCGGGTTCCGGCGGTGGCGCGTTCGGCCCAGAGCGCCCAGAGCGGCTGTACCGTCGGGTCGAAGGTGCCGGAGGAGGCGCGGTGGACTGCGCCTGCCAGGGTCAGGCATTGCAAAAGCTCTGGCGGCGGCGCGTCCAGCCGACCCTCAGCGTTCAGCCGGGAGAGGGAGGCATCGGCTCTGTACAGGCTGAAGACACCCTCAAGCCGGGTAATCTCTGCCGCCACCCGCGCGGCGATGGCCCTGGCTTCGGGATGGTCCAGCCGGATCGAAGCGCGGGCGCCAAGGGCGAAGCCGGTCCAGACCTGCTTTGGTCCGGCAAGGGCGGCGGGCGCGGCAAGACCGGCGGTCGCGGCGGCGGTGATGGTCAGGAAACGGCGGCGGTTGATCATGGTTATCCTTCGATCTTGTCGGACAGTGCCTTGAGGCGGTTGGAGTAATCGGCGTCATCCGTCGCGTCGCCGGGCAAGACGACGGGGGCGATCACCGCGCGGTCGGGGATCGCCGTCAGCGACATGACCGCGCCTCCGTTTTCGGCGGCGAAAGCGGCGGCCTTGTCGAGGTCGGCGAAGGGCACCAGCTCCGGCGCGCCCATGCCGCCCTCGACCGTCGACCCGACGACGTAATGGGCGGTTTTCGCGTCGATCCAGTTCGCTACCCCCGGTTGGGTCCAGGT
>DAIOXI010000129.1:8483-8918 GCA_036758045.1 Albidovulum sp.
CATATGGACCTGCGCCTTTGGGCCGTCATGTTCCAGAAGCTGCATCTGGCAGTAATATCCGACCGATTCCTCGGTCAGCGGGACGGCGGAGATGTCCTGCGTCTCTTCCTTGCAGGCGGAAAGCAGCAGGGCGCAGATCAGGAGCATGCGTTTCATGGTGTCACCTTGCGGAAGGCCAGGGTGGCCAGGGCCAGCGCGAGGATCGGCCAGACGAGGACCGAGGCCGCGGATTGCCAGATCGGGATGGCGTTCGCCGCCCCGGCGATGCCAGCGGCCGCCGAGGTCGCCTGCGACGCGGCGAGGTTGTAAAGGCGGAAGGCATCGGCCGGGTTGGCGAGCAGTGCGAAGGGAAAGGCGGTGGTGGTGAACCAGCCTTCGCCATTGGCCACGACGACGGCGAGCAGCCCGAGGTCGTAGAGCACGACCGCGCCAAGC
>DAIOXI010000130.1:0-8894 GCA_036758045.1 Albidovulum sp.
AGGAAGGCCGAACGCGCCAGCACGTCGCCCTGCCCTTCGGGCGCGCGCAGCTTGGCGCAGGCCTGCTTGATGATCGCGGTCGATTGCCGCATCTCCTCCATACGGACGAGGTAGCGGTCGAAACAGTCGCCGTTCTTGCCGACCGGGATCTGGAAATCGAACTCGTCATAGCATTCGTAGGGCTGCGCGCGGCGCAGGTCCCAGGCCATGCCGGACCCGCGCACCATCACGCCGGAATAGCCCCAGGTCAGCGCGTCCTGTTCTTTCACGATGCCGATATTGACGTTGCGCTGCTTGAAGATGCGGTTTTCCGTCAGCAGCCCGTCCAGATCGTCCAGAACCCTCGGGAATTCGTCGGCCCAGCGGTCGATGTCGTCGATCAGTTCCGGCGGCAGGTCCTGATGCACGCCGCCGGGGCGGAAATAGGCCGAGTGCAGGCGCGCGCCGCAGGCCCGTTCGTAGAAGACCATCAGCTTCTCGCGTTCCTCGAACCCCCAGAGCGGCGGGGTCAGGGCGCCGACGTCCATCGCCTGCGTGGTCACGTTCAGGAGGTGGTTCAACACGCGGCCGATTTCCGAATACAGCACCCGGATCAGGCTGGCACGGCGCGGCACCTCGGTCCCGGTCAGCTTTTCGATCGCCAGGCACCAGGCATGTTCCTGGTTCATCGGCGCGACGTAATCGAGCCGGTCCAGATAGGGCAGGTTCTGAAGGTAGGTGCGGCTTTCCATCAGCTTTTCGGTGCCGCGATGCAGCAGCCCGATATGCGGGTCGCAGCGTTCGACGATCTCGCCGTCGAGCTCCAGAACCAGACGAAGAACTCCATGCGCCGCGGGGTGTTGCGGGCCGAAGTTGATGTTGAAGTTGCGGATCTTCTGTTCGCCGGTCAGCGCGTCGTCGAAGTGACCATCCATCATCTCATATCCCCGCAAGGCTTGCCTGCCAGGCCGGCGGCAGCGCCCCCATATTGGCGGCTACATAGTCGTATTGCGGCCTGAGCCAGGCCACGGCGCGTTGTCTCTGGCTGTCGGTCATCGAAATCTCGACCCCGGAATGCATCTTGCGCTCGAACACCGCGGCGCGCGGCGCGATGTCGAGAAAGGCGCAAAGCCGGTCAAGCATCGGCTGCGCCAGCAGGTCTTCCAAGGTGCAAAGGAACAGCCGCTCCGCCGGGACCGCGGCCTTCAGCCGGGTCACCGTCGCGGAATAGTCGCCCCGTTCGCTGATATGCGTCTCGCCGCCGGTCAGAACCTTGTCGAGGATACGCCCCGCCTGACGGCGCAGATCGCCCCGCGCGCGGCGGCGCGCCACCATGCGCACATGGCTCCAGAGCCTTTCCACCGGATCGCGCATGACATAGACGAAGCGCACGTCGTCCGACAGCCCGGCCATCTCGCGCAGCGTCTCTTCGGACAGAAGCGAATAGCCGGGCGTGATGTCGCCCACCACCCGTTCCTCCTCGCGCTCTTCCATCAGGAAGGCGAGGTAGCCGTCGGTCTCGCCCTTCTCAAGCACATGGGCATAAAGGCGCAGGTCGGCCAGCCGCACGATATCCTCGACCGGGGCGGCATCGTCCCGCGCGGCGATCCGGCGTTCCAGCGAGGCTGCCTTGCGGGCCAGGTCGCGCAGGTACCAGTCGCGGTTGCCAAGATCGCGCGCGTCGAAGAAGTGCAGTTCCTTGATGGTACGCAGATGGCAGTCCGGGTGCCCCGCAAGGTAATGGTAAAGCCACGAAGTCCCCGACTTCGCCGCCCCCACCCCGAACATGAGCACCGGTTGCGTCATTATCGCTTCGCCCCCTGCTTCTCATCGCCGGGAAGGATGTATTTCGCGCCTTCCCAGGGCGACAGGAAGTCGAACTGGCGGTATTCCTGCGTCAGTTGCACCGGCTCATAGACGACGCGTTTCAGCACCTCGTCATAGCGCACCTCGGTATAGCCCGTGGTCGGGAAATCCTTGCGCAAGGGATGGCCGCGGAAGCCGTAATCGGTCAGGATGCGGCGCAGGTCCGGGTGGCCGGCGAAGAGGATCCCGAACATGTCGTAGACCTCCCGCTCGAACCAGTTGGCCGAGGGGTGGACCTCGACGATCGAAGGCACGAAATCTTCTTCCCGCACGGCGACCTTCACCCGGATGCGGGCGTTCTGGTACATCGACAGGAAGTGGTAGACGACATCGAAGCGCGCCGGGCGCTCAGGGTGATCGACGCCGGTGATATCGACCAGTGTCGAGAAGCGGCAGGTGTTGTCGACGCGCAGGAATTCGACGAAATCGACCAGACCGGCCAGCGTCACGGTGACGTTCAGTTCACCGAACGCGACCTCGGTCGCGACCACGTCATTCGGGCGCTTCAGCTCGATATGGGCGGCAAGCTCATTCAGGGCTTCGGACATCTCTTCCCTCCTCAGCGGACCAGCGTGCCGGTGCGGCGGATCTTCCGCTGCAACTGGAGGATGCCGTAAAGCAGCGCCTCCGCGGTCGGCGGGCAGCCAGGAACGTAGATATCCACCGGAACGATGCGGTCGCAGCCGCGCACCACCGAATAGCTGTAGTGGTAATAGCCCCCACCATTGGCGCAGGACCCCATGGAGATCACATAGCGCGGCTCGGGCATCTGGTCGTAGACCTTGCGCAGCGCCGGGGCCATCTTGTTGGTCAGGGTCCCTGCGACGATCATCAGGTCCGACTGGCGCGGGCTGGCGCGCGGCGCGGTGCCGAAACGTTCAAGATCATAACGGGGCATCGAGGTCTGCATCATCTCGACCGCGCAGCAGGCCAGGCCGAAGGTCATCCAGTGGAGCGAGCCGTTGCGCGCCCAGTTGATGATGTCCTCGGTCGTGGTCAGCAGGAACCCCTTGTCCTGCAATTCCGCGTTCAGCGCCCGCGTCGCGACCTCCCGGTCGGGGCCTGCGGTATTGGCCGAGGTCATCACGCCCATTCCATCGCCCCCTTCTTCCATTCATAGGCAAAGCCGATCGTCAGGACGGCGAGGAAGACCATCATCGACCAGAAGCCCACCATGCTCACATCCCTGAACGCCACCGCCCAGGGGAAGAGGAAGGCCACTTCGAGGTCGAAGATGATGAAGAGGATCGAGACGAGGTAGAAGCGCACGTCGAACTTCATCCGCGCATCGTCGAAAGCGTTGAAGCCGCATTCATAGGCCGAGACCTTTTCGGGGTCGGGATTGCGCACCGCGATGATCGCCGCGGCCAGGATCAGGACCAGCCCAAGGGCGACGGCAATCGCCAGAAAGATCAGGATGGGAAGGTATTCGCGCAAGAGAATGTCCAAGGATCGGCTCCTTCGTGTCACGCCGAACCGGGCGGCGCACTCATGTGGCTTCCGTTCGTTTACTCCGCGCCCCCGGCATGGTCAACCGAAGGCGGCATGGAAAGCGCCGTGCTGCGGCGCGGAAACGACAGGGCGAAGGAGGCGGAAAACCCTACGGATTTCGTCGGTAACCACCGATGCCACGGCGCAGCATTGGCGCGGCCTGCGCGATCAGGCGCACCAGCCGGGTTTGCGGCGTTCGAAAAAGGCCGCGATCCCTTCGCCAGCCTCGGGGCTTTCCCAGCGGCGCACAAGCGCCTCGATGCTGGCGGCGATGGCCGCGTCGTCGATGGGGGGGCCGAATCTGCGCGTCAGCGCCTTGGCCTCGGCCACCGCGCCGGGGGCGCAGGCGAGATAGGGCGCGACCTCTGCCTCCACCGCCGCGTCCAGCGCCTGCGGGTCCACGGCACGCGCCAGAAGGCCCAGCGTCACCGCCTCATCCGCGCCGAAAAGCCGCGCCGACATGAAGACGCGCCGCGCCATCGCCTCGCCCATCCGGGCAAGGACGTAGGGGCCGATGGTCGCAGGGATCAGGCCCAGCTTCGTTTCCGTCAGGCCAAAGCGCGCCGTGGCGGCGCCGATGGCCAGGTCGCAGACCGACATCATGCCGATACCGCCGCCGAAGGCATTACCCTGCACCCGCCCGATCAGGGGCTTTGGCATCAGGTTCAGCGCGTTCAGCATCAGCGCGAGCTTCTTCGCCTCGCGCGCGCGCGTCGGCCCGTCGGCCGCCATCTGCTCCCTCATCCAGCCCAGATCGCCACCGGCGCAAAAGCTTTCCCCCGCGCCGGTCAGGACGACGACGCGCACCGCCGGGTCGCGGCCAAGCCGGTCCGCCGCCTCGGTCAGCTCGCCAATCATGGCCGAGGACAGCGCGTTGTGCTTTTCCGGCCGGTTCAGGGTCAGCACCGCCACCCCGCGACCATCGCAATCCGTGCGGATCGTTTCGTACATCGTCATCCCCTCATCGCGCGTGCCAGTGCCGCCGCCTTGTCCAGCAGCCCGGCGTCCAGCCCGGTGTCGTAGCCCAGTTCCGCCAGCCGCCCCGCCACCGCCTCGGTCGCGACATTGCCCTTCGCGCCGGGCGCATAGGGGCAACCGCCCAGCCCGCCCACGGCCGCATCGAAGACGCGCAGACCACGGGCAAGCGAGGCTTCGATATTCGCAAGCGCCCGACCGGCGGTGTCGTGGTAATGGCCCGCGAGCCTTTCGGCGGGCAGTTCGCCCAGCACCGCCGTCAGCATCGCGTCCACCGCTTCCGGCCGCCCCTGCCCGATCGTGTCGCCAAGGCTGACCTCATAACACCCCATGTCGCGCAACGCCGCCGCGACGCGGGCGACGGCACCGGGCGCCACCGGCCCGTCATAGGGGCAATCGGTCACGACCGAGACATAGCCCCGGACCGGGATGCCATCGGCCTGCGCGGCCTTCGCCACCGGGCGGAAACGGTCGAGGCTTTCCGCGATCGTCGCGTTGAGATTGGCCCTGGAAAACCCCTCCGAGGCCGAGGCGAATACCGCCACCTCGTCCGCCCGCGCCGCCTTCGCGCCTTCATAGCCCTTCATGTTCGGCGTCAGCGCCGCGTAGCGCACCCCCGGCCTGCGGGCGATACCGGCCAGAACCTCGGCACTGTCGGCCATCTGCGGCACCCATTTCGGGGAAACGAAGCTTGCCACCTCGATCCGCCGGAACCCTGCCCGGCTGAGCAGGTCCACCAGCGCAATCTTTTCCGCCGTCGGGATGATGCGCTTTTCGTTCTGAAGCCCGTCACGCGGCCCCATTTCGACGATTTCGACGAATTCAGCCATCCCATGCCTCGTAGAAGTCGCGTTTATAAAGCAACTCGGCCGATTTCGGCGGCAGCGCGTCGCGGAACGCCTTGCGGGCCGTCACACGGGCATACCAGGCGGCCAGCGCCGGGAAATCTTCGGTCCGGGCAAAGTGGCGCGCCATGTAAAGCGCCTGACCGATGCCGATATCGGCCGCCGAAAAGCCGGCGTCGAGCAGATGATCGCGCCCGACCAGCCGCCGTTCCAGCGCGCCGTAGCATTTTTCCAGCCGCTTCGCCTCGATCCGCATCACGGTGGGGCTGCGCATCGTGTCGTCGTAAAGCGCGATATGCTGCTGGGTCAGCGCGGCGGTGTGCTGGCTGATGGTTTCGGCGAAATGGACCCAGATCAGCCAGTCAGCGCGTTCCTCATGCCCCGGCGCGCGGCCAAGACCGGCCTCGGGGAAACGCTCGCAGAGATATTCGGTGATCGCGCCGCTTTCCCAGATCACCCGCCCGTCGATTTCCAGCGCCGGAACCCGGCCCGCCGGGTTCAGCGCAAGGTAGTCGAGCGCGCGGAGCGACTTGTCGAACGGGTGGACGACCAGATCGAAGCGAACCCCGAGTTCGTTCAGAAGCCAGAGCGAGCGCATGGAGCGGGTCTGATGGCAGTGGTGCAGGCGGATCATTCCTCCTCCTCCTCCGCAAGCCGGACAAGGGCCGCGCCGGCCTCGACCTGCTGACCGGCGGTCACCAGCACCTCGGCCACCGTCCCGTCGCGCGCGGCGGTCAGGGTGTGTTCCATCTTCATCGCCTCAAGCACCGCCAGCCGGTCGCCCGCGGTGACCGCCTGACCGGCAACGACATGGACCGCCTTGACGAGCCCCGGCATCGGCGACAGCGTCAGCCCGCCGCCCGCAACACCGCTGTCACGGTCCAGCGGATCGATCAGCGCAAAGTGATGCGCGCCGGGGCCGAACACGATGACATGGCCTTGGGCGGTCATGATCCGGTCGGTCATCGGGCGCCCGTCGATCCACCAGCGCCCGCCGTCAAAGCGGCAGTCCACCGCCTGCCCGTCGACGCTCACCCGCGCGGCGCCGGGGCCAAGCAGTTCCACCGCCGCCTCATGTCCCGCGAGCCCCGCGTCGCGGGCCAGCGGCTGCCAGAGGTGAAAGCCCGCCAGCGCCGCGCCGCCCTGCCCCAACCCGGCCGCCCCCAGCGCCGCCAGCGCGGTGACGGCGGCACTGGCGGGGCGCGGTTCGGTCAGCGCGTCGAGGTCGCGCGCGATCAGGCCGGTATCGACATCGCCCCTGGCAAACCCCTCATGCCGGGCGAGCGCGGCGAGGAAGTCGAGGTTCGTCACCGACCCCGCCACCTCGGTCGCATCGAGCGCAGAGGCAAGCCGGGTCAGCGCGATGGCGCGGGTGGGGCCGTGAACAATGATCTTGGCGATCATCGGATCGTACCAGGGGCTGATCGTGTCGCCGGGGCGCACGCCGGTTTCGGCCCGCGCGCCGTCGGGGAAGCGCAGATGCCTGAGCCGGCCGGTCGCAGGCAGGAAGCCCGCGGGAACGTCCTCGGCATAAAGCCGGGCCTCGAAGGCGTGGCCGGTCAGAGGGATCTCCTCCTGCCTGGCGGGCAGGCTTTCGCCAGAGGCGACGCGCAACTGCCATTCCACCAGATCGACGCCGGTGATGGCCTCGGTCACCGGGTGTTCGACCTGAAGCCGGGTGTTCATCTCCATGAACCAGAAGCGGTCGGCGCGCAGCCCGTCCGAGGCATCGACGATGAATTCGATCGTCCCCGCACCGCTATAGCCGATCGCCTCGGCGGCGCGCACCGCCGCCCGCCCCATCGCGGCGCGCATCGTGTCGGTCATCCCCGGCGCGGGCGCTTCCTCGATCACCTTCTGGTGGCGGCGCTGAAGCGAGCAGTCGCGTTCGTAGAGATGCACCGCGCTCTGGCCGTCGCCGAAGACCTGCACCTCGATATGGCGCGGCTTCTGGACGAATTTCTCGATCAGCACGGCGGGGTTGCCGAAGGCCGTCTGCGCCTCGGACCGCGCGCTTTCGAGGCGTTCGGCGAAGTCCTGCGGCCGTTCGACCAGCCGCATCCCCTTGCCGCCGCCGCCCGCCACCGCCTTGATAAGGACGGGGTAGCCGATGGTCTCGGCCGCGCCCGCCAGATGCTCGGGGTCCTGATTGGCGCCGTGATAGCCCGGCACGACCGGTACACCCGCCTGCTCCATCAGCGCCTTGGCGGCGTCCTTGAGGCCCATGGCGCGGATCGCCTTGGCCGAGGGGCCGATGAAGGTCAGGCCCGCCGCCTCTACCGCATCGACGAAATCGGGGTTTTCGGAGAGGAAGCCATAGCCCGGATGGATCGCCTGCGCGCCCGTGGCTTTGGCGGCGGCGATGATCGCGTCGCCGCGAAGGTAGCTGTCCTTCGGGGCCGGGCCGCCGATATGAACCGCCTCGTCGGCCATGGCGACATGGCGGGCATCGCGGTCGGCGTCGGAATAGACCGCGACGGTGCGCACGCCCAGCCTGCGGCAAGTGTCGATCACGCGGGCCGCGATCTCGCCCCGGTTGGCGATCAGGATCTTGTGGAACATCTGGTCATCCTCGTGGCATGGCCGGGGGTTTTCCACCCCCGGACCCCCGGAAGGTATTTATCGCAAGATGAATGTGGGCGGGTTTCATGCGCACCAGCCTTCCCTTTTGCCGCCTGCGTAGGGCCGGGCGAGACCGGAAGCGATCATCGCGGGCGCGACATCGGCACCGTCGAGGCGGAGCGTGACAAGGCGGCGGCCGTAGCGGTCGGTCTTCTCTCCGCTTTCGGCGATATGGGCGGCAGCGAAGAGTGCCGCGTTCAGCCGGGCGGTCGCCATGAGGCCCTTGCCAAGTTCACCGAGACAGCCGGGCGAGAAGATCTCTGGCGTGTCGAGGCCGAGGAGGCGGGCGGTGACGATCCCTTCGGCAGGGCAGAGCATCTTCACCGTGTCGCCATCGACGACAAGGATCACGGCGCAGCCCTCATGCGGTTTCAGCGTACCATTGGCGAAGGAAAGCGCGGGCAGGCCGATGCCAAGCGCGAAGGACGCGCCCATGGCGAGGCGCAAGAGCCGGTCAAGGGGCGAGCGGCGGCGCATCGCCTCACATCCTGAACACGCCAAAGCGCGTGTCCTCGATGGGGGCGTTCAGCGCGGCGGAGAGGGAGAGCGCCAGCACCTCGCGGGTCTTCCGCGGGTCGATGATACCGTCGTCCCAGAGCCGGGCGGAGGCGTAGAGGGGATGGGACTGTTCCTCGAACATCTCGATCGTGGGGCGCTTGAATTCTGCCTCATCTTCCGCCGTCCACGTCCCCCCTGCCCTTTCGATCCCGTCGCGTTTCACGGTGGCGAGCACCCCTGCCGCCTGTTCGCCGCCCATGACGGAGATGCGCGAATTCGGCCAGGTCCAGAGGAAGCGGGGCGAATAGGCGCGCCCGGCCATGCCATAGTTGCCAGCGCCGAACGAGCCGCCGACCAGCATGGTGATCTTGGGCACATTGGTCGTCGCGACGGCGGTGACCATCTTCGCCCCGTGGCGCGCGATGCCTTCGTTTTCGTATTTCCGCCCGACCATGAAGCCGGTGATGTTTTGCAGGAAGACCAGCGGGATGCGCCGCTGGCTGCACAGTTCCACGAAATGCGCGCCCTTGATGGCGCTTTCGCTGAAGAGCACGCCGTTATTGGCTACGATGCCTTCCGGGCAGCCCTTGTCTTGGGCGAAGCCCGTCTCCAGCGTCT
>DAIOXI010000131.1:0-8791 GCA_036758045.1 Albidovulum sp.
CGGCGGCATCGGCATGTCGGGCATCGCCGAGGTTCTGATCACGCTGGGCTACCGGGTGCAGGGGTCGGATGCCAAGGCCTCGAAGATCACCGATCGGCTGGTGACGCTGGGCGCGACCTTCTTCGAAGGGCAAAGGGCGGAAAACATCGGTGAGGAGGTCGGCGTCGTCGTCATCTCCTCCGCCATCAAGCCGGGCAACCCGGAGCTGGAAGAGGCCCGCAAGCGCGACCTTCCCGTTGTGCGGCGGGCCGAGATGCTGGCCGAACTGATGCGGCTGCGCTCGAACGTCGCCATCGCCGGGACGCATGGCAAGACCACCACGACGACGATGGTCGCCACGCTTCTGGACAAGGGCGGCTTTGACCCGACCGTCATCAATGGCGGCATCATCCACGCCTATGGCTCCAACGCGCGGGCGGGGGCAGGGGAATGGATGGTGGTGGAGGCCGATGAAAGCGACGGCAGCTTCAACCGCCTGCCCGCAACGATCGCCATCGTCACCAATATCGACCCCGAGCATATGGAGCATTGGGGCACGATCGAGAACCTGCGCAAGGGCTTTTATGATTTCGTCTCCAACATCCCCTTCTACGGCCTCGCCGTCTGTTGCACCGACCATCCCGAAGTTCAGGCGCTGGTCGGCCGCATCACCGACCGCCGCGTCGTGACCTTCGGCTTCAACGCCCAGGCCGATGTGCGGGCGGTGAACCTGACATACACGGGCGGGGTGGCGCATTTCGACATCGTGCTGGCGGCCGAGGATCAGGTGATCGAGGGCTGCGCCCTGCCGATGCCGGGGGATCACAACGTGTCGAACGCGCTGGCCGCTGTCGCGGTCGCCCGCCACCTTGGCATGAAGAAGGATGAAATCCGCGAGGCGCTGGCCAATTTCGGCGGCGTCAACCGGCGCTTCACCAAGGTGGGCGAGGTTCTGGGCGGTGTCACCGTCATCGACGATTACGGCCACCACCCGGTCGAGATCGCGGCGGTGCTGAAAGCCGCGCGTCAGGCGGTGGCGGACCGCCCCGGCGCCCGTGTCATCGCCTGCCACCAGCCCCACCGCTACAGCCGCCTGTCGAGCCTCTTCGAGGATTTCTGTACCTGTTTCAATGAGGCCGACGTGGTCGCCATCGCCGAGGTCTATGCCGCGGGCGAAGACCCGATCCCCGGCGCCTCGCGCGACGATCTGGTCGCCGGACTGATCCGCCACGGCCATCGCCATGTACGCGCCATTCTGGATGAGGCGGATCTGGGGCGGCTGGTCCGGGAACAGGCGCGGCCCGGCGACATCGTGGTCTGTCTTGGCGCAGGCACCATATCCGCCTGGGCCAACGCCCTGCCGGAGCGGCTGGGGGCATAGGCGGGTGGCTGGGGGCCTGAAACGACGCCTCGGGCCTGGGCTGCTGATCGCCTATGGCGTCGGCGTCATGGTGGGCGCCGGGATCTATGTGCTGACCGGGGCGGCGGCCGGATCGGCCGGGCTCTGGGCGCCGCTGGCCTTCCTTCTCGCCGGGCTGATTGCCGTACCCTCGGCGCTGTCCTTTGCCGAGCTTGCATCGCGCATCCCCGAGGCGGCGGGCGACAGTTCCTATGTCGAGGTCGGCCTTGGCCAGCACTGGCTTGCGATGCTGGTGGGCGCGATCAACGTCCTTGCCGGAACGGTCGCCGCCGCTGCGGTGCTGCGGGGCGGGGTCGGTTATCTCACCTCGATCGTTCCGATCCCCTTCGACGGGGCGGTGGTCGGGCTTGGCCTTGCGCTGACCGGGGTTGCCATCGTCGGCGTCCTTGAAAGCCTGACCTTCGCCGCCTTGCTGACGGTGATCGAGGTGGCGGGGCTTCTCCTTGTCATCGGCGCGGGCCTTGCCGCCGAGCCGGTGGAGGCCTGGCGCCTGCCAATGCCCGCGCCGGAATGGGCCGGGATCGCCGCCGCGACGACCTTCGCGTTTTTCGCCTTTGTCGGCTTTGACGACCTCGTCAACATGGCCGAGGAGGCAGAGCAGCCCGAACGCACCCTGCCGCGGGCGATCCTGTGGTCGCTGGCGATCACGGCGGGCCTTTACGCGCTGGTTGCGCTTGCCGCTGTCCGGGCGGTCCCGCGCGCGGCGCTCGCCGCCTCCGAGCGGCCGCTGGCGCTGGTCTGGGAAGCCGGGACCGGGACGAGTGCCGCCTTCCTTGCCGCCATCGCGGTCGCTGCGGCGCTCAACGGCATCCTCGCGCAGATCGTCATGGCCTCGCGCGTGATTTTCGGTCTTGGCAAGTGGTCGCCCGCGCTGATGACCTTCCGCCGCGCGCACCCGACCTTCGGCACGCCGGTCCGCGCCACGCTGCTGGTCGGGGTCGCCGTCATCGCGGCCGCGCTTGCGCTGCCGGTGGCGATCCTGGCCGAGGTCACGACGCTGGCGCTTCTGGTGGTTTTCGCCATCGTCAACGCGGCGCTGATCGGGGCGAAAAGGAAGCGGCCGGAGGCGCCCTTCGTGGTGGCGTCGGCGGTGCCCTGGCTTGGCATGGCCGGCTGCATCCTCGCCTTCGCGGCGGCGCTCTGGGCGCGCCTGGGATGAGCCTGCCGGTCCTGCTGTCCTGTCTCTGGGTCCTTGCCGCCGCCCTCGTGGCGCTCTTGCCGATGCGGCGGCAATATGCGCCGGGCTTCGTCCTTCTGGCGATGGTGCCGGTGCTGATCGTCTGGCTGGCGGCGACCCATGGGGCCTGGGCCGGGCTGGCGATCCTCGCCGTCTTCGTGTCGATGTTCCGCAGGCCTTTGATATACCTTGCAAAACGAGCCTTTGGCCGGGTCCCGCCGAGGCCGTCCGGAAAGGATCGCGCATGAGCGGATCGCTTGTTCTCGCCTGCCTCTGGGCGGTGGGCGCGACGCTGATCGCCCTGCTGCCCTCGCGCGACAAGCACTGGCGCGCGGCCTATCTGCTGATCGCTGTCGGGATCCCGATCCTTGGCTGGGTGACGTATCAGAACGGCCCCTGGATCGGGCTCATCACCCTCGGCGCTGGTGCCTCCATCCTGCGCTGGCCGCTGATCTATCTGTGGCGGCGGGTCCGCCGACGCCGCCGCGCCTGAGCGTTCGGGCGCGGTCCGTCGGGGGCTCGGTTGGCTGAGGGGTGGGGCCGGGCGCTACGCTTTGCACTTCGGGGCCGCACTGTCCGCTTGCCTTCACGTTCCACCCATCTTAACCACCCCTCATGACCCTGACCCTTCCCCCCGTGCGTGGCGCGTTGACGCCGCAGCGCCCGCTGGCCGACCTCACCTGGCTGCGTGTCGGCGGCCCGGCGGAGTGGCTGTTTCAGCCGGCGGATCTCGACGATCTTTCGGCGTTCCTCGGGGCGCTTCCCGCCGATGTGCCGGTCTTTCCGATGGGGGTCGGGTCGAACCTGATCGTCCGGGATGGCGGCATCCGGGGCGTGGTGATCCGGCTCGGGCGCGGGTTCAACGGGATCGCGGTCGCGGGCGTCCGCGTCACCGCCGGGGCCGCCGCGCTTGACGCGCATGTGGCGCGCAGGGCGGCGGAGGCGGGGGTGGACCTCACGTTCCTGCGCACCATCCCCGGCGCCATCGGCGGCGCGGTCAGGATGAACGCGGGCTGTTATGGCAGCTACACGGCCGATCACTTCGTTCAGGCGACGGTCGTCCTGCGCGACGGGACCGTCACCACGATCGCGCGCGATGAGGCGGGCTTTGGCTACCGCCACTCGACCCTCCCCGAGGGCGCGGTGATCGTCGAGGCGGTGCTTGAGGGCGCGGCGGGCGATCCGGCGGCGCTTGAGGCGAAGATGGCCGACCAGCTGGCCAGACGCGACGCGACCCAGCCGGTCAGGGACCGTTCCGCCGGATCGACCTTCCGCAATCCGGCGGGGTTTTCCTCCACCGGGCGGGCGGATGATGTGCATGACCTGAAGGCCTGGTCGCTGATCGACAGGGCAGGGCTGCGCGGGCATCGGCTTGGCGGCGCGCAGATGAGCGAGAAGCATCCCAATTTCCTGATCAACACCGGCGGGGCGAGCGCCGCCGATCTGGAAGGTTTGGGCGAATTGGTGCGCGCCCGCGTCAAGGAGACGAGCGGGCATGACCTGCAATGTGAAGTGATCCGGGTCGGGGAGCGCTGATCAGTTCGCTGGCGCTGGCGCGGGCGCGACCAGCGGCGCGTCGGCGGCGGCAGGCACGTCGATGAGGTTCAGCGAAGTCAGCCCGCCCACGACCGAATCCACCGCGACCGTGGCCAGGATGATCCCCATCACCCGGCTGATGATCGAGGCCCCGGTGCGCCCGATCAGCTTTTGCAGCTTCGTCGCCAGTAACAAAAGCCCCAGCGTGAAGGCCAGCACCAGAGCCAAGAGCCCCGCCGTCACCGCCTGATCGGTGAGGGAGTTGCGGTGATTGTCGGTCAGGATCACCACTGCCAGCATCGCGCCGGGCGAGGCGATGGACGGCATGGCAAGGGGAAAGACCGCGCCATCCAGATGGTCGCGCTCTGCCTGCCCGATCTCTGCCTCTGGCTTCGATTCCCCGAAGATCATCGTCAGAGCGAAGAGGAAAAGGATGATCCCGCCCGCGATCTGGAATGAGCCGAGCCGCATCCCGATCGACTCCATCAGGATCTGGCCGCCCGCCAGAAAGACCATCAGCACCGCCGCCGCGACGACGACCGCGCGCACCGCAAGCCGGGTATGCAGCCGTCGCGGGACATTCGCTGTGACGTACAGAAAGACCGGCAGCGACCCCACCGGGTCGATGACCACGAAGAGGATGACGAATTCCCGTATCAGGCCCTGCCAGTCCACCATTCCGATATCCCTTTCGCGCGATCCCATCCTCACATAGGCAAGGTCGGGCTGTCGCGCAAACTCCGAATGAAAAAGGGCTTTTGCGATTCGCCGGAAGCCGTTAGAGTGGGCTCAGAAACCCGGTCAAACCGGGAATGAAAGGCAAGACGTGGCGGGTATGTCGAGCAGGGCAGCCCCCAAAGTGGCGGTACTGATGGGCGGACGCTCTGCCGAGCGGGACGTTTCGCTGTCAAGCGGGCGCGAATGCGCCGCAGCCCTTCGGGAGGCGGGATTTGAGGTGGTCGAGCTGGATGCCGGCCCCGACCTTGCCGCGCGCCTGTCGCAGATCAAGCCGGATGTCTGTTTCAACGCCCTTCACGGCCGCTGGGGTGAGGATGGCTGCGTGCAGGGGATGCTGGAATGGATGGGGATGCCCTATACCCATTCGGGCGTCCTTGCCTCGGCGCTGGCCATGGACAAGACCCGCGCGAAAGAGGCGTTTCGCGCCGCCGGTCTGCCGGTGGCCGACAGTGTCGTTGCCGACCGGGATGAGGTGATGGCGCGCCATGTGATGGCGCCGCCCTACGTCGCCAAGCCCAATAACGAAGGCTCCTCCGTCGGGGTCTATATCGTCTCGAAGGACGCCAACACGCCGCCAAAATTCGGCCCCGAGATGCCCGAAAGCGTCATCGTCGAGACCTATGTGCCGGGGCGGGAACTGACCGTCGCGGTGCTGGGCGACCGGGCGCTTTGCGTGACCGAGATCGTGACCGCGGGCTGGTACGACTATCACGCGAAATACGACGAGGGCGGGTCGCGCCATGTCTGCCCGGCCGAGATCCCCGAGGAGATCGCGTCGGCCTGTCTGGAGATTTCGGTCAAGGCGCATGAAGCCGTCGGGTGCCGGGGGCTCAGCCGTTGTGACTTTCGCTGGGACGACACGCGGGGGCTGGCGGGGCTTTACCTGCTTGAGATCAACACCCAGCCGGGGATGACGCCGACCTCTCTCGCGCCCGAACAGGCGGCGGCGGCGGGCATGTCCTTCCCGGAGCTGTGCCGCTGGATCGTGGAGGACGCCTCATGTGGTCGCTAGGGCGCGCCACTGCCGGAGCGCGGGCGCGCTACCGCGAGGAAACGCGCCGCGAGCGGCGCGATCCCGCCCCCTCGCGCCTGTCCTACAAGATGGAGCGTCTGCGCCTGACGCCGGGTTTCCGGCTTGGTCTGCGGGTCGGGCTGCCCTTCGTGCTGGCCTTCACGGCAGTCACCGTCTGGCTGTCGGATGCCGACCGGCGTGCCGCCATCGTGCAGGGCTACGAGAAGATGCGCGCCAGCGTCGAGGAGCGGCCGGAATTCATGGTCGCGATGATGTCGGTCGAGGGCGCGTCGGCCCCGGTCGCGGCGGCGATCCGGTCGATGATGCCGGTCGATCTGCCGGTGTCGTCCTTCCGGCTGGACCTGCCTGCGATGCGCGCGGCGATCGAGCAGATCGACGCGGTCGCGAATGCAGATCTGGTGATCCGCAAGGGCGGCGTGCTTGAGGTGCGGGTGGTCGAACGCCAGCCCGCGATCCTGTGGCGCAGTGCCACGGGGCGTGAGATGCTGGACGCGACCGGGCACCGCGTCGCCACGCTGATCGACCGCGCCGCGCGGCCCGATCTGCCGGTGATCGCCGGGCAGGGGGCGGACGACCATGTGGCCGAGGCGCTGGCGGTCTTTGCCGCGACCGGGCCGCTTGGCCCGCGCGTGCGCGGCCTTGTCTGGATCGGGGAGCGGCGCTGGGACGTGGTGCTGGACCGGGGCCAGCGCATCCTGCTGCCCGAGGGCGATCCGGTCCCTGCGCTGCAACGGGTGATCGCGCTCGACAGCGCGCAAGACATGATGGCGCGCGACCTGACCATCGTCGACATGCGCAATGCGGCGCGTCCGACGGTCCGGCTTGGCGCCGGAGCAAGCGAATTTCTGACCAGCCAAGTGACCGGGGTTTCCGTACCATGACCGACCTCTACCAATCCCAGCGCGCGATGCGGAACATTCGGCGGGCCGCGCTTCAGCGGGGCCTTGTCGCGGTGCTTGACGTGGGTTCGTCCAAGATCGCCTGCCTCGTGCTGAAATTCGATCCGCTGGACGAGATGCGCGAGGATGGGCTCGGCTCGCTGGCCGGGCAGTCGCAGTTCCGCGTCATCGGCGCGGCCACCACCCGGTCACGCGGCGTGCGCTTCGGCGAGGTCGACGCGATGCAGGAGACGGAGCGCGCCATCCGCACCGCCGTGCAGGCGGCGCAGAAGATGGCGCAGACGCGCGTCGATCACGTCATCGCCTGCTTTTCGGGCGCCAAGCCGCGCAGCTACGGGCTGGCGGGCGAAACCGAACTGCCGGAAGGGCAGGTGAGCGAGCAGGACGTGGCGCGCGTTCTGGCGTCCTGCGATGTTCCCGATTTCGGGCCGGGGCGCGAGGTGCTGCACGCCCATCCGGTGAATTTCGCCATCGACCATCGGTCGGGCTTTGGCGATCCGCGCGGCCATGTGGGCAACAGGCTGGCCGCCGACATGCACCTGCTGACCATCGACACCGTCGCGGTGCAGAACCTGCTTTACTGCATCAAGCGCTGCGACCTGGAAATCGCGGGGATCGCGTCCTCTGCCTATGTCTCGGGCCTGTCGAGCCTTGTCGAGGACGAGCAGGAACTGGGTGCGGCCTGCATCGACATGGGCGGCGGCGCGACGGGCCTGTCGATCTTCTTCAAGAAGCACATGATCTTTTCCGAAAGCGTGCGGCTGGGCGGCGATCACGTCTCCTCGGACATCTCCAAGGGGCTGCGGGTGCCGATGGCGGTGGCCGAGCGGATCAAGACGATCCATGGCGGGGTCCACGCCACCGGCATGGACGACCGCGAGCTGATCGAGATCGGTGCCGATTGCGGCGACTGGGAAAAGGACCGCCGCAAGGTCAGCCGGACAGAACTGATCGGCATCATGCGCCCGCGGGTGGAGGAGATACTCGAAGAGGTCCGCGCCATCCTCGACGCCGCAGGGTTCGACCAGTTGCCAAGCCAGCAGATCGTGCTGACGGGGGGCGCGAGCCAGATCCCCGGTCTCGACATGCTGGCGGCGCGAATCCTCGGCCAGAACGTGCGACTCGGCCGTCCGCTTCGCGTTCAGGGCTTGCCGCAGGCGGCGACGGGACCGTCGTTCTCTTCAACCGTGGGTCTGTGTCTTTTTGCGGCGCACCCGCAGGACGAGTGGTGGGATTTCGAGATTCCGGCCGAACGCTACCCGGCCCGATCGCTGCGCCGGGCGATGAAATGGTTTAAAGACAACTGGTAATCTCACGATCTTGATGTGTCGGCAAGATGCCGCTTACGAGTTCAGATGCTACACCATATTTTGTGCAAATGTGGCGATTTTGGGGTGACCTTGGGCAAAGACCTCAGTAAAATCGCCAAAATGCGGGACAAGGTCCGGCTTTGACCGGGCAAACGACAGGCGGATAGGAAATGGCATTGAATTTGACGATGACGGAGCGTGAAGATCTCAAGCCGCGGATCACGGTGTTCGGGGTCGGCGGGGCTGGCGGCAATGCCGTCAACAACATGATCGAAAAACAGCTTGAAGGCGTCGAGTTCGTGGTCGCGAATACCGATGCGCAGGCGCTGGCGCAAAGCAAGGCGCCGGCCCGCATCCAGATGGGTGTCCGCGTGACCGAGGGCCTTGGCGCCGGTGCGCGGCCGTCGGTCGGCTCCGCCGCCGCCGAGGAAACCATCGAGGAGATCGTCGATCACCTCGCGGGTGCGCATATGTGCTTCATCACCGCCGGGATGGGCGGCGGCACCGGCACCGGGGCTGCCCCGATCATCGCGCAGGCCGCGCGGGAGCTTGGCGTGCTGACCGTCGGCGTCGTCACCAAGCCGTTCCAGTTCGAGGGCGCCAAGCGGATGCGTCAGGCCGAAGAGGGGCTTGAGGCGCTGCAAAAGGTCGTCGATACGCTGATCATCATCCCGAACCAGAACCTGTTCCGCCTCGCCA
>DAIOXI010000132.1:0-1257 GCA_036758045.1 Albidovulum sp.
GGCATGGCGGTTCTCCCCGATCGTCCCTTTGCAGAATATGGGGGCAGGGGGACGCATATCAATGCGTGAATGTGACCGCCCCGACGCTTTCGCCTCAGGCCGCCTTCCACTTGATAGAACAGCCCATGGAGGCGACCTGATCGCGCGGCCCCTGGCCTGTTTCCGCGACCTGCTTCATGGCTTCATAAAGGTCCCGCCGCACATCCGGCGCGGCGGCCTGGCGGCCGGAGGCATCAAGCCGCCCGCGATACTGCAATCCGCCAGCGGCATTGAAGCCGAAGAAATCCGGCGTACAGGCCGCGCCATAGGCCCGCGCGACCGCCTGGCTTTCGTCATAGAGGTAAGGGAAGCTGAACCCGTGCTTCGCCGCCTCAAGTTTCATGTTGTCGAAACTGTCGGCGGGGTATTCGGCGGCATCGTTGGCCGAAATCGCCGCGACCCCGATGCCGAGCTCCTGCAACGCCTTCGCATCGCGCACCATCCGGTCCATCACTGCCTGAACGTAGGGGCAGTGGTTGCAGATGAACATGATGAGCGTGCCGTTCGGCCCGGCGATGTCCTTCAGCGACCAGTCGCGCCCGTCGGTCCCTGGCAGGGTAAACTCCGGCGCGGGCCAGTCGAAATCGCAGACAGGGGGAGAGACAGCCATGGAAAATCCTTTGGTAACCTAGAGTTCGGCGGTGAACCTGTAGGCGCCATCGGCCCTCTCGACCCGGCCCGCACCGCCATCCGGCAGATGATAGCCGATCATCGGCATCTGCGAAACCGCAAGCCTGTCGAGCAGCGCCTGCCGCGTGGCGATGCCGGTTTCCGCGTCCTGATCGGCGCCCGCCACCAGGCCGGGTGCTGCGAAGGCAACATGGCCGTTGCCGATGGCATCGCCGACGATCATGCAGCCGTCATTGCCCTGACGGACCTCAAAGGCCATGTGACCGGGGGTGTGGCCAAAGCTGGCCGACGCCAGGATACCGGGAAGGATTTCCGTGTTGGCGTCGAAGGTTAGAAGTGTATCTTCAAGCACCCGAAGCCGCCGCAGCGCCCCGGCGGCAAAGACCTTGCGGCCCTCGTCCAGCGTCTCGGCGGCGGCGGGGCCGATCCAGAAATCGAACTCCGCCTTGCCCATCATATGCTGGGCATTGGCAAAAAGCGGCTCATCGAACTCATCCAGAACGCCCCAGAGGTGATCCGGGTGGGCATGGGTGAAGACGACATGGGTGATGTCCTCGGGCGTCACGCCAAGCGCATCGAGCGCGGCGG
>DAIOXI010000132.1:1267-3579 GCA_036758045.1 Albidovulum sp.
CGGAAAGCTTGCCCGCCGTCGGCATGAAATCCGGCCCCGCGCCAACGTCGAACAGCACCGTATTGGTCCCGTCGCGGAGAAGCGTGACGTTGCACGGCGCCTCGATCTGCGGTGTCGTGATTCCGAAATCCGACAGGATCTCAGCGGCTTGCGGATTGGGGCTGACCAAGGACGCGGGCAAAACCAGATGCCCGTCCGACAGCGTGTCGATCCGCGCCGCACCCAGCGTCAGCGAGGTCGCCGCGAAAGACATGCGGGGCAGGGCGGCCATGGCCCCCGTAGCCGCGGCCGCGCCCAGAAGGCGGCGTCTGGTGATCTTCATGGTTCCTCCCCGGATCAGATATTCGCGGGAGCGAATATGTATCCGTATCGCTGCCGGGGCAAGCCTTCGTTAGAGCGCAGCCTCCGCCGCCGCCCGAAGGGCTGCGATATTGGCGCCATAGGCCTCCGGATTCTGCACCGAACCGCCGGAAAAGACCGCCGATCCGGCCACCAGAACATCCGCGCCAGCCGCCGCGACCAGCGGCGCGGTTTCGGTCGTGACACCCCCATCGACCTGGATATGGATCGGCCGGTCGCCGATCATCTTGCGCAAGGAACGCACCTTATCCACCTGATTATGAATGAATTTCTGCCCGCCAAAGCCTGGATTGACGGACATGACCAGCACCATGTCGAGCATGTCCAGCAGATATTCGACCGCCAAGAGCGGCGTGCCGGGATTCAGTGAGACACCGGCCTTCTTGCCCACAGCCTTGATCGCCTGAACCGTGCGGTGGATATGCGGGCCGGCCTCGACATGGGCGGTGATGATATCGGCGCCAGCCTCGGCAAAGGCCTCGATATAGGGATCGACCGGCGCGATCATCAGATGCACGTCCATGACGGTTTTCACATGCGGCCGAAAGGCTTTGACCGCCGGAGCGCCGAAGGTCAGGTTCGGCACGAAATGGCCATCCATGACGTCGATATGAACCCAGTCGGCGCCTTGCGCCTCGATCGCGCGAATCTCTTCGCCGAAATTGGCGAAGTCGGCGGACAGGATCGACGGCGCGATCTTGATTCGGCGATCGAAGGACATGGGGGCAGCTCCGCTCGGAAGGGGTTGGCGCTCCATAACGCTTTTCGTGCCGGGGGGTCCAGCAGCGATCTGTCCGGCGGGGGCTTTCAGGGGTTCCGGCACGTCTGTATATTACATAATTCTGCTTATCGGATAAGTCCGCACCCGGCGCGCAGCCCCCCTCACGTCAGGCTCGTCACCCAGAGGATCGTCGCATCCTCGGCGCTGACGGAGATCACATTATGCCCCATCGTCGCGTCGTAATAGGCGCTGTCGCCGCGCCGCAGCTCCACCGGCTCGTAGAACTCCGTATAGAGGCGGATCACGCCGGTCAGCACCATCAGGAACTCCTCGCCGTCATGGCGCACCCAGCCGCCGAATTCCTCAAGTCGGCGGGCGCGGATGCGCGCCGTATATGGCAGCATCTTCTTCGACGACAGCGCGCCGGCCAGCAGCCGGTGTTCGTAGGTCGCCGTCGCCTGCGCCTGTCCCTCATCCGCCATCGTCACCGCCATCCGGCCCGAGGCCTGGGCGCGCGCGGGCGGCGTGAAAAGCTGCGGGACAGAGATCTTCAGCCCCTCGGCCAGCTTCTTCAGCGCCTCATAGGTCGGCGACATCTGGCCGTTCTCGATCTTCGAGAGCGTCGAGCGCGCCAGCCCGGCCTGCACTGCGGCCTGCTCCAGCGTCCAGCCGCGTTCCTTGCGCAAATCACGCACCCGGCGGCCAAGGTCGATAGGCTCGACACGCTCGGTCGAGCCATCCGCATGCGCGATGCGGATCAGTCCGGCGGGGTCGATATCGCTCATCTGTTCATTCCCGATGGGGTCGCTGTGCAATAGCGCCAAAGCGTCATGGCTTGCAACGCCCCGGCGGGGCGCGTAGCCAAGGGCCATGCTTTCCGTCATCGACACCGGCGCGCCCGCGCCCTGCCCCGCGCCCTTCAACCTCGCCGCCTATGTGCTGGCGGCGGGTCAGGCCACGCCCGAACGCATCGCGCTTCAGATCCTGCGCCCCGGCGGCGCGGAACGGTGGAGCTACGGGCGCCTGACCGAGGCGGTTCTGGGTGTCGCGGGCGGCCTGCTGGACCGGGGTCTGAAGCCCGGCGACCGGCTGATGCTGCGCCTTGGCAACGGTGTCAGCTTTCCCCTGGCCTTTCTGGGCGCCATCGCCGCCGGGATCGTCCCGGTGCCGACGCCCGCGGGCCTGACGGCGGCCGAGGACGACGGGCTGTTCTTCCGCACGGCGCCCTCGG
>DAIOXI010000132.1:3589-8319 GCA_036758045.1 Albidovulum sp.
GGCCGAGGTCGCGCGCGGCGCCGCCGTGATCCGCCCGGCGATCATCGTCGCGGGGCCTGGCATCGCCATCCCCGACCCCGCGCCCTGCCCGGTCCTGGCCGAGGCGGCGCTGCGCGGCTTCGAAGGCGGCCCCGCCCCCGCCTGGGCGATGGGCGATCCCGACCGGCTGGCCTATGTGGTGATGACCTCCGGCACCTCCGGCACGCCGCGCGCCGTCGCCCATGCCCATCGCGCGGTCTGGGCGCGGCGGATGATGCATGACGGGTGGGAAGGCCTGGGGCCGGCCGATCGCCTGTTCCATGCGGGCGCGCTGAACTGGACCTATACGCTGGGGACCGGGCTTCTGGACCCGTGGTCGGTCGGCGCCACCGCGATGGTGATGCAGGACGGCACCGACATTGGCCAGATACCGCTTCTGTTGAGGCGCTTCGACGTGACGATTTTTGCTGCTGTTCCGGGTGTTTATCGTAAAATCCTCAGCAACGACGCGAAGCTTTCCCTTCCCCATCTGCGTCACGCCCTTTCGGCCGGGGAGAAGCTGCCCCCCGCGCTGCGTGCCGCCTGGCGCGCTGCGACCGGCACCGACATGCACGAGGCGCTTGGCATGTCGGAATGTTCCACCTTCATCTCCTCCGCGCCTGCCCGCCCCGCCCCCGATGGCGCGACCGGCTATGCCCAGCCAGGCCGTCATGTCGCGGTGCTGGATGAGGGCGGAAGGCCTGTGAAACGCGGTGAGCCGGGGGTGCTGGCGATCCGCACCGACGATCCGGGGCTGTTCCTCGGCTACCTTGACGGCGAAACGATCGACGCGCCGCAGGGTGATTGGTTCCGTACCGGCGACATTGTGGTGATGGATGAGGATGGCGCGCTGCAGAGCCTTGGCCGTGGCGACGACATGATCAATGCGGGCGGCTTTCGCGTCTCCCCGGCCGAGATCGAGGCTGCGATGAACGCCCATCCCGAGGTCACCGCCTGCGCCGCCATCGCCCTGCCGGTCAGGCAGGACGTCGAGGTGATCGCCCTGGCCTATACCGGCAGCGCGACGGAGGCCGATCTGCGCGCCCATGCCGAAACCCGCCTCGCGCCCTACAAGCAGCCCCGCCTCTACCTCCACCGCGGCGCCCTGCCGACCACGGCGAACGGCAAGATCAACCGTCGCGCGCTGCGTGAAGAATGGAAGGCAAGCAAATGATAAAGCTTGATATCATCTCTGACGTCGTCTGCCCCTGGTGCTATGTCGGCAAAGCCTATCTCGACCGCGCGCTGGAGGCGCGGCCAGACCATCCCTTCGCCATCGAATGGCACCCGTTTCAGTTGAACCCGGACATGCCCGCCGGGGGCATGGTCCGGCAGGACTACCTTGAGCTGAAATTCGGTGGCCGCGAAGGGGCGGTGCGTGCCTATGCGCCGCTGGTGGACCATGCGGCGGCGGCGGGCGTGGCGCTGAACCACGACCTGATCCGCACCACGCCGAACTCGCTCGACGCGCATCGCCTGATCCACTGGGCGGGGCTTGAGGGGCGGCAGACGCCCGTCGTCTCCGCCCTCTTCCGCGCCTACTGGAGCGAGGGCCGCGATATCGGCGACGCGGGGGTTCTGGCCGACATTGCCGGTCAGGCCGGGCTTGACCGCGCGATGACCCGGCGCCTGCTGGCCAGCGATGCCGACCGTGAGGATATCCGCGCCCGCGACGCCCATGCCCGCGCGCGCGGCGTCAGCGGCGTGCCGACCTTCATCATCGCCCAACGCCATGCCGTCCAGGGGGCGCAACCGGTGGAAACGTGGTTGAAGATCATCGACGAACTGATTGAAAAAAATAAAGGACGCGATGATGAGTGACGCGGCGCTTTCACCCATCCGGCGGCTCTCGCCGGTGGAGTTCACGGGCATGCTCGCCCTTCTCTTCGCGGCGCTCGCCTTCTCCATCGATGCGATGCTGCCTGCCTTGCCGGAAATCGGGGCAGAGCTGTCGCCCGATGCCCTGAACCGCGCGCAGCTGGTGCTGTCGGCCTTCGTTCTGGGCATGGGCGCCGGCACCCTCTTCGTCGGCCCGGTTTCCGACGCCATCGGGCGCAAGGTCAGCATCGCGGGCGGCTTCGCGCTTTACATCGCGGCCTCTGTCACTGCGCATCATGCGCAGAGCCTTGAACTGCTGCTGGCCGCGCGGGTCATCCAGGGCATCGGCGCCTCTGCCCCCCGTGTCGCGGGCGTTGCCATGCTGCGCGACCTCTATGCAGGGCGTGAGATGGCGCGGATCATGTCCTTCGTGATGATGGTCTTCATGGTCGTCCCGGCGCTGGCGCCGCTGGTCGGGCAGACCATCATCCTCTTCTTCGACTGGCGCGCGATCTTTCTTGTCTATATCGGCTTTGCGCTTGTCGCCTTCACCTGGCTCTGGCTGCGTCAGCCCGAGACGCTGGCCCCCGAGCGCCGCCGCGCGCTGACCCCTGCGAACCTTCTCAGCGCCTTCCGCGAGGTTGTGGGGAACCGTGAGGTCAGGCTCTATACCGCAGCGATGACATTGGGTTACGGGCAGATGTTCGCGTTACTGTCCTCGATCCAGCAGGTCTTTGACCAGACCTATGACCGGGCGCAAAGCTTCCCCCTCTGGTTCGCGGGCATCGCCGCGATTTCGGCCACCGGGTCCTTCATCAACTCCGCCTTCGTCATGCGTCTCGGAATGCGGCGGATCGTGATCCTGGCCTATATCGGCGCCTCTGCCCTGTCGCTTGTCGCGCTCGCGCTCAGCCTGGCCGGTCTCCTCGGCTTTTTCGCCTTCTATGTCTGGGGCACGTCCGTCTTCTTCATCGCGGGCCTGACGTTCGGCAACCTCAACGCGCTCGCGGTGCAGAAGATGGGCCATATCGCCGGGATGGCGACCTCGATCGTCACGGCGATCTCAACCATGCTGGCAACGCTGATCGCGGGGCCGGTGGGGCTTCTCTTTGACGGCACGGCGGGACCCGCGATCCTGACGGCAGCCATCTGTTCGATCCTCGCGCTGGTCCTGATGACACGGTCGGAAAGGTTCTGCCGCCTCAGCTTGCCTTCGCGGGTTTCTTCGGCCCCTCGACCTTCTCCGCCAGATCCCTGGCGATGGCGAAGGCACCCTTGATCTTGTCGCCGTCCCTGGCCCAGTCGCGGCGCACGATGATCTTGTTATCCCTGATCTTCGCAAGCCCGTTCTGCGCCTGAAGAAACTCCACCAACCCTTTGGGATTGGGGAATTTGTCCTGATGGAACTGCACCGTCGCGCCCTTCGGCCCGGCATCCAGCCGGGCGATATGCGCACGCCGGCACATGGCCTTGATCCGCATCACGAGGAGGAGCGTGTTGACCTCTTTCGGAACCGGGCCGAAGCGGTCGATCAATTCGGCGGCAAAGCCCTCAAGCTCCACCTTCGTGGTCAGCGAGGACAGGCGCCGGTAAAGCCCCAGCCGTACATCGAGGTCGGGGATATAGCCTTCGGGGATCATCACCGGCACGCCGAGGTTGATCTGCGGCGACCACTGGCCATCATCGGCGCCGGGGCTGTCCAGCTCGCCCGACCTGATGCGGGAGATCGTCTCTTCCAGCATCTGTTGATAAAGCTCGTAGCCTACCTCATTGATATGGCCCGATTGTTCCTCGCCCAGGATATTGCCCGCTCCGCGCAGGTCGAGGTCCTGGGAGGCCAGCGAGAAGCCCGCGCCGAGGCTGTCGAGCGAGCCGAGCAACCGCAGCCGTTTCTGCGCATTCGGCGTCAGCGGCGCGCGGGGTTTGGTGGTCAGATAGCAATAGGCGCGAACCTTGGACCGGCCCACCCTGCCCCGGATCTGGTAAAGCTGGCTCAGGCCAAACATATCCGCACGGTGGACAATCATGGTGTTGGCGGCAGGAATATCCAGTCCGCTTTCAACAATGGTCGTGGCGAGCAGCACGTCATACTTGCCGTCATAGAAGGCGTTCATCCGCTCATCCAGTTCCCCCGCCGCCATCTGGCCATGGGCGACGATGTAGGAAACCTCGGGGACATGGGTCTTCAGGAAGTCCTCGATCTCCGGCAGGTCCTTGATGCGCGGCACGACGTAAAAGCTCTGCCCGCCCCGGTAGCGTTCGCGCAACAGCGCCTCGCGCAGCGTCACCGTGTCGAATTCCGACACATAGGTGCGAATCGCCAGCCGGTCGACGGGCGGTGTGCCGATGATCGAAAGATCGCGGACCCCGGTCAGCGACAGTTGCAGCGTGCGCGGGATCGGCGTCGCGGTCAGGGTCAGGACGTGGATCTCTGACCGCATCTCCTTCAGCCGCTCCTTATGCTGAACGCCGAAATGTTGTTCTTCGTCAATGACGAGCAGGCCGAGATTGCGGAACTTCACCGACTTTGCCAGCACCGCATGGGTGCCGATGACGATGTCCACCGTCCCCTCTGCCAGCCCCTCGCGCGTCTGCGCCGCGTCTTTGGCGGCGACGAAGCGCGACAGCGGGCGCACGGTGATGGCGGTGCCGCGGAAACGGTCGGCGAAGGTGCGGAAATGCTGCCGCGCCAGCAGCGTGGTGGGCGCGATGACGGCGACCTGAACCCCCGACATGGCGGCGATGAAGGCGGCGCGCATCGCCACCTCGGTCTTGCCAAAGCCGACATCGCCGACGATCAGCCGGTCCATCGGGCGCCCCTGCCCAAGATCGTCTGCGACCTCCTCGATGGCGGACAACTGGTCATCCGTCTCCTGATAGGGAAACTTCGCGGC
>DAIOXI010000132.1:8560-8776 GCA_036758045.1 Albidovulum sp.
GATCGGGGCCTTCCTCAGATAGCGTTCGGCGGCGACGCGGATCAGCCGTTCGGCGATCTGGCGGATCCGCTCCTTCAGCCGCGCCTTCTTGGCCTGCCAGGCGCCGCCGCCGAGCTTGTCGAGCAACCCCTCCTCATGCCCGTATCGGCTGAGGAGTTCGATATTCTCCACCGGCAGGTAAAGCCGGTCGCCGCCCGCATATTCCAGCGCCACGCA
>DAIOXI010000133.1:0-2963 GCA_036758045.1 Albidovulum sp.
CCGATGCGCTGCGGGCGATGAAATCCGTGCCGGGGCTGGTGGGCGCGGCGCGGGTGCATCTGGTGGAAACCTCACCGACGCTGAGGGCGCGGCAGGCGGCGACCTTGGGCGCGGCTGTCACCGCATGGCATGACCGGGTCGAGGACCTGCCCGAAGGCCCGCTTTACCTGATTGCCAACGAATTCTTCGACGCCCTGCCGATCCGGCAGTTCCTGCGGTCGGGCAGCGGCTGGCGGGAACGGCATGTGACAGTGGCCGAGGGCCAGCTTGCCCCCGCCTTCGGACCGGAAACGCGCTATGTTGAGCTGACTGACCGGCTGGCGGACATGGACGAAGGCGGGATGGTCGAGACCTGCCCCGCCCTGCCCGCGATCGCCACGGAAATCGCCCGCCGGATCGCCGCCCATGGCGGTGTCGGGCTGGCCATCGACTATGGGGGCTGGCGGTCGCGCGGCGAGACGCTTCAGGCCCTGAGCGCGCATCGCTTCGAAGACCCCTTCGCCGCACCGGGTGAGGCCGACCTGACCGCGCATGTGGATTTTGCCGCGCTGTCGGCGGCGTTCCGGGGCGCGGGCTGCGGCGTCAGCGCGATGACCCCGCAGGGCGCGTTCCTGGACCGTCTGGGCATCGCGGCGCGGGCCGAGGCGCTGGCCCGCAACCTTGGCGGCGCGGCGCTGCAAAGCCACCTTGCCGCGCATCGCCGCTTGACCGATGCCGAAGAAATGGGTCAGTTGTTCAAGGTACTGGCCTGTTATCCGGCCGGAACCGCGACCCCGCCCGGACTGGACCCCATGCGATGACGCTGGAAATCCTGACCCACCCCGCGCTCGCCCCGTTCCGGCACGGCTTCTTCACCCGCAAGGGCGGCGCGTCGTCGGGCATATTCCAGGGGCTGAACTGTGGCGCGGGATCCTCCGACCAGAGCGAGGCGGTCGCGATCAACCGCGCCCGCGTCGCCGAGGCGCTTGGCCTCGCCGCCACCGATCTCGCGGGCCTGCATCAGGTCCATTCCGCCGATGTCGTCACCGTGACCGGGCCGCTTGCCACCGCTCCCCGCGCCGATGCGCTGGTGACGGCGACGCCGGGCATCGCGCTGACCGTGCTGACCGCCGATTGCGGGCCGGTCCTGTTCGCAGACGCCGAGGCGAAGGTCATCGGCGCGGCCCATGCCGGCTGGCGCGGTGCGCTGGGCGGCGTGCTTGAGGCGACGGTGGACGCGATGGAGGCGCTTGGTGCGCGGCGCGAAAGGGTTCGCGCGGTGATCGGCCCGACCATCAGCCAGCGCGCCTATGAGGTCGGCCCCGAGTTTCTTGAGGAGTTCCTGGCCGAAGACCCCGACTATGGCCGCTTTTTCGCCGGTGGCAGCGGCGACCGGGTCCATTTCGACCTGCCCGCCTTCGCCCTGCACCGGCTGCGCAGCCACGGTGTCGGCCTTGCCGACTGGACCCGCCACTGCACCTATGAGGATGCCGTGCGCTTCTACAGCTACCGCCGGTCTGTCCACCGGCATGAGGCCGACTACGGCCGCCTGATCGCGGCCATACGCATCTGACCGGGCGCCCTGCCCGCCACGGCAAACGCCATACAATCCCACCACCCTTGCCCAAAACCCGCCGTATTGCGGTGCGATGAAGGAGCCAGCCGGGCGCAAGATCCGGCGCCGGCGGCCCAATGCAGGCCGCGTATTGAGGCAAAGGAGCACTTGATGAAACCGACGCGTCGCTGGATGCAATGGGTTCTGGCCGAAAGCACCCGGTCCGACCTGATCCTTCCCTGGCAACGTGGCGCCCGCAAGGTTGCCCGCCGCCGCTGATCCGGCCGCGCGTTTCCGTTTCCCGCACCCCGATCCCTTGCCGACCTCCCCCGTGCGCGCCCGCACGGACCTGTGGACTGGCGGAACCGGACTGCCCCCTTCCGGCTCCGCCAGTTTCACACTCCGATTCGCACGTTAAGGTTGAGTTGAGATCTCAAGGACTTGTCCTTTTAGACAGGTCCCGTTTTGCACCCGTGAACAAAGCCGCGACCGCCCCCCGCATTGCCATGTGCGCCCCGGAAAATAGTCGCTGATTTTTGACAAGATTGGAGAAAATCCGCAGTTTGTTCGCATAGTCAATCTGCATTTCGGGTGGGGGCCCCGCAGAAGGACAGACCGAAAGGCTGCTCGTGTGTCTTACCATAGTGACGCCGTTTCCCGGCGATCTATTGATCTTTTTTCTCCCCAGATCACCACTCCGGCAAAATTCCCGCCGACACCGTCCCCGAAATCCGCTGCGCTGACCCGTTCCACCCGGCTGACCCGGCGGTATGAGCTGTCCTACCTGGCCGAAGACGGCACCGTGACCTATGAAACCCGCGTCGCCGCCGCCGTGTCGGAGATCGAGGAGGCGTTTTCCGCCCTCGCCCGCGGAACGGTGATCGCCACTGCCGACGGCCCCGTTGCGGTCGAGGATCTGGTGCCGGGCATGCAGGCGCTGACGGCCGAGGGCGGCGCAGCGCCCTACAGCTTCGCTGTATCGGGGGGCGACCTGCCGGCCGGTTTGTCGCTGGCCGAAGATGGTGCATTGTCGGGCACGCCGGCCGAGGCCGGGAGCTTCGGCTTTACGGTGACCGCGACCGATGCCAACGAGTCCACCGGCGAGCGCGACTATACGCTCACCATCGATGCGCCGGAGATCGTTGTCGCCATACCGGATCTGCCGGACGGCAAGGTGAACACCGATTATGGGCCTGTGAGCCTGTCGGCATCGGGCGGCACCGAGCCCTATGCCTTCGATCTGGCGTCGGGCAGGCTACCGGCGGGCCTGACCCTGGCGGCCGATGGCACGCTGTCGGGCACGCCAACGCAGGAGGGCGAATTCACCGTCACGGTCAGGGCGACGGACGCCCACGGCCTTGAGGGCACGGCAGATGTCACGCTCAAGGTCGAAGCCCTGAACCTGCCCGTCGCCCGGAACCACACGCTT
>DAIOXI010000133.1:2973-8334 GCA_036758045.1 Albidovulum sp.
CGGGTCGATGACGCTTTTCCCCAACTGCTCCATCCCCGGCGTCGCGCCCGCGCGCATGACGCGCATCACGGCCGATGCCTTCGGTGTCGGCCGGCCGATGCCCGACCTCGTCCTTGGGCCGCGCGCGCGCATCCTTCTGCGCGATGCCCGCAGCCGCATGGCGACCGGCGTCGTCACCAGCTATGCCCCCGCGCGCAGCTTCGCGGACGGTGTCAGCATCATCGAGGTCACGTCGGTGGCGCCGATCACGGTGTTCCACATCGTGCTGGAAGAGCACGGTTCGCTGCGCGCCGCGGGGCTTGAGGTGGAAAGCTACCATCCCGGCAGCGACATCGGCGACCGTATGGACCCGCAGGTCTCGGCCGAACTGCTGGGCCTCTTCCCGCATCTGCGCGGCTTTGCCGGCTTCGGACCGATGGCCCATCCGCGCCTTTCGGCGCGCGAGGTCGAGGCGGCGCTGACCTACTGACCGCAAGACAACTCTGGCCGGTCAGGCGGCGCGGCGTTCAGGCGCTGCGCCGCAGCCGGTCTTCCAGCACCTCGAACGGCACACCCGGATCGTCCTTGGCGACCCGGATGACCAGGCTCGTCTTCACGCTGGCCACGTTGTCGGCGCGCAAAAGCTCTTCCGTCAGGAAGGACTGAAAGCTCGACAGGTCCAGCGCCACGCATTTCAGGATGAAGTCGATCTCGCCGTTCAGCATGTGGCATTCGCGCACAAGCGGCCAATTGCGGCAGCGCGTCTCGAACGCCGACAGGTCGGCCTCGGCCTGGCTGTGCAGGCGCACCATGGCAAAGACCTGCACCTCGAAGCCAAGCTCGCGCGTGTCGACATCGGCGTGATAGCTGCGGATAAAGCCCGCCTCTTCCAGCGTCCGCACCCGGCGCAGGCAGGGCGGCGCCGAGATGCCAACGCGCCGCGCCAGCTCGACATTCGTCATGCGGCCATCGGCCTGCAACTCGGCAAGTATCTTGCGGTCGATCTCGTCGAGTTTGTTGGCGCTCATGCTCGGGGCTCTCCTTTTGGTGCGGAACTTACTGTCCGGCCGCGTTCTGCGCAATATTATTCCAAAACACCGCAATTTTTTGTCGGGGCGGCTCCCCTTCTGGGGCTTTCCCCCCGGACCGTGGCTGCTTATATGGCGAAGCGAAAGAGGTGAAGGGGCATCCGACATGACCGACAAGCGCCACAGCAAGGTACTCATCATCGGCTCCGGCCCGGCCGGGTATACCGCCGCCGTCTATTCGGCGCGCGCGATGCTGAACCCGGTTCTGGTGCAGGGCATCCAGCCCGGCGGTCAGTTGACCATCACCACCGAGGTGGAGAACTGGCCCGGCGATACCGAGGTGCAGGGCCCGGAACTGATGGTGCGGATGGAGGCCCATGCTAAGGCGATGGGGGCCGAGGTGATCTCGGACCATATCTCCTCGCTTGACCTCTCGCGCCGTCCCTTCACCGCGAAGGGCGACAGCGGCACCACCTACAGCGCCGATGCGGTGATCCTTGCGACCGGCGCGCAGGCGAAGTGGCTCGGCCTGCCGTCGGAGGAGAAGTTCAAGGGCTTCGGCGTTTCGGCCTGCGCGACCTGCGACGGGTTCTTCTATCGCGGCAAGGAAGTCGTGGTGATCGGCGGCGGGAATACTGCCGTGGAAGAGGCGCTGTTCCTGACCAATTTCGCCAGCAAGGTCACGCTGATCCATCGCCGTGACGAACTTCGTTCGGAAAAGATCCTGCAAGACCGGCTGTTCAGGAACCCGAAGGTGGAACTTCTGTGGAACCACACGGTCGAGGAGATCCTCGGCACCGAGGCACCGCTTGGCGTCACGGGCGTGCGCGCGAAGAACGTCAAGACCGGGGAAGTGACGGTCGTCCCTTGCGACGGTTTCTTCGTCGCCATCGGCCATGCGCCGGCCTCCGAACTGGTGAAGGATCAGGTTGAGTTGCACCACGGCGCCTATGTGAAGGTGAAACCGGGCAGCACCGCGACCTCCATCCCCGGCGTCTTCGCGGCGGGCGACCTGACCGCCCATGTCTATCGGCAGGCGGTGACCTCCGCCGGTATGGGCTGTATGGCGGCGCTGGATGCGGAGCGTTGGCTGGCCGAACAGGAGGCCGAAAGAAAGGTCGAGGCGGCGGAATAATCCAGCCGCCAGTGGCGTCGCCCCCACCCGCGCGCTGACGCGCCGGGTCCTGCCCTCTTCACCCATATCCCAAAACAGTCCTGTTGCAGCCGGGTCACTTCCGGCCGCAACGGGTACAATCGGTACGCAGCCCTTTCTTTTTCAGGCCTCCCGTGTGATATGTTCAACTCTGAACAAATAGTGAGTCGAAAGCGCGCCCGTGTCGCAAGTGGTGACATCCCCCTCGGAAGACGACCTGCTCTTCCGCCTTCTGCGTCAACTTGACCTGGCACCGGAGGCTTCGCAGCGGGCGACGGCGCAGGCGCTGGGTGTCAGCCTTGGCACCCTCAACGCCCATCTGCGCGCGGCGACCGAGGCCGGTCATATCCGCGTCGCAAGCCGCAGCGGCCCGGACCGCCGCCAGCGGTTTACCTATGAGCTGACGACAAAGGGCGCCGCCACCAAGGCCCGCCTGACCGATCAGTTCCTGACCCGCAAACTCGCCGAATACGACGCGCTGCATGCCGAACTGACCGGCAGCGGCAGCGGCCTTCTCCAGATCAAGAAAAGGACCCCCCTGATGCAATCCAACCTCGCCCCGATCCCGGAGCTTTACGTCTCTTACGACAGCGCCCAGAAGCTGAAACACGAAGCGGGCGCGCTGCCGTCCTGGGACCTGACCCAGCGCCAGGTCTGCGATCTTGAGCTTTTGATGAATGGCGGCTTCTACCCGCTGAAGGGCTTCATGACCGAGGCCGATTACGACGGCGTCGTCTCTGACATGCGCACGGCCGACGGCGCGCTTTGGCCGATACCGGTGACGCTGGATGTCAGCGAGAAGTTCGCCGAAGGGATCGAGCCGGGCCAGGACATCGCGCTCCGCGACGCCGAGGGCGTGATCCTTGCCATCCTCTCGGTCACCGACAAATGGGTGCCGAACAAGGATGTCGAGGCCGAAAAGGTCTTTGGCGCCAACGACCTCGCCCATCCGGCGGTGAACTACCTGCACAACACCGCCGGCAACGTCTATCTCGGCGGCCCGGTCACCGGCATCCAGCAGCCCGTTCATTATGACTTCAAGGCCCGCCGCGACACGCCGAACGAACTGCGCGCCTATTTCCGCAAGATGGGCTGGCGCAAGATCGTCGCCTTTCAGACCCGCAACCCGCTGCACCGCGCGCATCAGGAACTGACCTTCCGCGCCGCGCGGGAAGCGCAGGCGAACCTCCTGATCCATCCGACGGTCGGCATGACCAAGCCGGGCGACGTCGATCACTTTACCCGCGTGCGCTGCTACGAGGCGGTGCTGGACAAGTATCCCGCCGCCACCACCCATCTGTCGCTTCTGGGGCTGGCGATGCGCATGGGCGGCCCGCGCGAGGCCCTGTGGCACGCGATCATCCGCAAGAACCACGGCCTGACGCATTTCATCGTCGGCCGCGACCATGCCGGGCCGGGCAAGAACAGCCAGGGCAAGGACTTCTACGGGCCATATGACGCACAGGAACTGGTGAAGACGCACGCCGCCGAGGTCGGGATCGAGGTCGTGCCCTTCAAGCAGATGGTCTATGTCCAGGAAAAGGCGCAGTACTTCCCCGTCGACGAGGTGCCCGAAGGCTCGACCGTGCTCGACATCTCCGGCACCGAGCTGCGCCGCCGCCTGCGTGAAGGGCTTGAGATCCCTGACTGGTTCTCCTTCCCCGAGGTGGTGCAGGAACTTCGCCGCACCTCTCCGCCGCGCGCCAAGCAGGGTTTCACGGTCTTCTTCACCGGCCTCTCCGGGTCCGGCAAATCGACCATCGCCAACGCGCTGATGGTCAAGCTGATGGAGATGGGCGGCCGCCCGACGACGCTTCTGGACGGCGACGTGGTGCGCAAGCATCTGTCCTCGGAACTCGGCTTCTCGAAGGAACACCGCGACATCAACATCCGCCGCATCGGCTATGTCGCCTCCGAGATCACCAAGAACGGCGGCATCGCGATCTGCGCCCCGATCGCGCCCTATACCGCGACCCGCCGTGCCGTGCGCGAGATGGTCGAAGCCTTCGGCGCCTTCGTCGAGGTCCATGTCGCGACCAGCCTTGAGGAATGCGAACGGCGCGACCGCAAGGGGCTTTACAAGCTGGCCCGCGAAGGCAAGATCAAGGAGTTCACTGGCATCTCCGACCCATATGAGGAACCGCAGACCCCCGAGTTGAAGGTCGAGACGGAGAACGTGGATGTCGACAACTGCGCCCATCAGGTGATCCTGAAACTGGAAAGCATGGGCCTTATCAAGGCCTGAACCGCCCCCCGGAAACAGCAAAGCCCCGCCGGTTGGCGGGGCTTTCTCGTCTCACCTCCGCGCCGTCATTCGGCCCGCATCATCCGGCGGATCAGCCCGTCCTTCAGCACATATTGATGATAAAGCGCGCCCGCGACGTGAAGCACGGTCAGCGCCATCAGGATGTTGAACAACAGCCCGTGGATCATGCCCGCGTCCCGGACCGCGCCGAACCAGCCCACCATGCCGACGACGGGAAGCAGGAAGATGCAGGCATAAAGCCCCAGATGCGTCAGCTTGGCGACCAGATCGGCGACCGGATGCCCGCCCGGCGGCAGGTCCGGCGCGCCGCGTGTCTTGCGCAGCACAAGCCGCACCACGGCAAGAACCAGCACCAGCACCCCGATCCAGACATGAACGGCGGTGCCAAGCGTGAAGGCCTCGCCCCCCTTCAGGAATGCGCGCCAGGCCTCTTCCATCGCCTCGCTTGTCACATAGTTGACGATCAACAGGACGACGATCGCCCAGTGGAGGATGATCTGCCCCCGGCTATATCCGCTTACACTACTCATCTGTCCCTCATGCAAATTCGCGGCGCGGGGCGCAGCTTGCACCCGCGCCCGTTTACTTCAACGCACTGAGGAACGTTTTCCGTCGCGGGTCAATCCCGAAGCAGGGATCAGTGGACGCTGACCGGCGCCATGTCGTTCTGACGCGCCACGATAAAGGCCAGCTTGCGGTCCTTCACCAGGGCCAGCCGGTCGCCCGAGGCATCGTGGACGGCATAGATCGTCTCAAGCCCCATCGCCAACTCGCGCAGCTCCCGGGGCAGATCGGCTACCGCCACGGGGCGGACATAGACGACGCGATCGAACGGCACCGCATCAGCGCGGAGGTCACTCCGGAAAGCCTGGCTCTCTTCACGCAAGCGGTACTGCAAGGCGCCTTCATACTTGGGAAGGCGCGAAACAGACCGG
>DAIOXI010000133.1:8344-8734 GCA_036758045.1 Albidovulum sp.
CGCGTGCGGCGATCCCGCGATGCAGGAAGACGCGCCCCTCTTCGGCATCGTCGGCCTGTCGGCCGCGGATCATCAACTGGCGATCCTCGACCGTGATCGACAGATCGGCCTCACGGAACCCGGCCACGGCCAGCGTGATGCGGAAACTGTTTTCCGAGGACTGCTCGATATTGAACGGGGGGTAGCCGTCATTCCCGCTTTTCGCGGTGCGTTCGACAAGCCTTTCAAGCTGGTCGAAGCCCAGAAGGAAGGGGTGCGCGGCAAAGGTCAGTTTCGTCATTTCGGCATGTCCTCGGGTTCAAGCGACACTGGTCATGGCCCCGATCCCGGCGGCCATGGATCAGATATGGTCGCCCCCGCCCCGCTCGGCAAGGGGCGACGCACGGAAAT
>DAIOXI010000134.1:0-3444 GCA_036758045.1 Albidovulum sp.
GAGGTGCCGATCTGCGCCGCGTCCGCCCCGAAGACCTGCGACAGATAGGGGCCGGCCCAAAGCCCCCGGATCGAGGCGGCGGGCGCATAGGCCACCGCCATCAGCGGCAGGATCGCCCAAAGCCCCGGCACCCGCAACAGATCGAGAAGCGATCCGCTGCCGGTCGACGGCATGTCCGCCCTGGGCGGGTTTTTCACGAAGAGGAACAGGGCCAGCGCGACGCCCAGCGTCACGGCGGTCAGGCCGACAAGCGTCTCGCGCCAGCCGACCGCTTCGACCAGCGCGGACAAAGGGGCGGCGCCAAGGATGTTGCCCAGCGACCCGAACCCGATCACCGCGCCCGCCAGCGTCCCGAAGACGGCGGGGGCATAGATGCGCGCGAAGATGTAATAGGCGGCCATCAGGACCGGCGAACAGCCGATCCCGATCAGCGCCATCGACAGGTGAATCGCCCCCGGCCCCCCGGCCAGCGCAAAGACCAGCGCCCCGCCGCCGCCGCCAAGCGCCAGCAGAACCGACACGGTCAGGCGCGGCCCGATCCGGTCCAGCGCGATGCCCACCGGGATCTGCATCAGCGCGAAGATCAGGAACCAGATGCCCGAGGACAGCGCAAGGTCCGAGGCCGTCGCCCCGATCTCGGCCTTCAGGACCGGCGCCAGAACGGCCAGAAAGGCGCGGTAGAACTGGCTCAGCACATAGCCGGCCACCAGAAACGCAATACCTGCCCGCACCTGTTCACCTGCCTGACTGACGCCCCGTTCGCGGGCTGGACCCTGCGCGATAAACCTGCCCTGTGCAAGGCCGCGCATTCGTGGTCAGATCGCGGCTGAGGCAATGAAGGAACAGGCAAAACATGCGCAGTTTCGTGGCGATAGAGATGCCCGCGCCGGTGGTGCGCGACCTGGCCCGGCTTCAGGCTGCGATTCCCTTTGGCCGGATCGTGGCGCCGGAAAACCTGCACCTGACGCTGACCTTCCTCGGCGACCAGAGCGAGGCGATGCTGGAAGAGGTGCATTTCGCGCTGGAAACCCTTCGCCTTCAGTCCTTCGACCTGACGCTGTCGGGGCTGGCGACCTTCGGCGACCCGCCGCGGTCGCTGCATGCGGGGGTACAGGCATCCCCCGCCCTCATCGACCTGCAAAGCCGGGTCCGCAGCCGCTTGCACGGGATCGGCCTGCCGGGGGAGAGGCGGCGCTTCGCCCCGCATGTGACTCTGGCCCGCTTCGGCAAGGGCGCCACCCCCGATGAGGTTGGCCGCCTTGGCCGCTTCCTTGCCGCCCATGGCGACCTGCGCCTGCCGCCCGCGCGGATCACAGGCTTTGGCCTTTACGAGTCGATCCTGACGGAGGAGGGGCCGTATTACGAGCTGCTCAGCTCCTATCCGCTGGGCTGAGACGGCGGGTCGAATAGGACTCGTCTTCCCGCGCGCACCGTTCCAATAATGCCCTGGCAAAGCGAGAGGAGGCCGGACTTGCAAGACACATCCCTGCCCGAAAGGACCGAGGTGCTCGTCGTCGGCGCCGGTCAGGCCGGCATCGCGATGAGCGCGCATCTGGGCGCGGCCGGTATCCCGCACCTCGTCCTTGAACGCGCGCGCATCGCCGAACGCTGGCGGTCCGAGCGCTGGGACGCACTGGTCGCGAACGGCCCGGCCTGGCATGACCGCTTTCCGGGGATGGAATTCTCCTGCCCGCCCGAGGCGTTTCCCGGCAAGGAGGAGGTGGCCGATTACTTGGCGGCCTTCGCGGGCAAGATCGGCGCCCCGGTGCGCTGCGGGGTGGAGGTGACATCGCTCGCGCGGCTGAAGGACCGGCCGGGCTTTCGCGCCGAAACCAGCGCGGGCGTGGTCGAGGCCGACTTTGTCGTCGCCGCGACCGGGCCGTTCCAGAAGCCGGTGATCCCGGCCATCCTCCCCGAAGGCGCGGGCATCGTGCAGATACATTCGACCGGCTACCGCAACCCGGACCAGCTTCCCGAAGGCGCGGTCCTTGTCGTAGGCGCGGGATCGTCGGGCGCGCAGATCGCCGATGAGCTCAACCGCGCCGGGCGCAAGGTCTATCTGTCGGTCGGGCCGCATGAACGGCCGCCGCGCGCCTATCGTGGGCGCGATTTCGTCTGGTGGTTGGGGGTGCTGAACAAATGGGACATGGAGGCGGTGCCGGGCGCCGATCACGTCACCATCGCGGTCAGCGGCGCCTATGGCGGCCGCACCATGGATTTCCGCCGTCTGGCAGCGGAAGGCGTGGTGCTGACCGGCCGGACCGAAAGCTTCCGCGACGGGGTGTTGCAGTTCGCCCCCGACCTCGCGCAAAATATCGCGCGGGGTGATGCCTATTACCTTGCCCTTCTGGATGAGGCGGACGCCTTTGTCGCGCGCAACGGCCTGACCCTGCCGGAGGAGCCGGAGGCGCGGGCGATCGGCCCCGATCCAGATTGCGTGGCCAACCCCTTGCGGGAACTGGACCTGAAGGCCGCGAACGTGACCGCGATCATCTGGGCCACGGGCTTTGCCTTCGATTTCGGCTGGTTGAAGATCGACAGTTTCGACGAACGGGGCGCGCCCCTGCATCAGCGTGGTGTCGCGCGCGAACCGGGGGTCTATTTCCTTGGCCTGCCCTGGCAGACCCGGCGCGGATCGTCCTTCATCTGGGGCGTCTGGTACGACGCCAAATATATCGCCGACCATATCGCGAAACAGCGAAACTACCTGCACTACACCCCTGCCAGCGAAGGGACTGCCTGATGGCCCATACCCGCATCCGCAAGTTCAATACCCGCGACACCTACCCCGAACAGAAGCTCGACAACGATCTCTGCCAGGCGGTCGTCGCGCGCGGCACGATGATCTTCCTGCGCGGCCAATGCCCGCAGGACCTCGACACCGCCGCCGATATCGGCAGCCATGACGCGGCCGAGCAGACCCACAAGGTGATGCAGAACATCCGCCAGTTGATCGAGGAGGCGGGCGGGCGGATGGAGCATCTGTGCAAGGTCGTCGTCTACCTGACCGATGTGCGACACCGCGAGGCGGTCTATCGGGTGATGGGAGAATACATCAAGGGCGTGCATCCGGTCTCGACCGGGGTGGTGGTGACGGCGCTGGCGCGGCCTTCCTGGCTGGTGGAGATCGACGCGACGGCGGTGATCCCGGATTGAGAGCGGGACCGGGGGGGCTCACCCCTCCGGACCCCCGAGAGTATTTCGACAACGAAGAAGGTAGGGTGGCATGACCTTTTCCATCGTGGCGCGATGCGGGACAAGCGGGCAGTTCGGGGTGGCGATTTCCTCATCCTCGCCGGCGGTGGCGGCGCGGTGCGCCTTTGCGAAGGCGGGCGCGGGGGCGGCGGCCTCGCAGAACGTGACCAACCCGGCGCTGGGGCCGGTGATGCTGGCCGCGCTGGGCGAAGGGGCCGATGCCATCGCGGCGGCGCTGGCGGTGGAGCG
>DAIOXI010000134.1:3454-8706 GCA_036758045.1 Albidovulum sp.
GGCCTCTGGACGCAGGCCGCGGGGCCGGACTGCGCGGCGGGGGGCAACCTGCTGGCCAATGACGGCGTGCCCGCGGCCATGGTGGCGGCCTTCGGCGCGGTGGCGGGGCCACTCGGCGACCGGCTGATCGCCGCGATGCGCGCCGGCGTCGCGGCTGGGGGCGAGGCGGGGCCGGTGCATTCGGCAGGCATGCTGATCGTCGAACGCGAGGCCTGGCCTTATGCGGACCTGCGCTGCGACTGGATCGACGATGGCTGCCCGATCGAGGCCATCGCGCGCGCCTGGGAAGTCTACGCGCCACAGGCCGAGGCCTATGTGACCCGCGCGCTGAACCCGGTCGCGGCGCCGTCCTACGGTGTTCCGGGCGACGAATAGGGGGAAGACCGGATGCGCGACCCCGGGCATGATATTCTGTTCGAGCAGGTCAGGATCGGCCCGCTGACGGCGAAGAACCGTTTCTACCAGGTGCCGCATTGCAATGGCGGCGGTTATCGCGACCCCTCGGCCGTGGCGGCGATGCGGGGGGTGAAGGCGGAAGGCGGCTGGGGCGTCATCTTCACCGAACAGACCGAGATGCACCATACCTCCGAAATCACGCCCTTCATCGAGTTGCGGCTTTGGGACGATGCCGACATTCCTGCCCTGCGGCGCATGTCGGAGGCGATGAAGAGCCATGGCGCGCTGGCAGGGATCCAGCTGGCTTATTCCGGCATCAACGGGCCGAATTTCTACACCAAGGAGGTGCCGCTGGCGCCGTCCGCAGGGCCGATCCGCACCTTCACCAACGACCCGATACAGGCCCGCGCGATGGACAAGACCGACATCCGCAACCTGCGCCGTTGGTTCGTGAATGCGGCGAAGCGGTCGAAGGCGGCGGGGTTCGACCTGATCTGCCTTTACGGCGCGCATGGCTTCGGCGTGTTCCAGCATTTCCTGTCGCGCGCCACCAACCAGCGGACGGACGAATACGGCGGCTCGCTGGAGAACCGGGCGCGGTTCGTGAATGAGGTGTTGGCCGACCTCCGCCAGGCGGTCGGCGACACGATGGGGATCACGCTGCGGGTCAGCCTGGACGAGACCATCGGCGATCTTGGCTTTTCCAATGCCGAGCTTCGCGATTTCATCGAGATGAACCGCGATCTGCCGGACCTTTGGGACCTGGCGCAGGGGACGTGGGAGGATTGCTCCGGCCCGAGCCGCTTCAAGGAGGAGGCGGCGCAGGAAACCCTTGTCACCGGCATTCGCGAACTGACCGCGAAGCCGGTCGTGGGTGTCGGCCGCTTTACCTCGCCCGACCTGATGGCGCGGCTGGTGCGGCAGGGGGTGCTGGACTTCATCGGCTGCGCGCGCCCCTCCATCGCCGATCCGTTCCTGCCGAAGAAGGTGGAGGAGGGCAGGGTCGAGGACATCCGCGAGTGTATCGGCTGCAACATCTGCATCACCGGCGACATGACCATGTCGATCTCGCGCTGTACCCAGAACCCGACCTTCATGGAGGAATGGCGCAAGGGCTGGCACCCCGAACGGATGAACGCCAGGGGAGAAAGCCGGTCGGTGCTGGTTGTCGGCGCGGGTCCGGCGGGGCTTGAGGCGGCGCGCGCCCTGGCGCTGCGCGGCTATGACGTGGCGCTGGCCGAGGCGGGGACGGAGCTGGGCGGGCGCGTCGCGCGGGAACGGTTGCTGCCCGGCCTGTCGGCCTGGGGCCGGGTCGCGGATTACCGCGCCTATCAACTGTCGCAGCGGCCGAATGTGGAGAGCTATTTCGACAGCCGGCTCGATGCGGGCCAGATCCTCGATTTCGGGTTTCAGCATGTCTGCGTCGCGACCGGCTCGCACTGGCGCGCCGATGGCGTGGCGCGGTTGCATGTGGTGCCGATCCCGGCCGATCCGGCGATGCCGGTCTTCACCCCCGACGACATCATGGAGGGGCGGCTGCCACAGGGTGAGGTCGTGCTGTTCGACGACGACCACTACTATATGGGCGGCGTGATCGCCGAGCTTCTGGCGCGAAAGGGGTGCAAGGTCAGTTTCGTCACCACATCCGCCTATGTCTCGGACTGGACGCTGAACACGCTGGAACAGGCCGCGATCCATCGGCGGCTGGTCGAGGCGGGGGTCAGGATCGTGCTGAACACCGGGGTCAAGGCGATCCGTTCCGATGGGGTGCAGACGGCGTGCAGCTACACGGGTACGGCGGGCCATATCGGCTGCGGCGCGGTCGTCATGGTGGCGTCACGCCAGCCCGACGACGCGCTTTACCGCGATCTGATGGCGCGGCAGGCGGACTGGGCCGATGCAGGCATCGCCTCGGTCAAGGTCATCGGCGATGCCAACGCGCCGGGGCCGATTGCCTGGGCGACCTATGCCGGGCATCGCTATGCGCGCGCGCTTGACATGCCCGATATCGGCGACGCGCTGCCCTTCCGGCGCGAAGTGACGGCGCTCGCATGACAGGCATACTCTCCACCCTTGATCTGCTGGAGCGGCTGATCGGCTTCCCGAGTGTCAGTTCGGCCAGCAACCTGCCGCTGATCGGCTTCGTGGGAGAATATCTGGACCGCCTCGGCGCCGCTGTCACCCGGATCGACAGCCCGGATGGGGCCAAGGCGGGGCTTCTGGCGCGGATCGGCCCTGCGGGCGATGGCGGGGCGCTGTTGTCCGCCCATAGCGATGTCGTGCCGGTCGCGGGGCAGGTCTGGCAGGGCGATCCCTTTCGACTGCGGGGCGGCTTTACGGGCGCGGCACCGCCGACATGAAGGGGTTCCTCGCTTCGGCGCTGGCGGTGGCGGGGGTGGCTGCGCAACGGGACCTCGCCCGGCCGCTTCTGCTGGCGCTGTCCTATGACGAGGAACTCGGCTGTCTTGGCATACGCGAGATCATCGACCATGTGATCCCGACCCTTGGCCGCCCCGACTTCTGCATCGTTGGGGAACCGACGGCGATGCGCGTGGCGGTGGGGCACAAGGGCAAGGCGGTTTATCGCGCGACCTGCCGGGGTGTCGCGGGCCATTCGGCGCTGGCGCCGCGCTTCGTCAACGCGCTGCACCTGGCGGCGGATTTCGTCGGTATCCTGCGGGCGGAACAGGCGTATCTGGCCGAAAAGGGGGCGCAGGACCCGGCCTATGACGTGCCATGCAGTACCGTCCATGCGGGGCTGATGTCCGCGGGCGCGGCGCTGAACATCGTGCCGGACCGGGCAACGGTCGATTTCGAGGTCCGCCATCTGGCAGAGGAGCCGGTGGAGGGAATCATCGACCGGATAGGCCGCGCGGCGGCAGGTGTGGTGCGGGCCGTGAACGACCCCGGTGCCGCGATCGGGATGGATGAGACCAACCGCTATCCGGGCCTCTCCACGCCGCCGGGGGCGGAGGTCGTCGGCATCGTCTCGACCCTCGCCGGGACGTCTGGCACCACCAAGGTCGCCTTCGGGACCGAAGCCGGGTTCTTCGCCAGCAAGGGCATTCCCACCGTCGTCTGCGGGCCGGGCTCGATGGATCAGGGCCACCGCGCGGATGAATTCATCGCCGAGGATCAGCTTGTCGCCTGCGACCGGATGCTGGCGGCCCTTGTCGGCCGCCTTGAACGGGGCCGGTAGGGCGCCCCGGAAACCCCTTTCGCCCCCTCAACAGGTCCCTTCCCCACGACGAATTTTGATCATATTTTGCGCCCGACGCCCTGACTCGCGGATGAGAACCGGGGTTCTCGCGGCCCTGCTGCCGCGCCTTGCTGAACGGAGATATGTCCATGCAGAACGCCGAGATCGAAAAACGCCGTCAGGCCGCCATGTCACGCGGCGTGGGCGTGATGACCCAGATTTATGCCGACCGGGCCGAGAATTCCGAAATCTGGGACAAGGAGGGCAACCGCTATATCGACTTCGCCTCTGGCATCGCGGTCCTGAACACCGGCCACCGGCATCCGAAGGTGATCGCGGCGGTCAAGGACCAGATCGACCACTTCACCCATACCTGCCATCAGGTCGTGCCATACGAAAACTATGTCCGCCTCGCCGAGCGTCTGAACGGCATGGTGCCGGGCAAGGGGGACAAGAAGTCTATCTTCGTCACCACCGGCGCCGAGGCGGTGGAGAACGCGATCAAGATCGCCCGCGCCGCGACCGGCCGTCAGGCCGTCGTCGCCTTCACCGGCGCCTTCCACGGCCGCACCTTCATGGGCATGGCGCTGACCGGCAAGGTGGTGCCCTACAAGGTCGGCTTCGGCGCGATGCCGAACGATGTCTTCCACGTTCCCTTCCCGGTCGAACTGCACGGCATGACGACGGAAAAATCCATCGACGCGCTGAACTACCTCTTCAAGGCCGATGTCGATCCGAAACGGGTCGCCGCGATCATCCTTGAACCCGTGCAGGGCGAGGGCGGGTTCTACGAGGCGCCGCGCGAATTCATGAAACAGCTTCGCGCGATCTGCGACGAACACGGCATCCTTCTGATCGCGGATGAGGTGCAGACCGGATTTGCCCGCACCGGCAAGATGTTCGCGATGGACCACCATGAGGTGGCACCCGACCTGACCACGATGGCCAAATCTCTGGCCGGGGGCTTTCCTCTCGCCGCCGTCACCGGCCGGGCCGAGATCATGGACGCCCCCGCGCCGGGCGGTCTTGGCGGCACCTATGGCGGCAGCCCGCTGGGGATCGCGGCGGCCAATGCCGTTCTCGACGTGATCGAGGAAGAGGGGCTCTGCGACCGCGCCAACCAACTTGGCGCGCGGCTGAAACAGCACCTGTCCAGCCTGCGCGACGACGTTCCGGAGATCGCCGACATCCGCGGTCCCGGCTTCATGAACGCGGTGGAGTTCAACCTTGGCGGCAAGCCTTCCGCCGATTTCGCGAACAAGGTCCGGACCGAGGCGCTGAAGCGCGGCCTTCTCCTGCTGACCTGCGGCGTCTACGGCAACGTGATCCGCTTTCTCTCGCCGATCACCATCCAGGATGCGGTCTTCACCGAGGCGCTGGGCAAGCTGGAGGAATCGATCCGCGCCGCGCAGTGAGGACAGGGAGCGCGGAGCAAAACGGCCGTCCGCCTTTGGGCGGGCGGCACGCCCCATGTCCAGGTCCCGGATCTGGTCCGGGACGCGCCGTCCCTCAGCGCAATCGTTTCAGAATATCCAGGCTCGCATAGCCGTCCGGCACAAGGCCCTCAGCGCGCTGAAAGGCGCGGACGGCGGCGATGGTGTTGGGGCCGATCTTGCCGTCCACGCCTTGCGTGTCGAAACCGGCGCGGGTCAGGCGG
>DAIOXI010000135.1:0-7808 GCA_036758045.1 Albidovulum sp.
GGAGGGCTTCCCCAAGGCGTTGGGCGTTTCCGCCTCCGAGGTAACCGGGCTGGAAACGGCCTGGGCGGTGATGGCGGCGCTGGCTGTGGCGCGGAAGGGTAGCGGCTGGTTCGCCCGCCGCCGCGCCGAACAGGCGAAGCGCTGGTTCGAGGAAGAGGTGCGCGCGGGACTTCTCGCCCGGCTGACCGGGGACGCGGATGTCCGGGCGCGGTTGGAGGCGCTGGGCGAGGCGGTCGCATCGGGTGAACGCAGCTCCGCCGAGGCGGCGGCGGAAATGCTGGCGGTCCTGCGCGGTTAATCCGCGACCCTGGCCGGCTGGCCATGCGGGGTGGAAAGATAGGCCGACTCCCACCTGTCGCGCATTTCCGCGGCCAGCGGTTTCGGCGCAAGGCCGCTGCCGTCCAGAAGCCCTTCCAGCGTCTCAAGCCAGGCGGCGTAGTAATCGGCGTTGCCGTCAAGCGGGCGCGTGGCGCCGTGCCGTTTCAGCGTGGCAGCGAAGGCCCGGGTCCAATGGCCCCAAGTGAACTGCCCGGCCTCGGACAGGGCCAGGGTCAGCGCGAAAAGCTCTGCCTGCCAGGGTTCCGCGAAGGGGCGTTCGGGCGTCATGCCGGTTCCAGATAGCTTTGCCAAAGGTCCAGCGTGACCTCATCCCCCTCGGCCTCTGCCACGCCCCAGAGGTCGGCGGCGGCGAAGGCGACGGTGTAGAGCGGCTCGGGGCATTCGCCGAGGCGGTGGGCGTTCGTGTCGGGAAAGACATGCGCGCCATGGGTCAGGATGACGGTGCCGGTCTGGCCTGCCGCATAGGCGGGCAGGCGGGTATGGCCGCCGGGGACAAGGGCGTTGCGGGCGGGCAGGCGGGTGCGCACCCGGTCGCCGGGGGCAAAGGCCGGGGCGATGCCGCTGGCGCGCGCATAGGGCGTGCCACGGGCCAGCGCCGGCGCGACCTTGTCGGCGGTGAACAGCTTCGGGTGCGGTGCGGCGGTGGCCGCCTTGCCGGCGCTGAGTTCCGCTTTGGTCACAAGCCCCGCCTCGGCCAGCAGGTCGGCCAGCGCGGCGATCCATTTTTCGTAATAGGAGAAGCGCGCGTAATCCTTGGGGGAGAGCTTTTCCCGCGCATGGCGCGAGGTGTCGATGGACCATGCGCCAAGGCCCCCGGCCGCCAGCGTCAGGGCCAGCGCGCTGCGCTGCCAGTCGGCGCCGACGGGAACCATGCCCTGCGGTTCGGGGATGACGGCGCCGTCGCCATGGCGCCCGCCCATGTCGTGAACGCGGGTCATTGCGGTGCCTCCGCCAGCCCGGTCCCGATCATGCTGTCGCGGGTGACAAGCGCGGCCAGCGCGGCCTCATCCATGCCATCGGTCCCGTCGGGGCGCATGGGGATGACGAGATAGCGCACCTCCGCCGTCGAATCCCAGACCCGGACGCTTTGCCCTTCGGGCAGGGTCACGCCGAATTCGGCCAGCACCTTGCGCGGCTCTCGCACCGCGCGGGCTCGGTAGGCGTCAGACTTGTACCAGGCGGGCGGAATGCCGAGGAGCGGCCACGGGTAGCAGGAGCAGAGCGTGCAGACGACCATGTTATGCGTTTGCACCGTGTTCTCCACCGCCACGACATGTTCGCCCTGCCGGCCGCCGATGCCCATCTGCGCCATCGCCGCATTGGCATCCGTGAGGAGGAGCGCGCGGAAGGTCGGGTCGGCCCAGGCGCGGGCGACGACCTTCGCGCCCAGGTGGGGGCCGACCTTGCGTTCGTAGGTGTCGAGGATCGCGGCCATGGCAGCCGGGTCCACGAGGCCCTTGGCGACGAGGATGGATTCAAGCGCCTTGACCCGCAGCGCAGGTTCCGGCGGGAGAAGAGAATGGGGGTGGTCGTGATCGTCATGCGGCATTGCGCGAGCCTGTCACAGGCGCATTGGGCTGTCCATGGGATAGCGAAGGGGGAAGGGGGCGCTGCCCCCATCGCCGCGGGGCGCGGCGATTCCCCCGGAGTAGTTGGGCAACGAAGAAGTCTAAGGGGAAGACAGGAGCTGTTCGACCCAGGCCGGGACAGTGGTGCTGGCCGGGCCGTGGCGGCTTTCGTCGAAATGGGGAGCGTTTTCGGATGGCTCCAGGTTCAGTTCCAGCGTACGCGCGCCGGAGCCGCGGGCGGCGGCGGCGAAGCCTGCGGCGGGATAGACGGTGCCCGAGGTGCCGATCGACACGAAGAGCCCCGCCGTTTCAAGCGCGGTGGCGATGCGGTCCAGGTGATAGGGCGTTTCGCCGAACCAGACCACGTCGGGGCGGGTTTCGGGCTGTTGGCAAGCGGGGCAGGGGTCGGCGGGGCGCATCACCTCGGGCGCGGGCCAGCGGTGGCGGCAGGCGGCGCAAAGCGCGGTCAGGTGGGTGCCGTGCATGTGGATGACACCCTGCGCGCCGCCGCGGTCGTGCAGGTCATCGACATTCTGCGTGATGATCGTGACCGGGCTGCCATAGTCCCGTTGCAGGCGCGCCAGCGCGACATGGGCGGGGTTCGGGTCCGCCGCCCGCACCCGTTCCCGTCGCCAGTTGTAGAAGTCGAGTACGAAACCCGGATCGCGGGCGAAGCCCTCGGGTGTCGCGAGGTCGCGCCAGTCATAGCGGGACCAGAGGCCACCGACATCGCGAAAGGTTCCAAGGCCGCTTTCGGCTGAGATCCCGGCCCCGGTCAGGATCACGATGGCGGGTTTTGACATGGGGCGTCCTTTCCGGCATGGGGGTGGGATGCAGCCTATCCTCTTCGTCTGTCTGGGCAATATCTGCCGCTCACCCGCCGCCGAGGCGGTGTTTCGCGCCCGCGCCAACGCGGCCGGTCTGGACGTGGGGGCCGACAGCGCCGGGACCGGAACCTGGCATCTGGGCGAGCCCCCCCATCCCGACATGGTGGCCGAGGCCGGGCGGCGCGGCTATGACCTGACCGGCCTTCGCGCCCGACAGGTGGCGCGCGGCGATTTCGCCCGCTTTGGCCTGATCCTCGCGATGGAGCGGCCGGTGCTTGACCGGCTTTTGCGGCTGGCGCCCGCGACGGGGGCAAGGGTCGGCATGTTTCCTGATGCGACGTCCGACGCGCCGGACGTGCCGGACCCGTGGTATACCGGAGACTTCGCCGGGACGCTCGACATCATCGAGGCGGGGGTGGAGCGGCTGATTGCGGGACTGGCGCGCTGACGCCTCAGCCGCCGCAAAGTGTCCCGGCGGCCGAGGCGAAGCCTTGGTAGCGTTCCCAGAAGGCGCGGTTGCGGGCCGAGTCCGAGACCCGCATCTCCTCGGCCTTCTCCGGGTTCGTGAAAAGCCGGGCCGCCCGTTTCTGATCCGATCCGCTCAGCGTCATCTTGGCCGCGTTCTCGATACAGGCGCAAAGCGGCTGGCTCGCCCCGCGCCCGGATTGAAGACAGGCAGAGCCGACCGGCCCGGCCGCAGCAAACCCGGCGATAATCGTGAAACACCCCGCAAGCGCAAGCATCGCGCGCATGGCATCCTCCGTTCCGTTCCCGAACCGGGGGCCGTTCGGGCGGCCCCTCTTGGCGGCGGAGTATGCCGGGGGATGCGCGCCCGCGCAATCGTTCCGGTTGTGGGCGGCCTCAGGCGGCTTTCCGGCGCAGTCTTTCCCCCGCGACCTCCTCGGCCACCGCGCTGGGCGCGCGGGCGTCGCGCCGTGCGGTGCGGTAGATCGCGCCCAGCGTCGCCTCAAGCGCGGCGAGCTTGTCCGCGACAAAGCGCTGGCGCCCGGTGATCCGCAGGATCTCGGTCGCGACATTGATGATGCCGCCGCCATTGGCGACGAAATCGGGGGCGTAGAGGATGGCGCGGCGGTGCAGGGCCAGCCCGTCCTCGGGTGTGGCCAGCTGATTGTTGGCGGCCCCGGCGACGATGCTGGCGCGGATTTCCGGCACGGTGGTGGCGTTCAGGACCGCGCCGATAGCGCAGGGGGCGAAGATGTCGGCCTCTGCCCGGTGGATGTCTGCCCCTGCCACGACCTTTGCCCCCATGGTCTCGGCGGCCCACGCGGTACGGGCGGGGTCGATGTCGCTGACGATCAGCCGGGCGCCCGCGGCGTGGAGAAGTGCGGCGAGGGAACTGCCGACATGGCCCAGACCCTGAAGCGCCACGCGCCGCCCGTGCAGGTCGGGCGATCCCAGCCGGTCCGCCGCCGACAGGCGGATCGCGTTGAAGACGCCCTGCGCGGTGATGGGGGAGGGGTCGCCGCTGGCATAGGCCCCCCCGGCAAGGCCCGCGACAAAGGCGGTCTCGGCCCCGATCACGGCCATGTCGTCCGGCCCCATGCCCATGTCCTCGGCGGTCCAGTAGCGACCGTTGAGCGTATCGACGGCCCGCCCCATGGCCCTGAGCAGCGCGGGCGTCTTGTCGCGGGCCGGATCGCCCATGATCACCGCCTTGCCGCCGCCGAGCGGCAGCCCTGCGGCCGCGTTCTTCAGGCTCATCCCCCGCGACAGGCGCAGCGCGTCCTCCAGCGCCTCGCCCTCGCCGCCATAGACCCGCATCCGGAGGCCGCCCGCAGCCGGGCCAAGCACGGTGGAATGAATGGCGATGAAGCCGGTCAGCCCGGCCTCGGGATCGCTGATGCGATAGACCTCCTCATGCCCTTTTGCGGCGACGGCGGTGATGTCCATGAAACCCTCCCTGCTTGCGGTAGGGAAGAGGGTATCACCACGTTGGCGCGGGTTTTCGGCGAAGATGGTCGTCATCTGTGCGGGTGTTGGAGTATATCTCTAACAAATGACCAAAGTACGGGAGATTCCCCCATGGACGCCATCGACGCCAGGCTTCTTTCCGCGCTCCAGCGCGACGGGCGACAGACGGTGACCGATCTTGCCGCCGCGATCGGCCTGTCGCCGACCCCCTGCGCCCGCCGCCTTGCCCGGCTTGAGGCGGAGGGGATCATCGAGGGCTATTCCGCCCGCATCGACCAGGCCCGCATCGGCCTGCCGGTCTCGGTCTTCATCCAGGTGGAGCTTGAGAGCCAGTCGAAGGACGCCATCGACGCCTTCGAACGCGCCGTTCGCGGGTTCGAGAGGGTGATGGAATGCCACCTGATGACCGGTACGCGCGACATCCTGATGCGGGTCGTCGCGGCGGACCTCACCGATTTCGACCGTTTCCTGGAAGACAAGCTGATGCGGGTGCCCGGCATCCGCTCCACGCGGTCAAGCTTCGCGCTGCGCACCATGGTCCGGCGGCAGGTCCTGCCGGTGGGTTAGCCCCTGATCTCGAAGCCCTCGGGCACGGTGCCGGGGCTGACCGGGTCGGACCAGACATCCGTCACCCGCGCCGCGCCGGGCCCCTCGCCCATCGCCGTCAGCATGCGGGCGACGCTGTCCTCCGGCCCGGCGAGCGCCGCCTCGACCGAGCCGTCGCCGCGGTTGCGGACCCAGCCCCTGAGCCCAAGGTCAAGCGCCACCCCCCGGCACCAGGCCCGGTAGGCCACGCCCTGGACGCGGCCGGTGACGCGGACGTGGAAGGCAACCTCTTTCATCGCCGCTCCTCCGGTTTCGGTCGGCAGGATCAGCATATCACAGATCGCCCGCGCCGACCCGCCCCCCATTGACCGGCCTGCAAATCCCGCGCATATCCCCGCAATCATGACCGAGCTTTCGCAGATCCGTAACTTCTCCATCGTGGCGCATATCGACCACGGCAAATCCACGCTGGCCGACCGGTTGATCCAATCGACCGGGACGGTGGCCGACCGCGACATGAAGGAACAGTTGCTCGACTCGATGGACATCGAGCGCGAGCGCGGCATCACCATCAAGGCCAACACCGTGCGGATCGACTATCCCGCGAAGGACGGCCGGACCTATGTGCTGAACCTGATCGACACCCCCGGCCATGTCGACTTCGCCTACGAGGTCAGCCGGTCCATGCGCGCCGTCGAAGGCTCCCTTCTCGTGGTCGACGCCACGCAGGGGGTAGAGGCGCAGACGCTTGCCAATGTCTATCAGGCCATCGACGCCGACCACGAGATCGTTCCGGTCCTGAACAAGATCGACCTGCCCGCCGCCGAACCCGATCAGGTCAAGGCGCAGATCGAGGATGTGATCGGCATCGACGCCTCCGAGGCGATCCCGATTTCGGCCAAGACCGGCCTCGGCATCCCCGAGGTGCTGGAGGCCATCGTTCACAAGCTGCCCGCGCCGAAGGGCGACCGCAATGCCCCCCTCAAGGCGATGCTGGTCGATAGCTGGTATGACAGCTACCTTGGCGTCGTTGTGATGATCCGGGTCATGGACGGCGTGATCCGCAAGGGCGACCGCATCAAGATGATGCAGACCGGCGCCGTCTACAGCATCGACAAGCTTTCGGTGCTCAAGCCCAAGATGGTCGATATCGCCGAGCTTGGGCCCGGCGAAATCGGCGTCTTCACCGCGTCGATCAAGCAGGTCCGCGACACCCGCGTCGGCGACACCATCACGCACGAAAAACGCGGCACCGACAAGGCGCTGCCGGGCTTCAAGCCCGCCCAGCCGGTCGTCTTCTGCGGCCTCTTCCCGGTCGATGCCAACGATTTCGAGGCGCTCAGGGACGCGATCGAGAAGCTCGCCCTCAACGACGCCAGTTTCAGCTATGAGATGGAGACCTCGGCCGCGCTCGGCTTCGGCTTCCGCTGCGGGTTCCTTGGCCTCCTGCATCTTGAGGTGATCCGCGACCGGCTGGAACGGGAATACGATCTCGACCTCATCACCACCGCGCCTTCGGTCGTTTTCCACCTGCACATGAAGGACGGCGAGGTGCGCGACCTGCACAACCCCGCCGACATGCCCGACCTGACCTATGTCGACCATATCGAGGAGCCGCGCATCAAGGCGACGATCATGGTCCCCGACGACTATCTGGGCGACGTGCTGAAGCTCTGCCAGGACCGGCGCGGCATCCAGATGGACCTGACCTATGCCGGGTCCCGCGCCATGGTCGTCTATGACCTGCCGCTGGCCGAGGTCGTCTTCGACTTCTACGACCGGCTGAAGAGCGTCACCAAGGGCTATGCCAGCTTCGACTACCAGATCTCCGAATACCGCGAGGATACGCTGGTCAAGATGTCGATCCTGGTGAATGACGAACCCGTCGATGCCCTGTCGATCATGGTCCACCGCGACCGCGCCGAATCCCGCGGCCGGATGATGTGCGAGAAGCTGAAGGACCTGATCCCGCGCCACATGTTCAAGATCCCGATCCAGGCGGCGATCGGGGGCAGGGTGATCGCGCGAGAGACCATCGCCGCGCTGAGGAAGGACGTGACCGCCAAGTGCTACGGCGGCGACGCCACGCGGAAGCGGAAGTTGCTCGACAAGCAGAAGGCGGGGAAAAAGAAGATGAGGCAGTTCGGGAAGGTGGAGATCCCGCAGTCGGCGTTTATCAGCGCGTTGAAGATGGATGGGTGATCCCCGCTTTCGCGGGGATGACAGGCGCGACGTTCTAGCCGCGCACCGCTGTCATTCCCGCGAAAGCGGGAACCTCTCATCACCTGGCTCAACTCTTCCTTAACTACCGACCCCCAATGTTATCTCCGCGAAAGCGGGGAACCATGCGCACCCACAACTACTACACCTATATCCTGACGAACCGGCCAGGCGGCACACTCTATACTGGCGTGACGAACGACCTTTTCCGACGTGTTGCAGAGCACGGCGAAGGCAGCGCCAACAGCTTCACCGGCCGCTACAACCTGCGCCACCTCGTCTGGTTCGAGCATCATTCTGACATCAGAGAGGCCATCCTGCGCGAGAAGCGGATCAAGAAGTGGAACCGCGCCTGGAAGATCGAGATGATCGAGGC
>DAIOXI010000135.1:8020-8408 GCA_036758045.1 Albidovulum sp.
GAATCTTGGAAATTGCGGAGTAGAGGCGCATCTCCGCGTTGAAGATGGACACCGGGGCAGGCCATGAATACCTTCCTCGTCGGAAAAGAGCGGGAGAAATTTGATTGCTCAGTCGTATAAGGACGATGAACGGGGACAGAAGGAACCTGCTTGCCTTCGGTTTCCTTGTTGTCGCTTGCGTGATCGCAAGCCTCACCTACACCATAAGTTTTCTTTGGCTTTTCACGCGAGAGGTCTCTTACGTTCCTGATCTGACTTCTGGCTTGGTCTCGATCCTGCTGGTGCTTCCCGTCGTGCGCGGCGACTTTCTCTACCGCCATCGTCTCGATGCCCTGACCCTGAGCAATCTGGCGCTCCTGTTCTATCTGACTGCTGCGTTCGTGAATAT
>DAIOXI010000136.1:0-2156 GCA_036758045.1 Albidovulum sp.
TCGATGGGCGTGGCTTCAAGCTTCAGGGCTATGAGAACGGCTATTTCGTCGGCCAATCGCTCTTCGACCGGGTAACGACGGAGATGGACATCTACAAGGAGGAAATCTTCGGCCCCGACCTCAGCCAGGTCCGCGCCGGGTCTTATGAGGAGGCGCTGAAGCTGACCATGGACAACCCCTATGGCAACGGCACCTCGATCTTCACCGCCGATGGCGACACGGCGCGCGACTTCGCGAACCGGGTGAATGTCGGCATGGTCGGCATCAACTTCCCGATCCCGGTGCCGCTCTCGTACTTCTCCTTCGGCGGCTGGAAGAAATCGGCCTTTGGCGATCTCAACCAGTACGGCCCCGACGCCTTCAAGTTCTACACCAAGACCAAGACCGTCACGGCGCGCTGGTTCTCCGGCATCAAGGAAGGCGGGGAGTTCGCGTTCAAGGCGATGGACTGACGTCCAGTCCCGGACAGATCACAGGGCGGCCCCGGCGGGCCGCCCTTTTTCGTTGCGGTGTCGGGACAAGGGAAAGGACCGGCACGGACCAGCCACCTGCGGCGTTTTGCATGCGACGCCTCTGAACGCTTGCCCAACGCGCCCCTCTTTGCTCAAGTTGCCCTCCAGAACGGGGGGATGCGATGGCCGCGCCGGATTTCACCATCGGGATCGAGGAGGAGTACCTTCTGGTCGACCGCGAGACGCTGGCGCTTGCCACCGCGCCGGGGGCCCTTGTGGAGCATTGCAAGGCCGAGACGGAGGGCCAGGTCAGCCCCGAATTCCTGCAATGCCAGATCGAGGTCGGCACCCGCGTCTGCAAGGGCGTGGGCGAGGCGCGCGACGATCTGCGCCGCCTGCGCGCCTGCGTGTCGCGCAACGCCGCGCGCTTCGGCCTGATCCCGATTGCCGTTTCCTGCCACCCCTTCGCGGACTGGAAGGATCAGCACCACACCGACAAGGAGCGTTACAACGACCTGCGCCGCGATCTGGGCGGGGTGGCGCGGCGGATGTTGATCTGCGGGATGCATGTCGATGTCGGCATCCGGTCCGAGGACATGCGCATCGACCTTGTGAACCAGTTGTCCTATTTCCTGCCCCATCTTCTGGCGATGTCGGCCTCGTCCCCCTTCTGGCAGGGCGAGGATACCGGGCTTGCCAGCTATCGCCTGACGGTCTTCGACAACCTGCCGCGCACCGGCCTGCCGCCGAAATTCGACAGCTGGGGCGCCTATCAACGGGCGGTGGACGCACTGGTCAGCATGAAGCTGATCGAGGATTCGTCGAAGATCTGGTGGGACCTGCGCCCCTCGGCCCGTTTCCCGACCATCGAAAGCCGGATCTGCGACGTCTCCCCCCGGCTTGAGGTGGCGCTGTCGCTGGCGGCGATGACGCAATGCCTGACGCGGATGCTCTGGCGGCTGCAACGGGGCAACCAGCGCTGGCGGCTTTATGACAACTTCCTGATCGGCGAAAATCGCTGGCGCGCGCAGCGCTACGGGACCGGCGGCGGGCTCATCGACTTCGGCAAGCTGGCGGTCGTCGATTTCGCCGGGCTGCTTGAGGAGATGATCGCTCTGGTGGCCGAGGATGCCGAGGCGCTGGGCTGCGTGGCGGAGATAGAGGGCCTGCGCGATCTGATCACGACCGGGACCAGCGCGAATCGCCAGCGCGCGGTCTATCACGACGCGGTCGAGGCCGGAGACGATTCCGGGGCGGCGATGCGGGCGGTGGTGCAAAGCCTGATCGAGGAATATCACGCCGATCTGTGACGCCCGCCCGAAGCGAAAGAAGAGGGGTCGCCCCCTCTTCCCTCATGCGTTCGCGACGTGGCTTGCGGGTGTCACATCATCTTGCGGCGGCGTGCCACCGTCAGCGCGCCAAGCGCACCCATCAGCAGAAGGCCCGCGGCCGGTACCGGAACCGGGGTCGGCGTCGCGTTGACGAAGCTTTCCGAACCGCCATTGGCAAAGCCCTGAACGTGGATACCGATGCGGAGTGAGCCGGACTGGTCGCCGCCAAGGTTCAGCGCAGCGATCACGTCGGAGTAGGTCACGCCGCTCAGCAGCGACCAGATCACCGTCAGGAACTCACCCGGATTGACACCCATCGGCTGCACCGGAGTGTTGCTGTCCGCCGAGGCGCCGCTCGGGCTGACCGAGAAGC
>DAIOXI010000136.1:2166-2899 GCA_036758045.1 Albidovulum sp.
GGAGTTGCCGCCCGGCAGGTTTCCGGGGCTGGCATATTGCGAGAAGCTGACACCGGCAGAGCCGGAGAGCGTCCCCATCGTGTTAAGCAGCCCCGCCTGATCGTCCCAGTAGACATCCGTGATCGAGGACGCGGCCGGTCCGCTGTTCGCGAAGGTGAAGGAGACCGTTCCATTGCCGCTGTCGGCCACATCCACGCTCAGCTGTTGCGAGCCGATGGTGGTATTGGTCGAAGAGTTGCTGGTCACCGGAACGAAGTTGTAGGTCGCCGCCTCGGCCGCGAAGGCCGATACGGCGAACGCCGCAGACAACGCAAAAGCCTTGATCGAGAAACTCATAGTCATCAGAAACACCCAAGAATGAAAGCCACCGTTGCCACAATACCGCCATATTTGAGGCCTTTCCAACACCGCCTCGCCATATTCATCCGCAGGTTGCCGGGGGTGCGGAGGCCGTTTCCCGCCACTCAACCTTGGGTTTCCAAGTTCACGATTGTTGCAGGGTCTTTCATCGTTTCCCCGCCAGAATGGCGCGAATCAGCTGCGCATTCCGCGCACATCCCTGACAGCCGATCTTGCAAAACTCCTGAAACAGTTCGAATTTAACACTCGTTCAATTCGATGCCGCAAAGGGGGGATTTGATGGACTTCGCGCTGACCGAGGAACAGCAGGCGATCTTCGACATGGCTCTGGCCTTCGGGCGCGAGCATATCGCCCCCTTCGCGCGGGAGTGGG
>DAIOXI010000136.1:2990-6662 GCA_036758045.1 Albidovulum sp.
CGATCCCCAAGGCCCTTTGGCCCAAGGTGGCCGAGCTTGGGCTGGGCGGCATCTATGTCAGCGAGGAGTATGGCGGGTCCGGCCTGTCGCGCCTTGATGCGACCCTGGTCTTCGAGGCGCTGGCGATGTCCTGCCCGGCGGTCGGGTCCTTCCTGTCGATCCACAACATGTGCGGCGGCATGATCGACAAGTTCGGGTCCGAGGCAACGAAGGCGAAATGGCTGCCCGCGCTGACCTCTATGGAAAAGGTGTTTTCCTATTGCCTGACCGAACCCGGCTCTGGCTCGGACGCCGCCGCGCTGCGGACGCGGGCGGAGCGGACGAATGAGGGCTGGGTGCTGAACGGCACCAAGGCCTTCATCTCCGGCGGCGGCTATTCGGACGTCTATGTCACGATGGTCAGGACCGGCGGCGACGGGCCGAAGGGCATCTCCACCGTGATCGTCGAGGACGGGTCAAAGGGCCTTTCCTTCGGCGGGCTGGAGGACAAGATGGGCTGGCGCGCGCAGCCGACCGCGCAGGTGCAGTTCGACGATTGCGCGATCCCGGCGGAAAACCTGCTGGGGGAAGAGGGCAAGGGCTTTGCCTATGCCATGGCGGGCCTTGACGGCGGGCGGCTGAACATCGCGGCATCGGCCCTTGGCGGCGCGCAGGCGGCGCTGGATGCGACGCTGGGCTATATGGGCGAACGCCGCGCCTTCGGCAAATCGCTCGATCAGTTTCAGGCGCTGCAATTCCGCGTGGCGGAGCTGGAGGTGAAGCTGCAATCGGCCCGCACCTTCCTGCGTCAGGCGGCGTGGAAGCTGGACAATAAGGCGCCGGATGCGACAAAGTTCTGCGCGATGGCGAAACTGCTGGTCACCGACAATGCCTTCGACGTCGCCAACCAGTGCCTGCAACTTCATGGCGGCTATGGCTATCTTGCCGATTACGGGGTGGAAAAGATCGTCCGCGACCTGCGGGTTCACCAGATCCTTGAAGGCACGAATGAGATCATGCGCCTGATCGTGGCGCGCACCCTGCTGGCCGAGAGGGGCTGATGGCCGATATCCATATCCGCAAGGAGGGCCGCGCCGGGCGCATCACCCTGACCCGGCCCAAGGCGCTGAACGCGCTGAGCTATGCGATGTGCCTTGAGGTTGACGCGGCGCTGATCGGCTGGGCCAGTGACCCCGATGTCGCGCTGGTCCTGATCGACGCCGAGGGCGAGCGCGCCTTTTGCGCGGGCGGCGATATTGCCGAGATGTATGCGACCGGGACCAGGGGCGACTATAGCTATGGCCGCAAGTTCTGGTTCGACGAATACCGCATGAACGCGCGGATCGCGGATTATGCGAAGCCCGTGGTCAGCTTCCTTCAGGGCTTCACCATGGGCGGCGGGGTTGGCCTTGGCTGCCATGGCAGCCACCGGATCGTTGGCGAAAGCTCCCTTGTCGCGATGCCGGAATGCGGGATCGGCCTTGTGCCGGACGTGGGCGGCAGCTTTATCCTGGCCACCGCGCCGGGGCATCTGGGCGAATATGTCGGCACCACCGGCGCGCGGATGGGACCGGCGGACGCGATCCTGACCGGCTTTGCCGACAGTTTCGTGCCCGAGGCGGACTGGGGCGCGCTGAAGGCGCGGCTGATCGAAACGGGTGAGGTGACGGCGATCGAGGCCGCCACGCGCCCTGCCCCGGACGGCGCCTTCGCCGCGCTTCAGGACCGGATCGACCGCCATTTCGGCCAGCCGACACTGGCCGGGATCGTCCGCTCGCTGCAAGGCGATGACAGCGACTTTGCCACGCAGGCCCTGCGCGCGCTCAGCCGCGCCGCCCCCCTGTCGGCCGCCTGCACCATCGCCATGATCCGCGCCCTGCGCGGCAACGCCTCGCTGCACGCGGCGCTGATGCAGGAATACCGCTTTACCTTCCGGTCGATGGAACAGGCCGACTTTCTGGAAGGCATCCGCGCGCAGATCATCGACAAGGACCGCAATCCGCGCTGGCGGCATGGCGGGCCTGACGCCGTACCGGAAGGGGATGTCGCGCGGATGCTCGCATCGCTCGGGCCGGAGGAACTTTCATTCGCGGAGGAGACCCCATGAAGATCGCATTCATCGGACTTGGCAACATGGGCGCGCCGATGGCCGCCAACCTCGTCAGGGCGGGGCATGAGGTGACGGGCTTTGACACCGCCGCGCCGATGCCCGATGGCGTCACCGCCGCCAGCAGCGCCGCCGGGGCGGTCGCGGAGGCAGACGTCGTCATCACCATGCTGCCGAACGGCGCCATCCTGCGCACCGTCGCCGAACAGGTGATCCCCGCGATGCAGCCGGGCGCGGTCCTGTGCGATTGTTCCACCGTCGATGTGGACAGCGCCCGCGCGGTCGCCGATCAGGCGGTGAAGGCCGGGCTTCTGGCCGTCGATGCCCCGGTCTCGGGCGGTGTCGGCGGCGCGGCGGCGGGGACGCTGACCTTCATGGCGGGCGGATCGGACAAGGCCTTTGCCATCGTGCGGCCGCTCTTTGACGTCATGGGCCAGAAGGCGGTGCATTGCGGCCCCTCGGGCAACGGGCAGGCGGCGAAAATCTGCAACAACATGATCCTTGGCGTCACCATGATCGCCACATGCGAGGCCTTCGCGCTGGCCGACAAGCTGGGCCTTGACCGGCAGAAGATGTTCGATGTCGTCTCGACCTCTTCCGGCTACAGCTGGACGATGAACGCCTATTGCCCGGCCCCCGGTGTCGGCCCGTCCTCACCCGCCGACAACGGCTACAAGCCCGGTTTCGCCGCCGAACTGATGCTGAAGGACCTGCGCCTGTCGCAGCAGGCGGCGGAAACGGCCGATGCCGACACGCCCATGGGCCAGTTGGCGGCAGCGCTTTACGAAACCTTCGTTGAGGCGGAGGACGGGCGCGGCATGGATTTCTCTGCCATGCTGCCGCGCTTCGAAAAGCGCCATCGCGGCTGATCCTTGCCGACGGACGGTCCGGTTCGGAACATCGGCGCGCATTTCCCGTTGGGCTTGCCTATATGACGGGAGACAGACGATGAAACCGAAGGACCGTACCATGCGCATCAAGGGCAAGGGATCGAACCGCCTCCTCCTGCCGGCATTGCTGGCGGCACTGGTCGCCGCGACGCCGGGTATTTCCAGCGCGGGCGGCTGCCCGCCGGGGCTGGCCAAGAAGGCGGTGCCTTGCGTGCCGCCCGGACAGGCCAAGAAATTCCACCGCGAGGAGCATGAGCGCATTCGTCGCGGCGACCATATCCGCGATTATGACTATCACCTGATCCGCTATCCCGACCGCTACGGGCTTGACCCGCTGCGCGCGGGTGAGCGTTACTATGTCGTGGACGGGCAGATCCTGCGCGTCAATCGTGACACCTATGAGGTGCTGGACGTGATCCGCGCGGTCTCGGCGCTTCTCGACTGACTGGAACGGAGCTGCCCCTGCCCTTGGACGTGACGCAATGACCGGCTGGGTGGGGCAGGCGCACGGGCTGGGCGCGCTGGACGCAGAGGCGCGCGCGGCGCTTGACCGGCTGGCGCCGATGACCCTCCCGCGCGGCGCGGCGCTTTTCCATCCGGGCGACGCCGCCAAGGGCTTCGTGATCGTGCTTGAGGGGCGGGTCGAGGTCTTCCTGACCGGATCGTCTGGCCGCGACATCCTGCTTTACGCGGTCG
>DAIOXI010000136.1:6672-8381 GCA_036758045.1 Albidovulum sp.
CAGCGACTGCCGCCTTGTCCTGATCCCGAAGGGGGAGTTCCTGACCCTCATGGACCGCTCCGCCCCGTTCCGCGCCTTTGTCTTTTCGGCCTTTGCGCAGCGGATGCAGGGCATGATGCATGTCCTTGAAAGGGTTGCCTTCCAGCGCGTCGAAAGCCGCCTTGCCGCCGCCCTTCTCGACCGCGCCGAAGCGGGCCGGGTCGCGGCCACGCATCAGGACCTTGCCACCGCCATCGGCTCGGCCCGCGAGGTGATTTCGCGCCGGCTGGAGGCCTTCGCCCGCGCCGGCTGGGTCAGGACCGAGCGCGGGGCGGTGACGCTGACCGACATGCCCGCGCTGCGACGGCTGGCGGCGGCGGCGGAGTAATGTGACTCCGTCACAGACAGGCGCTGCGGCAGGGTCCATTCTGGGCAGGCAAGCGGGGCACCCTTCCCCGCAGACCAGACAGGAGAATGAGCATGTTCAAGACCAATGTTGGCGGTATCGACCGTGTGTTGCGGATCGTCGTCGGCCTTGCGCTTATTGCGTGGTGGTATTTCGCGCCCGGCATGGGCCTGCGCTGGCTGCCGCTGGTGCTGGGCATTATCGCGCTGGGGACCGGCCTCATGTCCACTTGCCCGCTTTATTCCCTGATCGGGCTGAACACCTGCCCGATGAAGAAAAGCTGAGCGGCTCCGGCATCGCCGCCCTTCCCCTTTTTCGGAACCATCCGCTTGGTTGCGGGTTCGTGTCAGGGTAGAAGGAAGGCGCGATGACAAGACTGCTACTGATCCTCGCCCTGTCGGCCGCACCGCTGGCAGGGCCTGTTCTGGCCGATAATTGCCGGATCGACCGGACAACGCGGAAATGTATCTTCGTGCCGCTGTCGCAACGCACGCCGCCCGACTTCACCGTCGGGGATGAATTTCCGGTCTACGATCATTCCATGATCATGAATATCGACCGCTACGGGCTTGATCCCGTGGACGGGCCGTGGCGCTATTACATGTCGGGGTCCGACATCTACCGTGTCTCCAACCAGGGCTACAAGGTGCTTGAGGTGATCCGAAACCCGCCCCGGCGGTGACGGGTCACTCCGCCGCCACCCGGCGCGGTTTCAGCATCGGGGCAAGGTAGCGGCCGGTATGGCTTGCCTCCACCTTCGCCACATCCTCCGGCGTGCCGGTCGCCACGATCCGCCCGCCGCCATCGCCGCCCTCAGGCCCGATGTCGATGATCCAGTCGGCGGTCTTGATGACGTCAAGGTTGTGTTCGATGACCACGACCGTGTTGCCCTGATCGACCAGCTCATGCAGCACCTCTAGCAGTTTTCGAACATCTTCGAAGTGCAAACCGGTCGTAGGCTCATCCAGAATGTACAAAGTCCGACCTGTGGAGCGGCGCGAGAGTTCCTTGGACAGCTTCACCCGCTGCGCCTCGCCGCCCGACAGGGTCGTCGCCTGCTGGCCGACCTTGATATAACCAAGGCCGACCTTCACCAACGCATCCATCTTCTCGCGGATCGCGGGAACGGCCGAGAAGAAGCCCTGCGCATCCTCAACCGTCATCTCCAGCACATCGGCGATGGACTTGCCCTTGAAGGTGATCTCAAGCGTCTCGCGATTATAGCGATGGCCCTTGCAGGTCTCGCAGGTGACATAGACGTCGGGCAAAAAGTGCATCTCGATCTTGATGACGCCGTCGCCCTGGCAGGCCTCGCAGCGGCCGC
>DAIOXI010000137.1:0-3274 GCA_036758045.1 Albidovulum sp.
CGGTGGACGACCAATAATAATTAAAACTGGACGAGGTGTCACGCCGCCCGGATTTCGCGGTCAGGGGCGGGGCCGTCCGCCGCCCGGATGGCGTCACCGTGACGCCCGACCGGGACGATCCGTTCCTGACGCTGTCACGGCTGGTGCAGGAGGATTTCTGCATTCTGGAGAAGAAGGGGGCGGAGCATGTGCTGACCGCAGCACTCCTTTGCTTTCCCGCCGCATGGACGCTGGCCGAAAAGATCGGGCAACCCCTGTTGCGGATCCATCTGCCGGTGCCGGTCTATGACGCGGACATCGCCCGGCGGGTGCAGCGGATGTTCGACGGGGTGCAGGCGGGGCGGGCGCTCTGGCGCGCGAACCTTCTGCGCTATGACCTGCCCGACCTCTATCAGCCGCATTCCGAGGCCAGCCCGCGCGCGGTCGGCCGACCCGACAGCCCTTATGAGAGAAGCGAGCGGCAGAGCCTCTTTCGCCTGCCTGACAGCGGCGCGGTGGTCTTTGCCATTCACACGACGGTGGCCCACCGCGCGGTCTGATCCGGCCCGGTGGGCGGGATCAGAGGTGCAGGATCCGCGTCAACTGCCCCAGCGCATCGTCGCGCTTGGCGACGTCCACGACGCTTGGCATCTCATAGCGCCGCATCGTCGCCTCGATCATGTCGTCCACCCGCAGCGTTGCATTGCGCCGTGCCTGCCAGGCGATGACATGCGCTTTCGGTGTTGCTGCCGGACTGGTCGGTCTGATGTGAAGTCGCGTCATGCCCTTAACCCTTTTGAGGCCGTTTACCCAGGTACTGGTTAATGAGGGATTTAGGCGGAAATCTGCCGACATCGGTACGCTTTCGCGATGGCTTTCCGGCGATGATGCGTCCAAGGCGCTGGAAACGCATGGAAAAACGGCGCGAAACGGCGCCCTGCCGCGACTTTCGGCGAAACGGGAACGGGGCGCGTCAGGCAAAGCCCTCACCGCCGCAAGTCGGGCAGCGCGAGGTTTTCAGGCCGAAGCAGCCGCCGCAGCGGTCAAAGACCTGCCGCCCGGCCCTGTCGACCCCTTTCACCACCTGTCCGGAGCCCCGGCAGATCGCGCAGGGCACCCGGCCCGCGCCATGGCATCGGTGACAGCGCCGCTTGACCGGCGGGGTCTTGTCCTGACGTGCGGTGGTCATGTGCCCTCTCCCCGATGGGCGCCGGTTCGTTCCGGCGCATCCTTTCCGTAAAGGAAAGCACAAGACGTCCGGGCTGTCACGCGCCGCTGCGCGCCTCGCAGGGCGGTTTGCCCGCCGGGATGCGAAACGGCGCCCTGTCGGGGCCGGGGATGGGCAGGATTGCCCATCCCTGCGGTTGCGGCGGCGTGCATTCCGCGTTGCGGGCGCCGGGACGAAAAAGGGCGCCGCGAGGGCGCCCTTTCCGGTCGGGATGGGCAATCTGCCCATCCCTGCCATCAGCAGGAATAGTACATCTGGTACTCGATCGGGTGCGGCGTGTGTTCGTAGGCATAGACCTCTTCCCACTTCAGCGCCATGTAGCCGTCGAGCTGGTCCTTGGTGAACACGTCCCCCGCAAGCAGGAAGTCATGGTCCTTCTCCAGTTCCTCCAGCGCCTCGCGGAGCGAGCCGCAGACGGTCGGGATCTCGGCCAGTTCTTCCGGCGGCAGGTCGTAAAGATCCTTGTCAGATGCCGCACCGGGGTCGATCTTGTTCTTGATCCCGTCGAGCCCGGCCATCAGCAGCGCGGCGAAGCAGAGGTAGGGGTTGGCCGAAGGATCGGGGAAGCGGGCCTCGACACGCTTGGCCTTCGGGCTTTCGGTCCACGGAATACGGACGCAGCCCGAGCGGTTGCGGGCCGAGTAGGCGCGCAGCACCGGGGCCTCGAAGCCGGGGATCAGGCGCTTGTAGGAGTTGGTGGAAGGGTTGGTCAGCGCGTTCAGCGCCTTGGCGTGCTTCAGGATTCCGCCGATGAAGTAGAGCGCCTCCTGGCTGAGGTCGGCATATTTGTCGCCGGCGAACAGCGGCTTGCCGCCCTTCCAGATCGACATGTTGACGTGCATGCCCGAGCCGTTGTCGCCCTTCATCGGCTTCGGCATGAAGGTCACCGACTTGCCATAGGCGGCGGCGACGTTGTGGATGACGTATTTGTACTTCTGGATGTTGTCCGCCTGTTCGACCAATCCGCCGAAGATCAGGCCAAGTTCGTGCTGGGCGGTCGCGACCTCATGGTGGTGCTTGTCGACCTTCATGCCCATGCGCTTCATGGTCGACAGCATCTCGCCGCGCAGGTCCTGGCTGGCATCGACCGGGTTGACCGGGAAGTAGCCGCCCTTGTGCATGGCACGGTGGGCCTGGTTGCCCATCTCGTATTCGGTGTCGGTGTTCCAGGCGGCGTCCACGGCGTCGATCTGGAAGGCGACCTTTTGCGGCGTCACGGAATAGCGCACGTCGTCAAAGACGAAGAATTCGGCCTCGGGGCCGAAATAGGCCGTGTCACCGATGCCCGACGCCTTCAGATAGGCCTCGGCCTTGACCGCGGTGCCACGCGGGTCGCGGCTGTAGGGCTCGCCCGTATCCGGCTCGGCGACGGTGCAATGCACGCACATCGTCTTTTCGGCATAGAACGGGTCGATATAGACCGACCCCGCATCGGGGATGAGCTTCATGTCGGACTGGTCGATCGACTTCCAGCCGGCGATGGAGGAGCCGTCGAACATGAAGCCTTCCTCGAAGAAGTCCTCATCCACCAGATCGACGACCAGCGTCACATGCTGCAACTTGCCTTTGGGGTCGGTGAAGCGGATGTCGACATATTCGACCTCCTCGTCCTTCATCAGCTTCAAGGCGTCCTTGACCTTGCTCATCCTTCAGTCCTTTCGTTGGGATGTATCACCGGGGCCTGGCCCCGAACCTCAGACCGCGTCCTCGCCGGTCTCGCCGGTGCGGATGCGGATGACCTGTTCGACGGAAGAGCCGAAGATCTTGCCGTCGCCGATCTTGTCGGTGCGCGCGGCCGAGACGATGGCCTCGATGGCGGTCTCGACCATGTCGTCGGCCAGCACCACCTCGATCTACACCATGGGCAGGAAATCGACCACATATTCGGCGCCGCGATAAAGCTCGGTATGGCCCTTCTGGCGGCCGAATCCCTTGGCTTCCGTCACCGTGATGCCGGTCAGGCCGATTTCATGAAGGGCTTCCTTGACCTCATCCAGTTTGAACGGTTTGATGATGGCTTCTATTTTCTTCATTCTTTCTGTTCTCCGGGCTCCGCTTTCCGCTGTC
>DAIOXI010000137.1:3284-4465 GCA_036758045.1 Albidovulum sp.
GAGCTTGAAGGGCTTGATGATGGCTTCGATCTTCTTCATGGGGCCGACTCTCCCTGCCGCTTTTTCTCACGTCGGCCCCTGTCACCACTTTCGCGGGGCGGGAACAATTGGCTAGGGTTTCGGTGCGCCGGGCGGGCAGGGGATTCCTGCGCCTTTGCCTAATTTTTGTGCAATCTGGTTTCCGGGCGGGCAGTTTGCGAACTTTGCGGGGAAAGTGATGACCAGGCTTCTCACAGCCGCCCAGATGCGCGCCATCGAAAAGGCCGCGATTGCGAGCGGCGAGGTCACGGGACTGGAGCTGATGGAGCGCGCCGGGCGCGGCGTGGTCGAGGCGATCTTCAAGGAATGGCCCGCAGCGCAGCAGGCCCCGCAGCGCGCCGTCGTGCTCTGCGGGCCGGGCAACAACGGCGGCGACGGGTTCGTGATCGCGCGCCTTCTGAAGGACCGGGGCTGGGCGGTGGCGGTCTGGTTCCTGGGCAGCCGCGATCGCCAGCCACCCGATGCCGGCGCGATGCATGATCGCTGGCTGGAGGCCGGCGGGACGGTCCTTGCCATCCCCGCCCCCTTCCTGCCGGACAGCCCCTGGCCTTCGGAACCCCGGCATGACGGGCCGGAGGGCGGCCACGCCTTCGTCATCGACGCGCTGTTCGGCATCGGCCTGTCGCGGCCGATCGACAACGATTCGGGTCTGTGGCGGGCGCTGGGCGGGCATTTCGTCGATGCGCGCGACGACGAGGATGTGGAGGTCCACCGGATCGCGGTGGATGTGCCCTCGGGCCTGTGCGCCGACAGCGGCCGGGTGCTGTCGCCCTTCACCAGGGCGAATTTCCGCACCGTCTTCGCGGCCGATCTGACGGTCGCCACCGGCCATCTCAAGATCGGCCATTTCATCGGCGAAGGCCCGGAGTTCTGCGGACGTGTCGTGCGTGCCGATCTCGGTGCGCTCGGCGCGACCGGGCATGGCCGGCCGGGATACCGCGACCCGGCCGGGGACGCCGTGTTGCTGGTCACGCGCGACCAGGCCGCCATCCGCCCGCAGGATCTTGGCTGGATGGGCCGCAGGGGCCTCGGCAAGGGGCCGAAGTGGCGCGATCAGGGCCACAAATACAGCCACGGCCACGCCTTGATCCTCTCCGGCGGCGCGGGCAAAGGCGGGGCCGCCCGCCTTGCCGCGCGGGGTT
>DAIOXI010000137.1:4475-8301 GCA_036758045.1 Albidovulum sp.
GTCCGCCCGAGGCGCTGGCGGAGAATGCCGCGCGGCTCGATGCGGTGATGCTGACGCCCGTGGCGGATGCCGAAACGTTCGGGCGCGTGCTTGGGGACCGGCGTATCAACGCGCTCTGCCTCGGGCCGGGGCTGGGCACGGGCGAGCGGGAGGTGGCGCTGATGGCTTGCGCGCTTGGTGTTGCAGAACATAGGGCGGCGCCCGGCCCTGGGGGGGCGGGACGCGCCCTCCCCGGGGGAGGGTCGGGCGCTGCCCGGCGTGCCGCCGGGCGATGCCTCGTCCTTGATGCCGACGCCCTGACGATCCTGTCGCAAAACCCCGACCTCTTCTCCGCCCTCCACGACACCTGCGTCCTTACCCCCCATGCCGGGGAGTTCGCCCGCCTCTTCCCCGACCTCGCTGCGAAACTGGCGGAACCCGCCACCAAGGGCCCCGCCTTTTCCAAGGTGGATGCCACCCGCGAGGCGGCCAAACGCGCCGGATGCGTGGTCCTCTACAAAGGCCCCGACACCGTGATCGCCGACCCCTCGGGCCGCTGTGCGATCAACTCCGCCCAGTATGACCGGGCGGCGCCATGGCTTGCCACCGCAGGCTCGGGCGACGTTCTGGCGGGCTTCATCACCGGCCTTCTCGCGCGCGGTTTTGCGCCCATGCAGGCCGCCGAAACAGCCGCCTGGCTCCATGTCGAATGCGCGTTGACCTTCGGCCCCGGCCTGATCGCCGAGGACCTGCCGGATCAGCTTCCTGCCGTCTTCCGCGACCTCGGCCTCTGACCGGCCGAACACGCCATTTTGCCCTCGCATCGCGCCTTTCTTCTTGCTAGAAGGGCGCGGATTTCGGGGGCGGTTCCTGATCGGGGCCGCCTTCAGGCATTGCGGGTGTGGCGAAATTGGCAGACGCACCAGATTTAGGTTCTGGCGCCGCAAGGCGTGGGGGTTCAAGTCCCTCCACCCGCACCATGGACAAGAAGGACGAAGGAATGCAGGTCACCGAGACCCTGAAAGACGGCCTGAAGCGCAGCTACACGATCACCGTGCCGGCCGCCGATCTGGACGCGAAAGTGAACGAAAAGCTCGTCGAGGCACAGCCCGAAGTCGAGATGAAGGGCTTCCGCAAGGGCAAGGTGCCGATGGCGATCCTGAAAAAGCAGTTCGGTGAGCGCCTGATGGGCGACGCCATGCAGGATGCCATCGACGGCGCGATGAAAGAGCATTTCGACGCCACAGGCGACCGCCCGGCGATGCAGCCGAAGGTGGAGATGAAGGACGGCGAGACGTGGCGGAAGGGCGACGATGTCGTCGTCGAGATGTCCTATGAGGCGCTGCCGGAAATCCCGGAAGTCGATCTTTCCAAGCTGAAGCTGGAAAAGCTGGTGGTCAAGGCCGACGATGCGGCGGTGACCGAGGCGCTGGACAACATCGCCAAATCGGCGAAGAACTTCGAGGACCGCAAGAAGGGGGCGAAGGCCAAGGAAGGCGATCAGGTCGTCATCGACTTCGTCGGCAAGATCGACGGCGAGGCTTTTGAGGGCGGCTCGGGTGAGGATTACCCGCTTGAGCTTGGTTCCGGCTCGTTCATCCCCGGTTTCGAGGAACAGCTTGTCGGCGCCAAGGCCGGCGAAGAGGTCGCGGTCAAGGTCTCCTTCCCCGCGGAATATGGCGCCAAGCATCTGGCGGGCAAGGAAGCCGTCTTCGACTGCACCGTGAAGGCGGTGAAAGAGCCCAAAGCGGCCGAGATCAATGACGCGCTGGCCAAGCAGTTCGGCGCCGAGGATCTGGCCGCGCTGAAGGCCCAGATCACCGAGCGTCTGGAAGCCGAATACACCGGCGCCGCGCGTCAGGTGATGAAGCGCGCGCTGCTTGACCAGCTGGACGGGATGGTGAAGTTCGACCTGCCGCCGAGCCTGGTTGAGGCCGAGGCGAACCAGATCGCCCACCAGATCTGGCACGACGAACACCCCGAGGAACATGGCCACAACCACGGCTCCATCGAACCGACGGACGAACACAAGTCGCTGGCCGAGCGCCGGGTGCGCCTTGGCCTTCTCCTGGCCGAGATCGGCCGCAAGAAGAATGTCGAGGTCACCGATGCCGAGATGACCCAGGCCGTGATGATGCAGGCCCGCCAGTATCCGGGCCAGGAACGCGCTTTCTTCGAGTTCGTGCAGAAGAACCCGCAGATGCAGCAGCAACTGCGCGCCCCGATCTTCGAGGACAAGGTCGTGGACCTCGTCGTCGAGGGGGCCAAGGTGACTGAGAAGACCGTTTCCAGGGATGAGCTGCAAAAGGCCATCGAGGCGCTGGACGAGATCTGACGACGACAGGGCCGGGGGCGACCCCGGCCCGCGCCCGGTTCGGCGGCGGGAGGTCTTTCATGACGCGGCGCGCCATCATCCATATCGGATCGCCGAAATGCGGCTCTACCTATCTGCAACGGGTCTGCTTGCAGAATGGAGGGGTCTTTTCCGCCCATGGCCTCGCCTATCCGCCGGTCTCCGGCCCGCATCCGGGCAACGGGGCAGAGCTTCTGACAATGACCTCGGACGAGATTGCGGCGGCCTATGCGCCGGGCGTTCACACGCTGATCTTTTCGCATGAAAACCTGTTCTGGCGCGGCGGCAATGCCGATGCGGTGGCAAGGGCCTTTGCCGGGGCCGGTGTCTCGGTTCAGGTCGTGGCCTTCCTGCGCCCGTTCAGCGAGTTCATCTTTGGCGATTATTCGCAGTTCATGAAGCAGAACTTCGCCGCCTATCTCGACGCGCGGATGGCCTATGACGGGCGCGGGTTCGAGGAATTCGCCGTCGATCGCAGCCGCTTGATCAACGCGGCCGCCTGGCTGTCGCAATGGTCCGAGGCCTTCCCGGAAAACGCCCTGATCCTTGCCCCGCATCGCGCGGTGCGGCAGGTGATCGGCGATCTGACCGGCCTTGGCGAGGCACTGGACTGGGAGGTGCAAAGCGACCAGACCAACCCCTCGCTCAGGACCGAGGATTGCGACCGGATCGCCGCCCTGATGTCCGACCCGGGCGTCCCCGACGATGCGATCCGGGAGCGTTTCAAGGCCGCCTTCTTCGATACGAAAAAGCCCGACCGGGGTCGGACCGTGGAGCGTATCCGCTGGGTCGAGGCGCTGTTCGCGCGGCAAAACCGCACCATCGCGGAGCGGTTCGGCTATGACAACCGCCCCGCGAACCTGCCGGCGCCGGTGATGGCGTATCTGGGCGGTGGCGACGCGGCCGGGGGCTAACCCTTTTCCGTCGCCCTTGCGGCCCGCCTTGCCCGCCACCACCGTGACGTGACAGCCTGCGCCGAACGCAGCAGGGTCGCGATGTACAGAACCTCGATCAGGATCAGCGACAGCCAGAACCGTGTCAGCATCATGCCGACGACGAGGGGCAGGGCGATCATCACCCAGATGATCGCCCCGCGCGGGATGCGCAGCGCCTTGGGCGAGAAGGTCGGCAGGCGGCCATCAGGAAGCCCACGACCACCAGCCAGCCGGCCACCAGCATCGGCGCCTGACGGGCATCCAGTGCGTTTTCGAAGGTCAGGAAGACCGGGAAGAGCGCCAGAAGCGCCCCGGCAGGCGCCGGAACGCCGGTGAAATGCTTGGGCGACGCGCCGCCCGTCGCTTGCAGCTTGTCATTGGCAACGTTGAAGCGGGCAAGGCGCAGGCAGCAGCAGCTGGCATAGATCAGGACCGCGATCCAGGCCCCGGTGCGGACGCCCGAGGCCAGCGTGAATTCCCAGACCAGAAGCGCGGGCGCGACGCCGAAATTCAGGAAATCCGACAGCGAATCCAGTTGCGCGCCGATCTCGCTCGTCGC
>DAIOXI010000138.1:0-8277 GCA_036758045.1 Albidovulum sp.
GACCGACGCGCTGAAACGCTCCTCGGCCAACCGCATCACCGCCGTCATCCCCTATTTCGGTTACGCCCGCCAGGACCGCCGCGCCAAGGCGCGCACGCCGATCTCGGCCAAGCTGGTCGCCAACCTCATCACCGAGGCGGGGGTGGACCGGATCCTGACGCTTGACCTGCACGCGGCGCAGATCCAGGGCTTCTTCGACATTCCCGTGGACAACCTCTATGCCGCGCCGATCTTCGCGCTGGATGTCGAACATCACTTCAAGGGCAAGCTCGACAAGGTCACCGTGATCTCGCCCGATGTCGGCGGCGTGGCCCGCGCGCGCGAACTGGCGCAGCGGATAGGCTGCGGGCTGGCCATCGTCGACAAGCGCCGCGTGAAGGCGGGCGAAGTGGCGGAAATGACCGTGATCGGCGACGTCACCGGGCAGACCTGCATCATCGTCGATGACATCTGCGACACCGCCGGGACGCTCTGCAAGGCGGCCGACGTGCTGATGGAGGCGGGCGCGGCCGAGGTGCATTCCTACATCACCCATGGCGTTCTCTCCGGCCCCGCAGTCGAGCGCATCACCAAATCGGTGATGAAAAGCCTTGTCATCACCGATTCGATCGAACCGAGCGCGCATGTGAAAGCCGCCAAGAACATCCGCATCGTGCCGACCGCGCCGATGTTCGCGCAGGCGATCATGAACATCTGGTCGGGGACCTCGGTTTCCTCGCTCTTCGATGCCGAGACGCTGGGCCCGATCTATGAGGGCATGTACAGCCGCGACTGACCGAAGCCGTCCCCGCGCCCGGGATCGAACCGGGAAGCCCGAGGGCGAGAGATTTTAAGTCTCCTGCGTTTACCAGTTTCGCCACGCGGGGCGACGGCCTCGTCACGGGTGATAGCAGCCGCGCCGGGGCCGGGCAATCGCCGTCAAAGCCCGGTTTCCTTCACCGCCTCCATCGCCACATAGGTGGAGGTCGAGGCGACATGCGGCAGGGTCGATATGCGTTCGCCCAGCACCCGGCGATAGTCGGCAATGTCGCCGGTGCGCACCTTCATCAGGTAGTCGAACCCCGCCGCCATCATGTGGCATTCCTCGATCTCCGGCACCGCCCGCACCGCGCGGTTGAAGGCCTGAAGTGCCGCCTCGCGCGTGTCGGTCAGGCGCACCTCGACATAGGCGACGTTGGCCAGCCCCATGCGGATCGGGTTCAGCACGGCGCGATAGCCGGCGATGACGCCCGCCTCTTCCAGCCGCTTCACCCGCGCCTGCGTGGGCGTCTTCGACAGGCCGATGCGGCGCGCGAGCTCGGTCACCGGCATCCGGCCGTCACCTGACAGGGCAGCCAGAATCGCGCGGTCGAAACGGTCAAGGTCGGGAAGATCGTCTGACATTCAAATCCCTCACAAATTGGTCGATCTGACCATCGTTTCAATCATAATCAGGCAAATCGCCTTTTCATTCAAGATTATCATGGTCCGATCTTTGTGGAGGGCATGATGTCGGACCTGTGGCGCGCAATCGAAACCGGAACCCTGGCTGATGAGGGCGCCCTCGCGGCGCGGCTGATTGCCGGTGCCGACCTGTCCACCGAGGACCGGGCGCGGATCGCCGCCTCCGGCGCCGATCTCGTCCGCCAGATCCGCGCCGATGTGCGCCCCGGCCTGATGGAGGTCTTCCTGGCCGAATACGGTCTGTCCACGGAGGAAGGCATCTCTCTCATGTGCCTGGCCGAGGCGCTTCTTCGCGTGCCGGACGCCGAGACCATGGACGCGCTGATCGAGGACAAGATCGCGCCCTCGGACTGGGGCAGGCATCTGGGCCACTCCGCCTCGTCCCTCGTCAACGCCTCCACCTGGGCCTTGATGCTGACCGGCAAGGTGCTGGAAGAGGACAAGGAACCCGGCATCGTCGGCCATCTGCGCGGCGCCATGCGGCGGCTGGGCGAACCCGTCATCCGCCGCGCCGTCCGCCAGGCGATGAAGGAGATGGGCCGCCAGTTCGTTCTGGGCGAGACGATCAACGCCGCCATGGAACGCGCCGCGAAGATGGAGGCGCAGGGCTACACCTATTCCTACGACATGCTGGGCGAGGCCGCGAAGACCGCCGAGGATGCCGAACGCTATGCCACCGCCTATTCCCGCGCCATCGCCGCAATCTCCGCCGCCGCCACCCATGACGACATCCGCGCCAATCCTGGCATCTCGGTGAAGCTGTCCGCGCTCCATCCCCGCTATGAGGTCGCGCAGGAGGCGCGCGTGATGGCCGAACTGGTGCCTGTGGTGCGCGACCTCGCCCGGCAGGCGGCCAAGGCGAAGATGGGCTTCAACATCGACGCCGAGGAAGCCGACCGGCTGACGATTTCCCTGAAGGTGATCGAGGCGGTTCTGGCCGATGATCAACTCGCTGGCTGGGACGGGTTCGGCATCGTCGTGCAGGCCTATGGCCGCCGCGCGGGCGCGGTGCTGGACTGGCTTCATGCGCTGGCCTGTCGGCTTGACCGCAAGATCATGGTGCGGCTGGTGAAGGGCGCCTATTGGGACGCGGAGATCAAGCGCGCGCAGGTCCTTGGCCTGACCGATTTCCCGGTCTTCACCCGGAAAGAGGCGACCGATGTCAGCTATATCGCCAATGCGCGGAAACTGCTTGGCATGACCGACCGGATCTATCCGCAATTCGCCACCCACAATGCCCATACGGTCGCCGCGATCCTCGACATGGGCAAGGGCAAACCGTTCGAGTTCCAGCGCCTGCATGGCATGGGCGAACGGCTGCATGACATCGTGCTGAAGCGCGACAAGACCCGCTGCCGGATCTACGCCCCCGTCGGCGCCCATCGCGACCTGCTGGCCTATCTGGTCCGCCGCCTCCTGGAAAACGGCGCCAACTCCTCCTTCGTCAACCAGATCGTGGATGAAGAGGTGGCGCCCGAGGTCGTCGCCGCCTGCCCGCTGAGCGCGGTGGAGGCGATGCTGCCGGACCTCTCGAACCGCGCCCTGCGGCGCGGGCCAGAGCTTTTCGCACCGGAGCGGGCGAATTCCGAAGGCTTCGACCTGACCGATGCGGACACGCTGGCCCGGATCGAGGCCGCCCGCGCGCCCTTCGCAGACACGCCCTTCGCCGCCGCGCCGATGATCGCGGGCAAGGTCACGGGGCTGGCCCCGCGCGCCGCCATCAGCCCCGCCACCGGGGCCGGGGTCGGCACGGTGACCGATGCCGCACCCGAGGATGTCGATGCCGCCCTTGCGGCCGCCCGCATCTGGGACGCGCCGCAGGCCGAACGCGCCGCGATCCTGAACCGCGCCGCCGATCTTTATGAGGGCGATTTCGGCCCGCTCTTCGCGCTTCTCGCGCGCGAGGCCGGCAAATCCCTGCCCGATGCCGTCGCCGAACTGCGTGAGGCGGTGGATTTCCTGCGCTATTACGCAGCGCAATCGGCGCATCTGACACGCGCGCCGCTTGGCACCTTCGCCTGCATCAGCCCCTGGAACTTTCCGCTGGCGATCTTCACCGGCCAGATTGCGGCGGCGCTGGCGGCGGGCAATGCGGTGATCGCCAAGCCCGCCGAACAGACGCCCCTGATCGCGGCCCATGCCATTGCCCTTCTGCACAAGGCGGGCGTTCCGGCCCATGCGCTGCAACTCCTGCCCGGCGATGGCGCCACTGTCGGCGCGCGGATCACCTCGGATGCGCGCGTCTCGGGCGTGTGCTTCACAGGCTCGACCGAAACCGCGCGGCTGATCCAGCGCGCGATGGCCGAAAACCTCGCCCCCGGCGCGCCGCTGATCGCGGAAACCGGCGGGCTGAACGCGATGATCGTGGATTCGACCGCCCTACCCGAACAGGCGGTGCGCGACGTCGTCGCCTCGGCGTTCCAGTCGGCCGGTCAGCGGTGCTCGGCGCTGCGCTGCCTTTACGTTCAGGACGACATCGCCGCGCATTTCACCGACATGCTGTTCGGCGCGATGGAGGAACTGACCGTCGGCGACCCCTGGCACCTGTCCACCGATATCGGCCCGGTGATCGACGAAGAGGCCGAGGGCGGCATCCGCGCCCATATCGAAAAGGCCCGCAAGGAAGGCCGCCTGCTGCGCCAGCTTTCCACCCCGCGCAAGGGCCATTTCGTCGCTCCGACCGTGATCCGCGTGAAGGGGATCGAGGACATGAAGCGCGAGATATTCGGCCCGGTCCTGCACATCGCCACCTTCGACGCCGACGATCTTGAAAAGGTCACCGATGCCATCAACGCCACCGGCTACGGGCTGACCTTTGGCCTCCACACCCGCATCGACAACCGCGTGCAGGAGATTACCGAGGCGCTGCATGTCGGCAATATCTACGTCAACCGCAACCAGATCGGCGCGGTCGTCGGTTCTCAGCCCTTCGGGGGTGAGGGGCTTTCCGGCACCGGCCCCAAGGCGGGCGGGCCGGACTACCTGCCCCGCTTCACCGCGCCCGAGCCCGGCCAGCCCGCTGGCCACGCGGAGGGAACCGCCGATCCGGCCAAGGTTCAGGCCGCGCTGGACGCCACCCCGCCCGCCGGCCCGATCGAGACGCTGGACCTGCCCGGCCCGACCGGCGAATCGAACCGGCTGACGCTTCTGCCGCGCGCGCCGCTTCTCTGCCTCGGGCCGGGGCGTGATGCGGCCGAGGCGCAGCGCAAGGCGGTCGAGGCGCTTGCGACGCTTTCGGGCTATTCCGGCGTGATCTGGTGGGGCGATGCGGACACCGCCCGCGCCTATGCCGCGACGCTCGCCCGCCGCGACGGCCCGATCCTGCCGGTCCTGACAGCGATGCCCGACCGCGCCCATGTGGCGCACGAACGCCATGTCTGCGTCGATACCACCGCCTCGGGCGGCAACGCAGCACTTCTGGCCGAGGCCGGTTCCGCTTGACGCCGCGCAGCGGATCGGGAAGCCTGCGCGCATGTTCCCGATCCGCGACCACAACCCGTCCGGCGGCAGGCCCTATGTCGTCTACGCCCTGATCGCGATCAATGTCGCGGTCTTCCTGCTGCAACTGCCCTATTCGGGCAATGACCGGGCGCTGGCGGGCTTCTGGGGGACATTCGCGCTCTACCCGGCGGCGGTCACGCAATATGGCGACTATACTGGCATCCTCACCTCGATGTTCCTCCATGCGGGCTGGATGCATATCGGCGGCAACATGCTGTTCCTCTGGATCTTCGGCGACAATCTCGAAGACCAGATGGGCCATGTCGGCTTTCTGGTCTTCTATCTCGCCTGCGGTATCCTCGCGGCGCTGGCGCATATCTATTCCGCCCCCGGCTCCACCGTGCCCACCGTCGGCGCCTCGGGCGCCATCGCGGGGGTGATGGGCGGCTACCTCCTCCTCTTCCCGCGCGCACGGGTCGATGTGGTGGTGATCATCGTGATCTTCTTCCGCGTCTTCACCCTGCCCGCCTGGATCATGCTGGGGATCTGGTTCGCGCTTCAGGTCTTCGGCGGCTTCAGCACGCCGGCCGAGGGCGGCGGCGTCGCCTTCTGGGCGCATGCCGGGGGCTTCATCGCCGGGATCGCGCTGACCCTGCCCGTCTGGCTGCGCCGTGGCGGTGCGGGCTTCTGGAACCGCACCCATGGTCAGCCGCCGCACCCGGAGGTCATCTATCGCCGCAGTTCCATCCCCACGGTCCGCAGGAGACGCTGACATGCTGCCCGCCCTTCATGCCCCCCACCGTGCCACCTGCCATTGCGGCGCCGTCGAACTGGCCGTCACGCTGGGGGGCGAGGGCCTCGCCTCCGCGCGGCGCTGCGATTGCTCCTTCTGCCGCCGCCGGGGCGCGATCGCGGTCTCGGCGCCATTGGACGGCGTCCGCGTCGTGAGGGGTGAAGACAACCTGACGCTTTATACCTTCAACACCGGCACCGCGCAGCATTACTTCTGCAAGACCTGCGGCATCTATACCCACCACCGCCGCCGGTCGAACCCGAACGAATACGGCGTCAACGCCGCCTGCCTCGACGGCGTGAACCCGCGCGACCTCGGCCCCGTCGACTGGACCGACGGCGTCAACCACCCGTCCGACAGGGCCTGAATTTCTTCGTTGCAAAAATACTCTCGGGGGTGAACTGGCCGTCAGGCCAGGAGGGGGCAGAAGGCCCCCTATTCCGGTGCCCGCAGCACCTTGGCGACCTGGGCGAACAACTCGCCATTCCCCGCCAGGATCGTGCCGCTTTCAAAGATGTCCCGCCCCTCGCGAAGGGCCTCGGCGAACCCCCCCGCCTCGCGCACCAGAAGCATCCCCGCCGCCATGTCCCAGGGATAGATCTCGCGCTCCCAGAACCCGTCGAAGCGGCCCGCCGCGACATAGGCAAGGTCAAGCGCCACCACGCCCCAGCGCCGCACACCCGCCGTCGCGGGCATCAGCCGGGCAAGGTCGCGCATCATCGCGGGCAGGGTCTTTTTCGCGCCGAAGGGGATGCCGGTGGCCAGCAGCGCCTCGGACATGTTGCGTCGGCCGGACACACGGATACGGGTCTCGTTCATCCAGGCGCCGGCGCCCTTCTCGGCCCAGAACAGCTCATCCTTCGCGGGGTCGAAGACCACGCCCGCGACGATCTCACCCTTATGTTCCAGCGCGATGGAGACGGCGAAATGCGGCAGCCCGTGCAGGAAATTCGTCGTCCCGTCCAGCGGATCGACGATCCAGCGCCGGGTCGGGTCGGCGCCGTCGGTTGCACCCGTTTCCTCGCCCAGCCAGCCATAGGTCGGGCGGGCGCCCAGCAACTCGTCGCGGATGATCTTCTCGGCGGCCAGATCGGCGCGGCTGACGAAATCGCCCGCGCCCTTGACCGAGACCTGAAGGTTCTCGACCTCGCGGAAATCCTTCACAAGGGAACGGCCCGCCTTGCGGGCGGCCTTGATCATCAGGTTCAGGTTGGCGCTGCCTTGCATCGTCTTGTCTCCGCCGGATCAGGGGCGGGCTATACGCGGGCGGACGCGCGATGTGAAGGGCTATTCGCCCCGCCCGTGCCACAGGCCCCGCCGTTCCAGCACCTGCCTGAGCAGCGTGGGCCGGTCGGTCATCACGCCATCGACGCCGATGTCGAGCAGATGCTCCATCGCCGCCTCGTCATCCACGGTCCAGACATGGACCTGAATGCCCCGCGACTGAGCGGCCCTGACGAAGCGGCGGGTGACGACGGGGATGCCCCTGAAATGGGTCGGCACCTGAACGCAGGGAAAATCCGGCACCGCCACGGGCAGCCCCCACCCCGCCAGCCACAGCCGCAATACGCCGGAATGCGCGGGCGACCAGCACAGCCCCGGCCCCAGCGCCAGCCGCAGCCGGTCCACATAGGCCGCCTGAAACGCGCCGACGCAGACCCGGTGCAGCGCGCCCGCCCGCAGGATCGCGTCGGCGATCGGCTGCACCGCGCCCGCCGTCTTGGGTTCCAGATTGACGTAAAGCTCCGGCCATTCCTCTAGCAGCTCGTCGAGCAGCGGAATCGCCCCGCCGCCCTTCGTCCGGCGCTTCGACAACTCCTCCCATGTCAGGTCCGCCACCCGGTCGGGCGCGCCTGTCATGCGTTCCAGCGTGTCGTCGTGGAAAATCACCGCCACCCCGTCGCGGGTCGCCTGAACGTCGGTCTCGATATGGGTATAGCCCAGCCGCACCGCATGGGCGAAGGCGGCCATTGTGTTTTCCTCGGCCTCAAGCGAACCGCCCCGATGCGCGAAGGCGATCGGGCGGGGGTGATCAAGGAAAGGGTACCGGTTCATTGCCGTTGCAGTTTAACAGGTTCCGTCCGCGCCAGCCGCAGGAAATGCGCCATATAGGGCAAGGTCGCCTCTTCCTCGCGCGTGGCGGCATACATGCGCTTGGTCAGGCCCTTTTCGGTCAGCCGTCTGGTGACATAGTCGGGCTGATACTTCGCCTCGCGAAGCACCCAGTCGGGCAGCACCGACACGCCGCGATCCGAGGCGACGAGCATCAGGATCACCGCCGTCAGTTCCACCTGCCGCACCGCCTGCGGCTCCACCCGCGCGGGCGTCAGGAGCCCGGTGAATACGTCCAGCCGGGTGCGGTCCACCGGATAGGTGATGATGACCTGATCGCGCAGGTCCCCGGCCTCGACCCAGGGCTTTGCGGCCAGCGGGTTCGACCGCGCCGCGACCAGGGTGGGGGCGTAGTCGAAAAGCGGGTTGAAGACGATGCCGGGCAGTTTTTCGGGATCGGAGGAGATGACAAGGTCCACCTCCTCGCGCATCAGGGCCGCCATCGCCTCGAAGGCGAGGCCGGGGCGGATGTCCACGTCCACCTCGGG
>DAIOXI010000139.1:0-8273 GCA_036758045.1 Albidovulum sp.
ACAGTGACGCTGAGATGACTTAGGGGAAACGCGATGGAGGACATTCTTCTGGGCAAGACGCTGGCCTTCGACGGCAATCCGATGACGGAGGGACTGGGCGTCGCCCACCATGACCGGACCGGCGCGATTCTGATCCGCGACGGCCGGATCGCCGACATGGGCGATGGCGACACGCTGCGCCGTCGCCACCCGGACGCGCGCGTGACAGACTATGGCGCGGCCCTGATCTCCGCAGGCTTCGTCGATGCCCATGCCCATTACCCCCAGACCGCGATCATCGCCAGCTGGGGCAAGCGGCTGATCGACTGGCTGAACAGCTACACCTTCCCCGAGGAGATGCGCTTTGCCGACCCGGCCTATGCCGCCGGTATTGCCGCGCGCTATTTCGACCTGACACTGGCAAACGGCACCACCACGGTCTGTTCCTACGCCACGATCCACCCCGAAAGCGTCGATGCCTATTTCACCGAGGCAGAGCGCCGGGGCCTGCGCGCCTTCGCGGGAAAGACCTGCATGGACCGCGACACGGCGCCGGACGGACTGCGCGACAGCGCGCAATCGGCCTATGACGACAGCAAGCGGCTGCTGGACCGCTGGCACGGGCGGGGCCGCCTCTCCTATGTCATCACGCCGCGCTTTTCGCCCACCTCGACGCCCGACCAGCTTCGCGCGCTCGGCGCGCTCTGGGCCGAGAATCCCTGCTGCCTGATGCAGACCCATCTTTCGGAACAGACGGACGAGATTGCCTGGGTCAAATCGCTCTACCCCACGGCGCGCGATTACCTTGACACCTATGAACGCCACGGCCTTCTCGGCCACGGCGGGCTCTACGGCCACGTGATCCATTGCCCGACCTCCAACACCTTCATCGGATCGGGCCTGTTCGACATGGATGGGCTGACGCGGGCGGGCCATCGGATCGGCCTTGCCACCGACACCGGCGGCGGGTCGTCCTTTTCGATGCTGCGCACCATGGCCGCGGCCTATGAGGTCGCGCAACTGCGCCACCGCGCCCTGCACCCGGCAGAGCTTTGGTGGCTGGCGACCGCAGGCGCCGCCCGCAGCCTTCTGGCGGACGACCGGATCGGCAACCTCGCGCTGGGGATGGAGGCGGACATCGCCGTCATCGACCTCGCCTCCACCCCCGCCATCGCCCAGCGCGCCACCCGCGCCGGGGACATATGGGAGGCGATCTTCCCGACCATCATGATGGGCGACGACCGCGCGATCCGCGCCGTCTGGGCGGGCGGGCGTGAGGTGACGCTGTCGGGATGCGGACCTTGCGAAAACCCGACGTTGTAGCGACGCGAACCCTGCGCCGGTTTCAGCCCATCAAACGGCGCGCCAGCCGCGTCTGATCCTCGATGGCGCGCGGGAGGTCAATGGTCGCCAGATGCCCGTCCCGCACCACCTGCCGCCCCTCGACGAAAAGGTCGCGCACCCGCGAGGGGCCGCAGAAAACAAGGGCCGCGACCGGGTCCCAGGTGCCCGCCGCCTCGATCCCCGACAGATCCCAGACGGCAATATCGGCGCGCTTGCCCGGCTCAAGCGACCCGCAATCGGGCCGCCCCAGCACCTGCGCCCCGCCGAGCGTCGCGATCTCAAGCGCCTCACGCGCGCCCATCGCATCGGCGCCCCCGCCAACCCTTTGCAAAAGCATCATCTGCCGCGCCTCCGCGACGAGGTTCCCGGCATCGTTCGAGGCCGATCCATCAACGCCCAGCGCCACCTTGACGCCCGCATCCCGCATCGCCCGCACCGGCGCGATGCCAGAGCCAAGGCGACAATTCGAACAGGGACAATGGGCTACCCCGGTGGCGGAGCGGGCAAAAAGATCAATTTCCGAACCATCCAGTTTCACGCAATGCGCATGCCAGACATCATCGCCGGTCCAGCCCAGATCCTCGGCATATTGCCCCGGACGGCAGCCGAATTTCTCCAGGCTGTAAGCGATATCTTCATCATTTTCGGCCAGATGGGTGTGCAGCATCACCCCCTTGTCCCGCGCCAGCACCGCCGCCTCGCGCATCAGGTCACGACTGACGGAAAACGGCGAACAGGGTGCAAGACCCACACGGACCATCGCGCCGTCCCCCGCGTCGTGGAACGCATCGACGACGCGCGCCATATCGTCCAGGATCGCGCCCTCGCCTTCGACCAAGGCATCGGGCGGCAACCCGCCGTCGCTTTCCCCGATCGACATCGCCCCGCGTGTGGGATGGAAGCGCAACCCGATCTCACGGGCGGCGTCGATCGTGTCCTCCAGCCGCGCGCCGTTCGGAAAAAGGTAGAGGTGATCGGAGCATAGTGTACATCCCGACAGCGCCAGTTCCGCTAGACCGACCAATGCCGATACCCGCATCTCCTCAGGCCCGAAGCGCGACCAGATCGGGTAAAGCACCTTCAGCCAGCCAAAAAGCAGCGCATCCTGCCCGCCCGGCACCGCGCGGGTCAAGGTCTGGTAAAGGTGGTGATGCGTGTTCACGAGGCCGGGCGTGACGACACAGCCTTTGGCCTGCACCACCTCGCCACCCGTGGTCAGCCCCTGCCCCACGGCGGCAATCACCCCGCCCCGGATCAGCACGTCGCCGCCGGCAATCTCGGCCCGGCCGGCATTCATCGTGACGACCGCCTCGGCACCCCTGAGAAGGATTTCCCGCATGCCCCGTTCCCTGCCCCTTCGGTCCAACGGGACGGCCGACGACAGAAGGGGGAAGGACTCGGCGGCGGCGACAGGGTACGAAAACCCCGGCCTCGGGGCAATGGCGCCCCGTCAGCCGTTCAGAAGCGCCATCGCCTCGGCGTGAACCGCGCGGTTCGCGGCGGCAAGGATCTGCCCCCCCTGCGGCGCGGGATTGCCCTGCCAGTCGGTCACGATCCCGCCCGCCGCCTCGATCACGGCGATGGGCGCCTGGACGTCATAGGATTGCAGCCCGGATTCGATCACCACGTCGATCTGCCCCGCGGCGATCAGGGCATAGGCATAGCAATCCATCCCGTAGCGCGTCAGCCGCGCGGCCCGCGACACCCGGCGGAAAGCATCACCTTCCTCGGCCGTGCCGACCTCGGGGAAGGTGGTGAACAGGATCGCCTCGGCCAAGGCCCGCGCGGGGCGGCTTTGCAGGCGCGCGGTACCGGTCGGCCCGGTGACCTCCGCGACACCGAAGCCGCCAGAAAAGCGTTCGCCGATATAGGGTTGGTCGATGATGCCAAAGACCGGCCCGACCGCGTCGGCGACCGAGATCAGTACCCCCCAGGTCGGCGTCCCGGAGAGATAGCCGCGCGTCCCGTCGATCGGGTCCAGCACCCAGGTCAGCCCGCTGGTGCCGGATTTCGCCCCGAATTCCTCGCCAAAGATCGCGTCGTCGGGCCTGCGCCGGGCAAGGATCGCGCGCATCGCCTCTTCCGAGGCGCGGTCGGCGATCGTCACCGGATCGAACCGCTCGGTTTCCTTGTTGTCGGCCGACAGGCCGGCGGCGCGGAAATGCCGAAGCGTTTCCACGCGCGCCGCGTCTGCCAGTTCATGTGCCGTCGCGATAAGCTCGGCTCGCTCGGCCTCGGTCAGGACGGTCATGCGCTTTCCCCTCGATTTCGGGTCAGCGGTACCGCCCCTTCCGGGGCCGGTCAATGCCCGTCAGGCCGCGTCCGACAGAACCTTCGCCAGATCGAAGAGCCTGCGCCGCTGCGCCTCGGGGATCGCGTAATAGGAGCGCACGAGCATCAGCGCCTCCTTGTCGGCGAGAATATCGCCGTCAACCTCTTCGGTCACCGGGTTGCGGGAATCGAGCCCTTCGAAGAAGAAGCTGATCGGTACGCTCATGGCCTCGGAAATGTCCCAAAGACGGGAGGCCGAAATCCGGTTCATGCCGGTTTCGTATTTCTGGATCTGCTGAAATTTGATTCCGACCTTGTCGGCCAACTGCTGCTGGGTCATGCCCACCATCCAGCGGCGATGACGCACGCGCTTACCGACATGGACGTCAACGGGGTGTTTCATAATTTACTCCTTACACTCGTCACCCATTACCAAGCAAGCCGTGTGCCAAGTTATAAAATCTTGTAATCTATCCACAGGAAATCGTCAAAAACTTGATCTGAATCACAACCCGAGGCTGATCTCGGAATTGCGGCGCAAGTTCGAAACAATCCACCTATACGAAAAGACATGTCCCCTTACTCGCCTTGGATGAGCGTTGCGTTTTGATTTGCAAAATGCAACGCAATTTGGCGAGCGTCCGTCGCAAAATGCAATCAATGGGCGAAGTTGTGGGGCTGGAATCCGCCCCGCGCCCGGTCTAGCGTCCCAAAGAACGGACGGAGGACCCGATGCGACGCTTTGCGATCAACTCATACGGCGAAACACCCTTGCTGGGCGATGCGCCGCTGCCCGAACCGGGGCCGGGCGAGGTGCGGGTGAAGATCGCGGCCTGCGCGCTGAACTTCGCCGATCTCCTTATGATCGAAGGAAAATATCAGGAACGCCCCGAGCCGCCCGTGACCCTCGGGATGGAGCTTTCCGGCACGGTCGAGGCGCTTGGCCCCGGCGTGACCACCCCCGCCATCGGCACCCGCGTCGCGGTCTATTCCAATGGCGGCGGGCTGGCGGAGCATGGCTGCTTCGCCGCCGAACGCTGCCTGCCGATCCCCGACGCCATGCCCTTTGATGCCGCAGCCGCCTTCCAGATCGCCTATGGAACCAGCCATGTCGCGCTGGCCCACCGGGCGCATTTGCAGCCGGGGGAAACGCTTCTGGTGCTCGGCGCCGCCGGGGGCGTCGGGCTGACGGCGGTCGAGATCGGCCGGAAAATGGGTGCGCGGGTGATCGCCTGCGCGCGCGGGGCCGACAAGCTGAAGATCGCCGGGACGGCGGGCGCCCACCACCTGATCGACAGCGAAACCGCCGACCTGAAGGACGAGGTCAGGGCGCTTGGCGGCGCCGATGTGGTCTATGACCCGGTCGGGGGCGCGCAGTTCGACGCCGCGCTGCGCGCCACCAAGCCCGAGGGCCGGATGATCGTGGTCGGCTTCGCGGGCGGCACCGTGCAGCAGATCCCGGCCAATCACCTTCTGGTCAAGAACATCACCGTCATCGGCCTTTACTGGGGTGGTTACCTGTCCTTCCGCCCAAAGGTCCTGACCGGCAGCCTTGCCACGCTGATGGGCTGGTATGCCGAGGGCGCGCTGCACCCCCATATCTCCCACCGCCTGCCTCTGGAAGGCGCGGGCGAGGCGCTCGAGCTACTCCGCAGCCGCAAGTCGACTGGCAAGGTCGTCGTCACGATCTGACCCGCGCCCGGCGCCTGCCGCGCGTTGCGCCGCGCAGGCGTCGCCATAGGCGCAGCGCAGTTGCGCCAGAAGGCTGTCGATCACCGGCCCGTTCTGGCGCCCGGCATTGTAAAGGCAGATCGAAAGCGTCCCGAGATCGGGCAGGGCATTGCCCGCCTCGATCACCTCAAGCCCGCCGACCGCGCCTTCCATTCGCGCGGTGATCGACAGATCGGCCGCCACCGTCGCCTCCGCCACCTGTTCCGATCCGCCACCGACGGCGAGGTCCCAGCGGATGCCCGCCTCGGTCAGCGCATCCTGCGCGATCGGGCGGAAGAAACAGGTTTCGACGAAGGCAAGCCGCACCGGGCGTTGCTGCCAGGCGATCCCGTCCGGCGCGCCGACCCAGACCAGCCGCCGTGTGGACAGCCGCTCCGCCCCCTCATCTGGGCGCATCTCGGTCGTCATGATCAGGTCGTATTCCCCGCGCCCGAAGCCCTGCTTCAGCTTCGAGGTGAAACAACTGTCGAGGTTGATCCGCACCCGCGGATACTCCAGCGCCATCGCCTTCAGGATCTGCGGCAGTTGCGGGTAGACGATGTCATGCGGCACACCGATGCGGATCTCGCCCTCGAACGCGGTGTCGGTCAGGCGCAGCAACGCCTCGTCGTTCAGGTCGATCATGCGGCGGGCGTATTGGGCCAGCAGTTCCCCCTCGGGCGTCAGCGACAGCTTGCGCTGCACACGGTTGAAAAGCGCCGTTCCAAGGCTTTCCTCCAGCCGCTTGATCTGCATCGAGACCGCCGACTGGGTGAGGTTGAGAAGCCCGGCAGCGCGGGTGACGCCCCCCACTTCCGAGACGGTGACAAGCGCGCGCAGCGCGGTGAGGTCGAGATTGCGGGCCATCGTTCAAATTCTGTGATGATTGTAAGGATATATCTTCATTTCCGATGATGAACGGTTCCGTCATATAAATCAAGCATGCTGATAAGGACCCGAAGCATCATCACGGAAAGGAAAGACCATGGACCTCGTCTTTACCCGCGCCCGGCCCCGTCCGCGCCGTCCTTCGCCGCTTCGTCGCCTGCGTGACATGCTGGCCCTCCGCCGCCACCGCAGGCGCCTTGGCGACCTTGACCCCTATCTTCTGCGCGACATCGGCCTGACCGAATCCGAAGCGCGGGAGGAGGTGGAGCGCCCGTTCTGGGACGTCCCCCGCCACTGGCTGCGCTAAAACGCCGAAAATCGGCCGGAAAAGCTTGAAATCCGGCGCCCGCTTCCCGATATTTTCCGTCAGGAAGCGGGCGGACCTTAACCGATCCGTATGCGACGCAGTTGGAGGCTTTGATGGCTGACTATGAAACGATCCACGCCGGCCGGGTAGGCACCCGCGGGCTTGCGATCGACGAAGGGCTTCGCGCCCATATGAACAAGGTCTACGGGCTGATGTCCGTGGCGATGCTGATCACGGCCGGGGCCGCCTGGGCGATTTCGGGCCTTGCGATCAGCCATGAACCGACCGCCTATCAGATCGGCGCCGATACCTATCTGACCAATCTGGGCTATTCGCTTTACGCCTCGCCCCTGAAATGGGTCATCATGTTCCTGCCGCTGGTGATGGTCTTCGCCTTCGGCGCCATGATCAACCGCCTGTCGGCGGCGGGTGCGCAACTGTTCTTCTATGTCTTCGCCGCCGCGATGGGCCTGTCGATCTCCTGGATCTTCATGGTCTTCACCGGCATGTCGATCATCCAGACCTTCCTTGTGACCGCGATCGCCTTCGCCGGCCTCTCGCTTTGGGGCTACACCACCAAGCGCGACATCTCGGGCTGGGGCTCGTTCCTCATCATGGGTGTGATCGGCCTGATCGTCGCCTCGATCGTCAATATCTTCCTCGCCTCCCCGGCGGTGATGTTCGCTATCTCGGCCATCGGTGTGCTGATCTTCGCGGGCCTGACGGCCTATGACACGCAGAACATCAAGAACACCTATATCGCCCATGCCCAGCAGGGCGATACGGAATGGCTTGGCAAGTCGGCGATCATGGGGGCGCTGAACCTCTACCTCGACTTCATCAACATGTTCATGTTCCTGCTGCAACTCTTCGGCAACCGGGAGTGACCGGGACGGAAATGACCGGGAAAGGGCCAGCGCGCGCTGGCCCTTTTTCTTTGCGCGCCTCAGCGCAGGACCATGCCGTGCCGGTTCTCCAGAACCGCGCGGGTGCTGCGCAGTTCCGCCCGGCGCCGCGTGGCGTCCCAGTTCAGCGCAAGCGCCGCAAGGTCTGCCATCCGCCCAAGATCGGCAATCGTCAGCCGCCCGGTTACGGCAAGATCGGTTCGTCGCAGGACAAGGTCGGCAAGGTGGACGACCCGTTCGTTCCGCAAGAGCCAGTCAACCTCCTGCTCTGAATAGTCCCCCGCGACGGGAAGCGGCACGGGTGCTGCACCCTCATGGTGCAGCACGGCCTCGGCCCGCGTCCCATAACGCGCCAGAAGCGTCTGCACCCTGCCCTGCGCCGCGCCCGCCTCCCGCGCCATCCGCGCGGCCCAGCCCGCCGCATCGGCCGGAAAGTCGCGCCCGCCGCCGATGGGCAGGTCCCGCGTGCTGACCCGGCGGTCATGGCCCAGCCGCGCCAGCAGGGTATCGGCCACCTCCTCGGCAAAGCCCCGGAAGGTCGTCCACTTGCCGCCCACAAGCGCGATCACCGGCCAGGGCCGCGTGTCTGACGCCTCGATCACCGGGGCCGAATGGTCGCGGCTGATAAGGCCGGGGGTTGAGGCGTCGGAGGCCGGCAAGGGCCGGATGCCGGAATACGTATAGACGATCTGGTCGCGGCTGACCGCGATCCCCGGCAGCAGGCTGCGCAGGCTGTCGAGGAAATAGGCGATCTCCTCCTCATCACAGCGCACGGTGTCGGGATCGTCGTCGCGGATATCGGTGGACCCGACCAGCGCCCGGCCGAGATAGTCATAGACAAGGCAGATGCGCCCGTCATCGGCCTCGTT
>DAIOXI010000140.1:0-7987 GCA_036758045.1 Albidovulum sp.
TCGCCATAGGTCAGGTCGCCGCGCGCCTCGAGCGCCATCGCGGCGTCCATGATGCCGATGGAGGGGATGTTGACCAGCGCCGTCTTGCCCTTGAACTCGGGGTTGAACAGCTCTGCCCAGCTGGTGATCTCGCGCCCCGTCAGGTCGGGGCGGATGCCGAGCGTGTCGGCGTTGTAGATGGTCGGCATGACCGTGGCGAGACCGGTAGCCTCGGCCGCGAAGTCCTTCGACTCCGCGCTATCGGTATAAAGCACCTCGAAGGGCAGGGTTCCCTGACGGCTGAGGTCGGCGCCATCGAAATTCTTGCCGTCGCGCATCAGGGGCGTCATCTCACCCCAAAGCTTGATCTTGCTGATATCGACCGGCTGAAGGTTGCCCGCGCGATAGACCTTCTGAAGGCCCCAGAACTCGAAATCCGCGATGTCGACGGTTTCGGGCTGGTTCACCACCTTGGCCATCAGCTGTGTCGTGTCCGCCGTCTGCGGGACGATCTTGAAACCGAGATCGGCGCTGGCCTTTTCGCAGATGTCGGCGATCACCGAATAGGACGGGCCGACCTGGGTCAGCGTCACGTCCTTGATGTTTTGCGCCCAGATCATCGGCGCCCCGAGGATGCCGGACCCGACGCCCGCGCCCGCCACGGCGGCGGAACCCTGCAAGAGTTGCCGGCGTGTCACACCGGCGCGTGTCTTGGTCGGAGAAGTTGGTCGTGTCATTTCCGTCTCCCTGTTGATCGTCGCAAACGTATCTGTTGGTACCGCTGCGCCTTCTTCTGAGGCGTATTCGGAGGAACTTCTCGACTCGAAGCCTAAGTCGAAGTGTTCTTCGAATGCAATAAGCAATTTTGACTTGTTGGGAGACCGGAATGGTGAAAAAAATAGCGTTTATGGAATATCGGTGCGGCCTATTGTATTCGATGGACACTTTGTGATGACGGAATCGCAGACCACGACCGACACCCGCCAAAAGGCGGAGGACATCCCCGGCGCGCTTGCCGGGGCTGCCTTCCTGTACGATTCCGTGCGCAACCTTCTGGAACAGAAGATCGCGGGCGCGTCGCCTCAGCAAGCGTGAGTTGCACGACATACTCGCGCCCTCGACCGAGGATATGAACCGCAGCGCGACGTGGGAGAGGATCTTCGCCCGCGTCTCGGACGAGATCACGGCGCTGCTGCCCTTCGGCACCTACCGGATCCAGGAGGCGGAGCTGGGCGACTACCACGATGTCAGCCGCACCGTTGCGCGCGAGGTGCTGTGGCGGCTGATGGATGTGCGGCTGATCGAAAAGGACCGCAAGTCGCACTGGATCGTCGGCCAGATGACCGCCCGCGACGTGCGCGATTCCTTCGAGATGCGCCGCCTGCTGGAGCCGCAGGCGCTGGCCAATGTCGCGCCGTCGCTGGACCTTGCCTGGCTTGAGGGGCTGGCCGGGCGGATCGACGCCGCCATCGCCTCCTTTCCCGCTTGCGGCGCGGGGGAGATTGATGCCATCGAACATGACATGTTCGAGGCGATGTATCAGGGGTTGCGGAACGCGCGGATGCTTGGCTCGATCCGGCGCAACCAGATCGCGCTGAACGTGCCGCGCCTTTTCCGGCAGCATTTCCCGATCCGCGACGATCTTCCGGCGCTGACGCTTTACAGCCAGATCGTCCGGCTTCTCTCCACCGGCTCGATCAACGCGGCGCAGGTCCTGTTGCGGACCCATCTGGAACGCGCGGAACCCCTTGTCCTTGCGCGGCTGAGGGTGCTGGCGATGCTGCCCGCGCCCGCGACCGTGCCTTACATCGTCGCCGTTCACTGAAAGGCCGCGCATGACAGAGCTTACGCTTCGCGTGATCGGAACCAGCGCCACGCTGACCGAGGAATTGCGCCGCCGCGCCGCGGCCGATCTGCCCTTCAGAATCGCATTCGAGGTGCTGGACGGCGTGGCCTGCCTGCGCCGGGGTGTCATGAACCCCGAGAGCTATGACGTCTACGATCAATGGTTCTATTCGCTGGACGTGCTGTGGACCGCCGGGTCGATCCAGCCCATCGACACCGCCCGCATCGACCGCTGGACCCAGGTCCGCGTCGCCGGGCAGCTTCCCGGCGTCGCCGCCGGGCGCAGCCATGGCGCGGAGCCCGCCGCGCAGATGTTCGTCCAGCCCGATGGCACCCTTGGCCCGAAGCCGGTCTTCGGCGCCGCGCCGCAGGTCGGCATGCTGCCCACGACCTATAACGTCGACAGTTTCGCCTACGGGCGGGAGCTTTTGTCCGACACCGCGCCGGGAGAGCCGGAAAGCTGGGCCTGGCTTCTGGATGACCGCTGGCACGGGCGCTGCACGCTCGGCCTGGACCCGGCGGGGACGGCGGTGGAGCTTGCTCTGGCCGCCCGCGCGGCGGGGCTGGTCGATCTGAACGACCCCGGCGATCTCATGATTGAAGAGATAGACGCGCTGTTCGACATCCTCATGTCGCGCAAGCGGCGCGGCCATTTCACCCGGTTCTGGGGGACGAGCGAGGATTCCGTCGGCCTGATGGCGGCGCCGAACTGTGTCATCGGCTCGCTCTGGTCGCCCGCCTTCTACACGCTGCGGGGCATGGGCAAGGACGTGATCTATGCCGCCCCGAAGGAAGGCTATCGCGGCTGGCACAGCGGGCTATGCCTGTCGGCGTGTGCCGATGATGAGGTGCGCGATGCGGCCTATGCCTACATGAACTGGTGGCTTGGCGGCGAACCCGGCGCGATCATGGCGCGGCAGGGCTATTACATCTCGGTCGTGGAGCCGTAGAAGGACACGCTGAGCGAGGCGGAGTGGCAGTACTGGTATGACGGCAAACCGGCCAGCGAGGACCTTCCGGGCGCCTCCGGCACCGTGGCCGTCCGGCGCGGGGAATGCCGAGAGGGCGGAACCTATCAGGACCGCGTGTCCAGGGTCGCGGTGTGGAGTACCATCATGCCGGAACACAACTACCTGTCCCGGCGCTGGCGCGAACTGCTTGAGATGTGAGGGGCGCGGGCTCAGGCGGCCGGGGGCGTGGTCAGACCGTCCAGAATCTCGGCCGCGATGGTGACGGATTTCAGCCGCGCGGCGTGGTCGTGGATCATGCCGGTGAGCATCACCTCATCCGGCCCATACCTCTCGATCAGCGCGGTCAGGTCGCGCCGGACCGTCGCGGCCGATCCGGTGGCCGAACAGGACAGCGCCTGACGGACCTGCGCCATCACCGGCGCGGGAACTTCCGACAGATCGTCGGTCGGGCGGGGCAGCTTGCCGGGCCGCCCGGTCCTGAGCCGCGCGAAGGCGAGGATCTGCGACGAGCGGAGGAGGGTTGCCTCCTCATCCGTATCGGCGGCGGTCACGCCCACGGCCATCATCGCGTAAGGACGGTCCAGCCATTTCGAAGGCCGGAAGGTTTGCCGATAGGTCGCGAGCGCGTCGCCCAGAAGGTCCGGCGCGAAGTGCGACGCGAAGGCATAGGGCAGGCCCAGATAGGCGGCCAGTTGCGCGCCGTAGAGGCTCGACCCCAGCATCCAGACCGGCACATGCGTTCCCGCCCCCGGCACGGCGCGCACCGGTGCCGCCGGGTCGGGATCGTCCAGATAGGACAGAAGTTCGACCACGTCCTGCGGAAAGCTGTCCTCGGGCGCCATGTGGCGGCGCAGGGCGCGGGCGGTCTGCATGTCGGTCCCCGGTGCGCGGCCAAGGCCAAGGTCGATCCGGTTCGGGAAAAGGGTGGCCAGCGTCCCGAACTGTTCGGCCACCATCAGCGGCGCATGGTTGGGCAGCATGATCCCGCCCGCCCCGATCCGCATCCGCGAGGTTGCCGCCGCGACATGGCCGATCACCACCGCCGTTGCGGCGCTGGCGATGCCCGGCATGTTGTGATGTTCGGCCAGCCAGAAGCGGTGAAAGCCCAGCCCGTCCGCCGTCCGCGCCAGATCGCGCGTGTTGGCCAGCGCGTCGGCGGCGCTACCGCCCTCCGGCACAGGTGACAGGTCGAGAAGCGAATAGGTCTGCACGGGTCTGTCCTTATCTGCGGCGCCGATGGTCAGAAGGTGTGGTCCGGGCGCGCAATGTCAATCATCCGAGCCGGCGTTGGGCGTTCAACCTTGCGCTTGACGGTCGCCCTGCGCTGTGCAGCAGTGCCGGGCATGAAAATCCTTGCGAACCCCCACCGCCATCTCGGCCTAGCCGACCCGGCGCTTGCCGATGCGCCCTGGCCCAGCGCCGATGCCAGAGCCGCCCGGTCGCTCGTCTCCCGCTGCCCTAGGGCCGGGGTCACGCCGTTGACCGATGCGCCGGACCTGGCGGCCGAGGCCGGGGTGGGCGCGCTTCTGGTGAAGGACGAACGGGGGCGGATGGGGCTGGGCAGTTTCAAGGCGCTCGGCGCGGCCCATGTCATCGCGCGGGAGGCGGCGGAGGGCCGTGCGCGCGGGCGGACCTATGTCACCGCGAGCGCGGGGAACCACGGGCTGTCGGTCGCGGCGGGGGCGGCGGCGTTCGGCGCCCGCGCGCGGATCTATCTGGCCGAAACGGTGCCGGAGAGCTTTGCCGACAGGCTGCGCGCCGAAGGGGCGGAGGTCGTCCGGGCGGGTGCGATCTATGAGGAAAGCATGCGCGCGGCGGCCGAGGCGGCACGGGGCGAGGGGTTGGAGCTTCTGTCCGACAGTTCCTGGCCCGGCTACATGGACCGGCCAAGGGTGCTGATGGAGGGCTATCTGATCCTTTTCGCCGAGGTCGCGGACCAGATCGGCGCACCGCCAACCCATGTCTTCGTGCAGGCCGGTGTCGGCGGGCTGGCGGGGGCGGGGGCGGCTTTCGTCCGCGCGACATGGGGCGATGGCCCGCGTGTCGTGGTGGTGGAGCCTGAGGCGGCACCTGCGCTTCAGGCCTCGGTCGCGGCGGGCAGGGCGGTGGTCGCGCCGGGGCCGGTGTCGATCATGGGGCGGCTTGATTGCAAGGAACCCTCGCTGATCGCGCTGAAGGGGCTGGCGCGCGACGCGGACGATTTCGTGACCCTGACCGAGGCGGAGGCCGAGGTCGGCACCGCGCGGGCGGCGGAACGGGCGGTTGCCTCCACCCCCTCCGGCGCGGCAGGGATCGCGGCCCTTCTGGCCGCCGGGGAGGGACGCGCCGCGCTAGGCCTGACGCCCGCGTCAAGGGTGCTGGTAATCCTGACCGAGGCGCCTTCGGCATGACACCGCGCGGCTTTCCGGTTCAGGAATTCCGCGCCCGCACCGCACGGGCGCAGGACGCCATGGCCAAGGCGGGTCTCGACGCGCTTCTGCTGACGACCGAACCGGAGTTGCGCTATTTCTCCGGCTTCCTGACCCGGTTCTGGGAAAGCCCGACGCGGCCCTGGTTCCTGATCCTGCCCCGCGCGGGCGATCCTGTCGCGGTCATTCCCGCCATCGGTGCGGCGCTGATGCGCACCACCTGGATCGCCGACATCCGCTCCTGGCGCTCGCCCGATTACGAAGATGACGGGGTGTCGCTTCTGGCCGGGGCGCTTTGCGAGCTGGTGGGGCAGGGCGGCGCCATCGGCGTGCCGAGCGGGGCAGAGACGCATCTGCGGATGCCGCTGGCGGATTGGGAGGTGCTGAAGCGCCGGGCCGGCGGGCGGGTCTTCCGCGACGATGCCGGGGTGATGCGCCGCCTGCGGATGGTGAAGTCCGCGGCGGAGATCGCAAAGATCCGCGAAAGCTGCGCCATCGCCAACCGCGCCTTCGCCCGCGTGCCCGAGATCGCCCGGCAGGGCGTTCCGCTGGCGCAGGTCTTTCGCGACTTTCAGCGGCTTTGCCTTGAGGAAGGCGCCGACTGGGTGCCTTATGTCGCAGGCGGCGCCGCGCCGGGGGGCTATCCCGATGTCATTTCGCCCGCGACAGAGCGGCCTTTGGCGCCGGGCGATGTGCTGATGCTGGATACAGGGCTGGTGCGCGACGGCTATTTCTGTGACTTCGACCGAAACTATTCCGTCGGCCCGGCCGCGCCGGAGCTGATCCGCGCGCATGACAGGCTGATCGCGGCGACGCTGGCCGGGTTCGACCGCGCCCGCCCCGGCGCCACGGCGGCCGGGGTGTTCGCCGCGATGGACCATGTGCTGACCGGCGGTTCCGGCGGATCGGAGGCGGGGCGCTTTGGCCACGGGCTTGGGATGCAGCTGACGGAACCGCCCTCTCTGATCCCGGCCGATCACACGGTGCTGGAACCGGGGATGGTGCTGACGCTGGAACCGGGGGTGGAGCTTGGGCCGGAGCGCTGGCTGGTGAACGAGGAGGATATCGTGATCGGCGAGGGCGGGGCGGAGTGGCTGTCGGACCCGGTGCGGCGCTTGGCGGAACTGCCGCTGTGACCGCCGCCTTCCCCTATCGCCTGAGGGAGATCGCGGCCCCCCGGATCGGGCTGATCGTTCTTCAGGCGGATGAGACGATCGAGGCCGATTTCCGCCGCCTGATCCCGCCGGGTGTTGAGCTTCTGGTCAGCCGGGTCCCGTCGGGGGCCGAGGGCACATCGGAAACGCTGGCGCGGATGGAACGCCATCTGACGGCGGCCGCCGCGCTCTTCCCCGGTTCGGTCAACTTTGCCGCCGTGGGCTATGCCTGCACCTCCGGCACCGCGCAGATCGGCGCGGCAGAGGTGGCGCGCCTCGTTCGCGCGGGAACGACGGCGGCCGCGGTCACCGATCCGGTGACGGCCCTGATCGCCGCCTGCCGCGCGCTTGGCCTTGGCCGCCTTGCGCTGCTGTCGCCCTATGTCGCGCCAGTCTCGGAACGGTTGCGCGAGACGCTGGCGGCGGCGGGGATCGACACGCCCGCTTTCGGCAGCTTCGACGTCGCCGAAGAGGCGCGCGTGGTGCGAATCGACGGCCCTTCCATCATCGGCGCTGCTGAAACCGTCGCCCATCGGGTGCCGGTCGACGGGTTGTTCCTGTCCTGCACCAATCTGCGTACCTTGGATGTGATCCCGGTGCTTGAGGATCGGCTGGGCATTCCGGTCCTGTCGAGCAATCTGGTGCTGGCCTGGCACCTTTTGCGCCTTGCCGGTGTGGCGATGCCCGATGCCCCGCCCGTGCGGCTGATCGACCAGACCGCGCGTAAACCATTGAGGAGCTGAGATGAAACTGATGAGAGTTGGCCCTGCCGGGTCGGAGATACCCGCGATCCTCGATGCCGGCGGGACGGTGCGCAGCCTTGAAGGGATCGTGCCTGACATCGCGGGCGACGTGCTGACACCCGAGGGGCTGGCGCGGATCGCGGCGCTGGACTTGTCGGCACTGCCCGCTGTCACCGTCAACCGGATCGGGCCTTGCGTGGGCCGTGTGGGCAAGTTCCTGTGCATCGGCCTGAACTATGCCGACCATGCCGCCGAAAGCGGCCTGCCGATCCCGGACGAGCCGGTGATCTTCACCAAGGCGACCTCCTCCATCATCGGGCCGGATGACGACATCCAGATCCCGCGCGGTTCGGCGAAGACCGACTGGGAGGTGGAGCTTGGCATCGTGATCGGCAAGGGCGGGGTCTATATCGACGAGGCCGACGCGATGGACCACATCGCGGGTTATTGCGTCATCAACGACCTCTCGGAACGCGAATTCCAGATCGAACGGGGCGGGACCTGGGACAAGGGCAAGGGCTGCGACACCTTCGGGCCGATCGGCCCCTGGCTGGTCACGCGGGACGAGGTGCCCGATCCGCAGGCCCTGTCGATGTGGCTTGAGGTCGATGGCCGCCGCTACCAGGACGGTTCGACCGCGACGATGGTCTTCCCGGTGCGAAGGCTGGTCTCCTACGTCTCGCAGTTCATGAGCCTTCAGCCCGGCGACCTTATCAGCACGGGCACCCCGCCGGGCGTCGGGATGGGCCAGAACCCGCAGGTCTACCTGAAGGGCGGCGAGCGCATCCGGCTGGGCATCAAGGGGCTTGGCATGCAGACGCAGAACGTCCGCCCGGCGCTCTGATCCCCCGGTCGCGCAGGCGTTTCCCGGCGTTCCGCCACAGTTA
>DAIOXI010000141.1:0-4276 GCA_036758045.1 Albidovulum sp.
TCTTGGCCGGACAGCCCATGTTGATGTCGATGATCCGCGCGCCCATGTCGGCCACGACACGGGCCGCCTCGGCCATCGGCGCGGCCTCACGCCCGGCAAGCTGGACCGAGGTCATGGTGCCGTCCGACAGCCCCAGATCGGTGCGCGCCTTGGCCCGGACCGAGGGTTTCGCGGTCAGCAACTCGCCCGAGGCGACCATCTCGGACACCACCAGCCCGGCCCCGAACCCGGCCACCAGACGACGGAACGGCAGGTCGGTGATCCCCGCCATCGGCGCGAGGAAGACCGGCGGGTCGAGGTCCATATCTCCAAGACGCAAAGCCAACGCCTAATCCTTGTGCAATTGCACCTCAGGTAATCGGCGCTTCACGGATAGGCAATCCGACACGCCCTGAAAAGGCGCGAGAATCCACATCTGCACAATTTTTGCGCAAAAAATGCGCCTTTCCGCGGCTTCTTCCGTCATTGCCTCCCCATTGCCCCCCGCATCGGGGCAGGTTAGAGCGGGGAAACGCCCATCCCGCGGGGGCCGGAGAGGACATGCCGAGCAAAGAGACAGCCGTCGTGATCGTGGCCGCGGGCCGTGGCAGCCGCGCGGGCGACGGGCTGCCGAAACAGTGGCGCGACCTCGCCGGGCGGCCGATCCTGGCACGCACCGTCGCCGCCTTCGCGGACTTTCGCCGCATCGTCGTGGTGCTGCATCCCGACGAAATGGCCGAGGGCCTGCGGCTTTTCGAAGGCAAGGTAACGCTGGTCGCGGGCGGGCCGACGCGCTGCGCATCGGTCAGGAACGCGCTGGACGCCCTTGATCCCGAAACGATTTCCCGCGTCCTGATCCATGACGGCGCGCGCCCGCTGATCTCTGCCGCCGTGATCGGACGGGTGCTGGCGGCGCTGGACACCCACCCCGCCGCCGCCCCCGCGCTGCCCATTGCCGACGCGCTCTGGAACGGGACGGACGGTCGCGTGACCGGCCTGACCCCGCGCGACGGGCTGTACCGCGCCCAGACCCCGCAGGGTTTTCACCTGACGCCGATCCTGACCGCCCACCACGCCTTCGCGGGCGACGCCAAGGACGATGTGGAGATCGCGCTGGCCGCAGGGCTTGACGTTGCCATCGTCGAGGGCGAGGAGGAGAATATCAAGATCACCTGGCCCGACGATTTCGCGCGGGCCGAACGCATCGCAAAGGGCCGCATGGACATTCGCACGGGCAACGGCTTTGACGTTCACGCCTTCACGGCGGGCGATCACGTCATGCTCTGCGGCGTGAAAGTGCCGCATGACAAGGCGCTTCTGGGCCATTCGGATGCCGATGTGGGCATGCACGCGCTGACCGACGCGATCTATGGCGCGCTGGCCGAGGGCGATATCGGCCGCCACTTCCCGCCGTCCGAACCGCAATGGAAGGGCGCGGAAAGCCATATCTTCCTGACCCACGCCATAGCACTGGCCCGTCAGAAGGGGTTCGACCTCTCCAACGCCGATGTCACGCTGATCTGCGAACGCCCGAAGATTGGCGCGCATGCCGTTGATATGGCAAACGAATTGGCGCGTGTCATGGGCGTGGATGCGGCCCGCGTCAGCGTCAAGGCGACAACCTCGGAACGGCTGGGCTTCACCGGGCGCGAGGAAGGGATCGCCGCGATGGCCACTGTCACATTGGTGAAAGCATGACCCTGCCCCGCCTCATCGCCAGCGTCTTCGGCATCGGCCACCTGCGCCCCGCGCCGGGGACCTGGGGCTCGGCCGCCGCCATCGTGCTTGGCGTCGCCATCGACCACCTGCTTGGCTTCCCCGCACTTGCCGTCGCAACGCTGATCGTCATCCCGCTGGGCTACTGGGCGACCGCCGGGGCGGTGGCGGACAGCGAGGACAAGGACCCGTCCTGGATCGTCATCGACGAGGTGGCGGGCCAGTGGGTCGCGCTGATCTTCCCCGCCTTCGCCTTCTGGTGGCGCGGGACCTGGGACTGGTGGCTGGTCGCCTATCCCGGCTGGGTCGCGGCCTTCGTCTTCTTCCGCCTCTTCGACATCTGGAAGCCCGGCCCGATCGGCCGCGCCGACCGGCGCCACACCGCCGCCGGCACGATGGAGGACGACCTCTGGGCAGGTCTCTTCGCCGGGATCGCGACCGTCATCGCCGCCGGGGTCGCCCACGGGCTGATGATGCGATGAGCCTGGCGGAGCGTCTTCTGAGGACCGCGACGAAGGCGGGCGTGACGATCGCCACCGCCGAAAGCTGCACCGGCGGGCTGATCGCCGGCCGGCTCACCGAGCATGCCGGCTCCTCGGCGGTCATGGACCGCGGCTGGGTGGTCTACGACAACGCCGCCAAGGAAGCGCTGCTCGGGGTGCGGCACGCCAGCCTCGAGAGCGAGGGGGCGGTGAGCGAGCGGGTCGCGCGCGAGATGGCCGAAGGCGCGCTGGCGCGCTCTGACGCCGGGATCGCCGTCGCGGCCACCGGCATCGCAGGCCCCGGCGGCTCGGAGCACAAGCCCGAGGGGCGGGTCTGCTTCGGGCTGGCGCGCAGTGGCGGGCCGACGCATGTCGAAACAGTGGAATTCGGCGCGCCCGGCCGGGCCAGGGTGCGCAAGGCCGCGACCGAACACGCCCTTGCGCTGCTGAGCGCCGCGCTGGACTGACGCGATCAGGGCTGCTTCGCGAAGAAGCGCAGGATCTCGGTATTGGCGTCGATCTCCTGCGTCTTGCCCTCGGTCAGCCGCGCCTTCCGTCCGCCGGGCCAGTGATGCACCCCGCCCTCGACGGTGATCAGTCGCACCACGACGCGCCCGGCCTTGCTGTAGTCGGTCACGACGACCGCCGTCCCGTCGTCCTTGCGGTCGATGCGGCGCCTGGATTCGCTCAGCGCCCCCCAAGGCGACTTGAAGGCCCGGACCACCGAGGCGACCGAGGAAAAGTCGGTCCGCGTCAGGCTGCTGTCGCCCTGCCCGCCCGCGTAGGGCACCATCGGATCGGCGGTGCCGTGGATGATCAGCGCCGGGATCTTGCCCTGCACCCGGTTGCGCGAGCTGTCCATGGTGCCGGCGACCCCGGCCATGGCGCGCACCCGCGAGGGGTTCCGCGCGGCGAAGGTTTCGGCCATGATCGAGCCGTTGGACATGCCGGTGAGAAAGACCCGCGATCCGTCCACGCCGAAGCGTTGCGCGGCATCGGCGATCACCTGTTCGAGAAAGCCGATGTCGTCGATGCCGGCCCGCGCGGCATAGCCGCAGCAGTAACCGCCGTTCCAGGTCAGAAGCCTGTCGCCCCACCGCCCGCTACCCGCGGGGAAGGCCACGGCGAACCCCTGCCTCGTCGCGGCGCGGGCGAGGCCAGAGGCATTGGCGAACTGGTCGGGATCCCCGCCCCCGCCATGCAGGGCCAGGATCAGCGGCGCCCCCGAGGCGCGGGCGGGCAGGTATATTTCATACCAGCGGTCGCCGAGCCGGACCGTCTCGGCGGCAGCGGTGAAGGGAAGAAGGAGCAGGACAATGAGAAAGGCAAGGCGGCGCATGGGATACCTCCGTTGGAACGTGAAGCATTCACGCTGGCGTGAGGGATTTCCGTCGCGTCAGGCTGCGCCCGGCCCGTACAGTTCAGCCGCGCGCCGTTCGAAGGCGCGCACGACGCGCTGCATCGCATCGCTGAACACCACGCCGATGATCTTTTGCAGGATCGCGTTCCTGAACTCGAAATCCACGAAGAAGGTGACCGAACATCCCCCCTCTGCCCGATCCGCGAAGGACCAGTTGGAGCGCATGTATTTGAACGGCCCGTCAAGATATTCGGTGTCGATCTTCATCGCCGCCGGCCACAGCACCACCCGGCTGCCGAAGCGTTCGCGGAACACCTTGAAGGAGATCATCAGATCGGCCTCCATCACCTCGGACCCGTCCGGCTGCGGGGTGACGGAGCGGATGCGCGCCGCCGCCGTCCAGGGCAGGAATTCGGGGTAGCGCTGCACATCGGCCACCAGATCGTACATCTGGCGGGCGCTATAGGGCAGCGGGCGTGTTTCTGAATGCGTCGGCATGGCTTCTTCGGTGACTTCCTGCCCCGGTGTCGCTAAATGGGGACGGTAAATCAAGGGGCGGCCATGCCACAGAGACCTTATGTCATAGACGAAATGATCTCGGCCAAGTCCATCGCGGCGCGGGTCGAGGCGCTGGCGAAAGAGATCACGCGGGCCTTCCGCGACACTGACAAGCTGGTCGTGGTGGGCCTTCTGCGCGGCTCTTTCGTCTTCATCGCCGATCTGGTGCGCGAGATCGACC
>DAIOXI010000141.1:4286-7935 GCA_036758045.1 Albidovulum sp.
GATGTGCTGGTTGTCGAGGATATCGTCGATACCGGCTTTACCCTGCATCACGTCGTCAACCTTCTGAAAAGCCGGGGGCCGAAGCGGCTTGAGGTCTGCGCGCTGCTTGACAAGCCGTCGCGGCGCGAGGTTCCGATCAAGGCGACCTGGACCGGGTTCGAGATACCGGACGAATTCGTCGTGGGCTATGGCATCGACTTTGCACAGCGCAACCGCAACCTGCCCCATATCGGCAAGGTCCGCTTTACGGATACGCCGACGGATACGCCTGCGACCGGGGCCGCATGATCGACCGGCTGCTCCTGCGCATGGCGCATTGGGCGCGCAACCCGCCCTCGGAACGCCGGGTGGTGTTCTTTCTGGGCGTGCTGGCGATCTGCCTTGCCATCGCGGCGCTGAACTGGGCCGGGTGGTGGCCCGAGGCGCTGACGCTTCAGAAAACCCGCCCGCCGAAGGTTCAGGTCGCGCCCTGAGCGCCCGCCAGTCGCGGTGCCATCGTGGCCAGCGCATCGCAAAGCGCCCGGCGCAGCTCGGCGATGCGCGGGACGGTGGCAAGGTCGGCATGGCTGGCGACCCAGATCGGCACCGATGCGGGTTCGACCTCCTCCCCCGCGCGTTCAAGGCGCGGATCCTCATCGCCGAGGAAGGCGGGCAGGATTGCGGTGCCAAGCCCCCCGGCCGCCATTTCCCGCAGCACCGGGAAGCTGTCCGCGACCGCGATCAGCCGCGCCGGGTCGACATGCGCCGCAAGCCAGCGCGCGGGACCGGCGCGCCCGATCGGCCCGGACATGCCCAGCCAGTCGCGCCCCTCGGCCCCCACCGCGCGGAAGGCCGCGAAGCCCAGCCGCGCCGGGCAGTCGCCGCTGAGGTCATCGGGCAGGTGCGGCGCCGGGCGCAGGGCGATCTCCGCATGGGTGCGGGCAAGGTCGAGATGGGCGTTGGAACACAAAAGCTCCACCCGCAGGTCGGGCGCCACGCGGCGCAGATGAAGCAGCACCTCGGGCATGACGTAAAGGCAGAACGTATCGGTCGAGGTCACGCGCACCTCGCCCGAGAGCGGCGCGCGCACCCCCTGCACCATGCGCCGCACGGCCTGCACGGCCTTGTCCACCTCGCGCGTGGCGGCGATGATGCGGCCGAGGTCGGGCGGGACGTCATAGCCCTGCGGCCCCTTCTCGAAAAGCGACAGGTCGGCGGCTTCCTCGAAGGCCGCGATCCGGCGCAGGACGGTGGCGTGGTTCACCCCCAGCCGCCGCGCCGCGCCGCTCACGCTGCCCTCCTCGGCGACGGCGAGGACGTAGCGCAGGTCATCCCAATTGTCGCGCATGGCCTTCCCTTCGGTCACTTTCGCGTGATCCCTGCGGCCCGAAAGCCCGGTTTCGCGCCGAAAACGGGCCGGAAGGCCGGGCTGTGACATTTCGCACAGACCTACTGCAAAAATGGCGGATAGTCATCCATAAAGGCACAGCTACCCTGACCGCGAACCCACACGAAGGAGGCCACCATGCCAAGACATCTGACCACCGCCGCCGCCGTCGCGATTGCCCTTGCGGGCGGGACCGGGATCGCCGGGGCACAGGACGGGCCGTTCGAAATGCAGATCGCCGCGCGTCAGGGCATCATGGCCTATCGCGCGCTGCAACTCGGCACCCTGGGCGCGATGGCCAAGGGCGAGGTGGACTATGACGCTGCGGCCGCGCAGAAGGCCGCCGACAACCTGATGGCCTCGGTCACGCTCGATGCCTCGATGCTCTGGCCACAGGGGTCGGACAATGAGGCGAACCCGAAGTCCAAAGCGCTGCCCGCGATCTGGGCCGACGGGTCCGACATCGGGGCCAAGGGCAAGGCGATGGTCGATGCCGCGACCGCGATGCAGGCGGCGGCGGGGACCGGGCTTGACGGTCTGAAGACCGCGATGGGCGAGGTCGGCGGCGCCTGCAGCGGCTGCCACAAGGCCTTCCGGGTCGCGAAGTAAGGCCGATGCACCTGACGTCGGTGCTGAAGGGCGGCGTGGCGATCGCCGCGCTGGGGTTGGTCGTGGCCTGGGTCGTGACCCGGCCCCAGCCCCTGCCCGAGGACGCCTTCGCGGGCCTGACCCCGGACGCGGCGCATGGCGAGCAGGTCTTCTGGGCCGCTGGCTGCGCCTCCTGCCACGCGGCGGAGACTGCCGAGGGCGAGGCAAAGCTGGTGCTGTCGGGCGGCATGGCCTTTGCCTCTCCCTTCGGGACGTTCTATGCCCCCAACATCTCCTCCGATCCCGACCACGGGATCGGCACCTGGTCGGTGCAGGACCTTGGCAACGCGATGATGCGCGGGGTGTCCCCGTCCGGCCAGCACCTCTACCCGGTCTTTCCCTATGTCAGCTATGCCAAGGCCGCACCGCAGGACATCGCGGACCTTTACGTCTTTCTTCAGACAGTTCCGGCCGATGCGACGCCGTCGCGGGGCCATGACCTGCCCTTCCCCTTCAACATCCGCCGCGCCATGGGCGGGTGGAAATTCCTGTTCTTCGACACCGACTGGGTCCTGACCGGCGATCTGACGCCGGAAGAGACGCGCGGGCGCTATCTGGTCGAGGCGCTGGGCCATTGCGGCGAATGCCACACGCCACGCAACGCCCTTGGCGCCATGGACCGGACGCGCTGGCTGGCGGGCGGGCCGTCCCCGGACGGCAAGGGCAAGTTTCCCAACATCACGCCCGCCGCGCTCGACTGGTCGAAGGCCGATATCGTCGAATATCTCACCTCGGGCTTCACGCCGGATTATGACAGCGCCGGGGGACATATGGCGCTGGTGGTGCAGAACACCGCGAAACTGCCCGAAGCGGACCGGGCCGCCATCGCCGCCTATCTGAAGAAGGTGCCGCCGGTGGAATGACCGTGAGGGGCGCCCCCCACGGATTGCGGGTTTTCCCTGCCCGACACGCAACATATCCGCCCTTCGGAGCGTCAAATTGGCGCTTGCCCCTTGAAATCTGGCCGCCAAAGTCCGATCAAGTATTCAAAATCAAGAACGAATCCATGAGGCAAGTGATGCAGATTTCGTCCGCAAAACCCCTATTCCTGTCCGCGCTGGCCCTCGCCTGCGCGCCCGGCACCCTTTCCGCGCAGTCGATGGGCGCCGGATCGTCGATCCACGGCACGGTGGAGCTTGAATATTCCGACGACGGCACCAATGACATGGCACTGCTTTACGGCGATGCCGATGCCTCCTTCTCCTTCAACGGCGGCGGTCAGGGGATGGGCTTTGACGCAGGCCTCACCACCTATCTGGGCGAGGGCGGCAGCAGCGACACCGCCATCTTCGGCGCGCTGACCTATACGACGAGCTATGGAAAGTTCAGCTTCGGCCTGCCCCGCAACGCCTCCTCCGGCCTGTCGCGGATGCCGGTGATCGGCGGGACGCAGGCGCTCGGCGCGTTCCAGAAGGCGTGGCTCGGCGACGTGCCGCTGACCAATTACCTCGCCAATGACGACCATTTCGCGGGCGTCCGCTATGACGGCGACTACGGCGCGGTGAAGACGGCGCTTTCCTTCCATCACACCAAGACCGACGTGAACTTCGCCGATCTTGCGGTGAAGTATGACAGCGGCTTCTTCTTCGCCAATGGCTCGCTCCAGTATTTCAACGGCAATGGCGGGACCGAGGC
>DAIOXI010000142.1:0-2170 GCA_036758045.1 Albidovulum sp.
CCACCAGCGCCCCCATGACGCAGGTCAGGACCACGACTGCCCAGACCGGCGGATACAGGATCACGCCCGCCGCCTGAATTTCCACCCCCTGCATCATCGCCCCCGCGACCACCCCCGCCAGCGCGAGGATGGAGCCGACGGACAGGTCGATACCGCCATTCAGGATCCCCAGAAGCATCCCGATGGCGAGAATACCGTAGATCGCCACATGGCTGGCCATGATGAGGAAGTTCGACACCGTCAGGTAGTTCGGCGACAGGAAAGAAAAGACCGCGATGATCACGATCAGGGCAAAGAAGGCGCGGCCTTCAAGAAGAAGGCGCACGATGCCCATGCCGCCCTCTTTGGATGAGGAAGCGCGCGTGACGCTGGTGTCGCTCATGTCTCTGTCTCCCTCAGTCTCTCAGGCGGCCACGGATTCGCCCGACGCGGCCATGATCTGTTCCTTGGTCGCGCTGGCGTCGAACTCGGCCGAGATGCGGCCCTTGTGCATGACGATGATCCGGTGGGCGATCGACAGGCATTCGCCGACCTCGGATGTGGAATAGACGACGGCAAGGCCCTGACGGGCGCCCTCGGCCAGAAGGCGGAAGACCTCGGCCTTGGCGCCGATGTCGATGCCGCGCGAGGGTTCATCCAGCATGATGACCTTGGGATGCGTGGCCATGATCTTGCCGATCACCACCTTCTGCTGGTTGCCCCCCGACAGGGACCCGATGGCGGCCCCGCCGCCCGAGGTCTTGACGGTGACGTCGCGGATCGTGTCCTCGATCAGCGCCTTCTCGACCGCGGGCCGGATCAGGAAGCCGCGCACGAAACGGCGGATCGAGGCAAGCGAGAGGTTCTGGCCCACCGTCATGGTCTGCACCAGACCGTCGCGCTGGCGATCTTCCGGCACGAGGGCAAGGCCGCGTTCGATACGCTCGGCGATGGTCAGGCGCGACACCTCGCGCCCTTCCAGGACGATTTCGCCACCCGAGGCGCCGAAGCGCCCGGCGATTGTCTCAAGCAACTCGGTCCGCCCCGCGCCCATCAGCCCGTAGATGCAGACCACCTCCCCCGCGCGCAGGTCAAGCGAGAGGCGATCCACCACGTTGTAATGCCCGCCCGATGGGTCCGGCACGGTCAGGTCGCGGATCGACAGCGCCACCTCGCCGAACTCATACCCCTCGGGCGGTGAGCCGAGGTCATAATTCTCGCCCACCATGTTGCGGACGATCCATTCAAGGTCGATCTCGGCGCGCGGCGCATAGGCCGTCATCGTGCCGTCGCGCAGCACCACCGCATGATCGGTGATCTGAAGTGCCTCTTCGAGGTGGTGAGAGATATAGACGATCGACACGCCCTTGGCGGTCAGGTCGCGGATGACCCTGAACAGCACTTCCACCTCTGCCGCGGACAGGGCGCTGGTCGGTTCGTCCATGATCAGGATGCGGCTGTCCACCGACAGGGCGCGGGCGATCTCCACGATCTGCTGCTGGCCAAGGCGCAGTTCTTCAACCGGGGTCAGCGGGTCGATCTCTTCCTCAAGCCCCTCCATCAGAAGCCTGGTCTGACGCTCTTCCTCGGCGAAATCGACGCCGGCGGCGCCCATGATCTCCCGCCCCATGAAGATGTTGTCACGCACCGAGAGGTTGGGCGCGAGGCTCAACTCCTGATGGATGATCGAGATGCCGCGATCGCGCGCCTCGGTCGAATTGGCGAAGGCGACCGGCTGGCCGTCCAGCACGATCTCACCCGAGGTCGGCTGGATCACGCCCGACAGGATCTTCATCAGCGTCGATTTGCCCGCGCCGTTTTCGCCGAAGAGCGTCGTCACCTGCCCGCGATGGATGTCGAAGTTCACGCCCTTCAGCGCCTGAACCGCGCCGTAGGACTTGGCGACATTGCGCGCGGCCAGAACGACCTCGCCCGCATCGGGCCGGGCAGTGGGGGTGTCGGACGGGCCGGTCATTTCACGTCGATCCGAACCGGGGTGATCATCCAGTTCTTCGGGTTGACAAGGCGGAAAGCGCCGACGACATCGACCGTCTTGCCAGTCAGCGCGGCGGTGTCGAGACCGTCGAGGATCGCCTTCTTCATCGCCCGGTTGATGCCCGATCCCGCGCCCTGATATTCGATCTGGTTCTTGAAATGGCCGAATTCGATATCGCCCGGCGCGTCGCGCAGG
>DAIOXI010000142.1:2180-7891 GCA_036758045.1 Albidovulum sp.
GCCCGTCCACGGCCAGGGTATAGATCCCGGATTTTCCCTCGCCCACGACGCCGGTCAGCTTCACCGACATGATCGCTCCGGTCGAGGCGGCGGTGCCATATTGCGCCGCGGCCGCCGCCTTGTCGGCCATGACGGCGGGGGCAAGCACCAGCGCATCGACCGCCTTCGCCTCGACCGCCGCCTGAATACGCGGGAATTCCTGCTCACCGAAAGCATCGGGGTTGAAGGCCTGCTGACGCACGTCCGCCTCGGACCCGATATGGACGACGGTGGTATCGAAGGCCATCGCGGCAAGGACGACGACGGCCAGCCCGGCCGAGATCACAAGCCCACGACGCGAGGCTGCGGGCGCTTTCGGCGCGGGGGTCCGGGCGGGTGACTGGGTCTGCGACATGATCGGCCTTTCGCAATGCTGATGGGGTCAGAACGCGGCGGCGGAGCGCAGCAGGGGGCGTCTCGCCCCGTTTGCGACAGGCTGCGACAGATGGAACAGATGGATCAGCCTCATGACACCCTCCCCTTCCCGACGCGCCCCGCCCCTCCCCGGGCCGGGCCGCCGGCTGCTTGCGGCATCCTTATGTGGTATCGTAATGTTATATTCGTCGTCAAGTGAGATAGATTCATGGAAGTTCAAGCGGTTATTCGCGCCAGCACCGGAACGCCGATTCGAATCCTCGACGGCCGCTGCCGCCACGCCGCAATCGGCACGATCCAGCCCCGCGCCCGCCACGGCAACAACCGCAAGGAGCCCGCGCAAACCATCGCGCCGCCACGCCAGAGAACGACAATATTTTCCTGATTTCGCAGACATATCGCCGAACTCCCCCACCCGCGAGTCTTGCTGCCCTGCAGTATTTCCGCCCGCCGCCGCGCCCTCCCCCAAGGCATCGCACCCGCACCGGGGCGCACCAAATAAAAGCCCGGCAGCATCAAGGCCTTGCCCAAGTGTAGCTGAAATATTTTGCGATGCCAGAAAAAAAATACATGCACGACGTGATAACTATGTTATGAATAAATCGCGACCCCGGAGGGGGAGTCTGCTATGCGCGACCCATGGGCCGCGCAGGGCGGCGCCGGAATTCGCGACGGAGGTGTTCAATGAACGGCAGGTCGGGCGCGCGGCCACGATGGACGGAACATGATGGCGGGATCTGATATTCTCATCGGGATCGACGCGGGGACCTCGGTCATCAAGGCCGTGGCCTTCCACCTCTCTGGCCGTCAGATCGCCGTCTCGGCCGTCACCAACCGCTATCACGCCACCGGGGACGGCGCGGTCACCCAATCGCTGGCCGATACATGGGCGGACTGCGCCGCCGCCCTGCGCGGCCTTGGCGACAGGATCGACGGTCTGGCAACCCGCACGGCGGCCATCGCCGTCACGGCGCAGGGCGATGGCACCTGGCTGGTCGGGCGCGATAACGCGCCGGTCGCCGATGCCTGGCTCTGGCTTGACGCGCGCGCCGCCCCCACGGTCGCCCGCCTTGCCGCCAAGGGCGCCAACCGCGCCCGGTTCGAAGCAACCGGCACCGGGCTGAACACCTGCCAGCAAGGCAGCCAGATGGCGCATATGGAGGCGCATCACAGCGAGCTTCTGGACCGGGCAGAGGTCGCGCTGCATTGCAAGGACTGGCTTTACCTCAACCTCACCGGCATCCGCGCGACCGATCCGTCCGAGGCGAGCTTTACTTTCGGCAATTTCCGTACCCGCGCCTATGACGACGCGGTGATCGACGCGCTCGGCCTGACCCGGCGCCGCGCGCTTCTGCCGGAGATCCTCGACGGGACCGAAACCACCCATCCCCTGACCGCAGATACCGCCGCCGCCACCGGCCTGCGGGCCGGAACCCCGGTCAGCCTCGGCTATGTCGATATGGTGATGACCGCGCTCGGCGCCGGGGTTTACGGCGGCACCGGCGATGTCGCCTGTTCCACCGTCGGCTCCACCGGCGTCCATATGCGCGCCGTGCGCTGGCAGGACGTGCATCTGAACGACGAAGGCACCGGCTATGTCATCGCCCTGCCGATCCCCGGCATCGTCACGCAGGTGCAGACCAACATGGCCGCCACGCTGAACATCGACTGGGTGCTGGGCCTTGCCGCCGACGCGCTGCGCGATTTCGGCCATGAGGTGACGCAGAAGGATCTTGTCGCCCGGATCGAAAGCTGGCTGCTCCAGAGCCGTCCGGGCCAGATCGCCTATCACCCCTATATCTCCGAGGCGGGCGAACGCGGCCCCTTCGTCAACGCCGATGCCCGAGCCGGTTTCACCGGCCTGTCGCTCGCCCATCGCTACCCGGACATGGTGCGCGCGGTGGCGGAAGGCCTTGGCATGGCGATGCGCGATTGCTACGCCGCGATGGGCCACCTGCCGGGCGAATTGCGCCTGACCGGCGGCGCGGCGCGCTCAAAGGGCCTGCGCGCCATCCTGTCGGCCGCGATCCATGCCCCCGTCCGCGTCTCGGCGCGCGAAGAGGCAGGCGCGGCAGGTGCCGCGATGATGGCCGCCGTCGCCATCGGCGCCTATCCCGACATGACATCCTGCATCGCCGAATGGGTGACACCGCTGCTGGGAGAGGCCGAGACGCCCGATCCCGCCCTGATCGCCGCCTATGACCGGCTTTTCCCCGCCTTCAGCGCCGCCCGGCGCGGCCTTGTCCCGGCATGGGACGCGCTGGCCGCCGCGCGGCAGCCCGTGAAAGGAGACTGAGATGACGACGACCCCGGAACTGATCGACCTTTTCGTGATCGGCGGCGGCATCAACGGTGCCGGCATGGCCCGCGACGCGGCCGGGCGCGGCCTGTCGGTGGTGCTTTGCGAAAAGGACGATCTGGCCGAGGGGACATCCTCCCGCTCTGGCAAGCTGGTCCATGGCGGGCTGCGCTATCTGGAGTATTACGAGTTCCGCCTGGTCCGCGAGGCGCTGATCGAGCGTGAGGTCCTGATGGCCTCGGCCCCGCATATCATCTGGCCGATGCGCTTCGTGCTGCCGCATTCGCCGCAGGACCGCCCGGCCTGGCTGGTGCGGTTGGGCCTCTTTCTTTACGACCACCTCGGCGGGCGCAAGAAGCTGCCCGGCACCCGCACACTCGACCTGCGTCGGGACCCCGAAGGGACGCCGCTGCTGGACCAATACACGCGCGGCTTCGAATATTCCGACTGCTGGGTCGATGATGCCCGCCTAGTCGTCCTGAACGCGCTCGACGCCGCCGAACGGGGGGCAAAGGTCCTGACCCGCACCGCCGCGACCACGGCCCGGCGCGAGGATGGCGCCTGGACGGTTGAAACGAAGAACGCCCTGACGGGCGAGACCCGAACCTTCCGCGCCCGCTGCCTTGTCAACTGCGCCGGGCCCTGGGTCATGGACGTGATCGGCCGGGTCGCCGGGTCGAACTCCCCCCGCAATGTGCGGCTGGTCAAGGGCAGCCATATCATCGTCCCGAAATTCTGGAACGGGAACAACGCCTACCTGGTGCAGAACCACGACAAGCGGGTGATCTTCATCAACCCCTATGAGGGGGACAAGGCGCTGATCGGCACCACCGACATCGCCTATGAGGGCCGGGCCGAGGACGTGGCGGCGGATGAGGGCGAAATCGACTACCTGATCGCCGCCGTGAACCGCTACTTCAAGGAAAAGCTGCGCCGTGGGGACGTGATCCACAGCTTCTCGGGCGTGCGGCCGCTCTTCGACGACGGGCAGGGCAACCCTTCGGCCGTGACGCGCGACTATGTCTTCGATCTGGACGAAACCGGCGGCGCGCCGCTTCTGAACGTCTTCGGCGGCAAGATCACCACCTTCCGGGAACTCGCCGAACGCGGGATGCACAAGCTGGACGCGATATTCCCCAAGATGGGCGGCGACTGGACCGAGACGGCGAAACTGCCGGGGGGGGAAATGCCGGACGCCGATTACGAAAGCTTCTTCGAAACCCTGCGCGAGGCCTATCCGTGGATGCCCCGCCCCCTCGCCCGTCACTATGGCCGCCTTTACGGCGCGCGGACCGGGGACGTGGTCGGGGGTGCGCAATCGCTGAACGACCTCGGCCGGCCTTCACCGACTGGTTCAACGCCGAAATCAAGCTTGCCGCCTGAGGTCATCCATGCCCCTGACGCTCTCCCTCAACACCAACCCGCTCGTCAACCGCTTTGCCGAGCCGGATGACCTGATCGGGACGGTGGCGCGCGACCTGAAGATCCGCGACCTGCAACTGACGCATGAATTCATCAACCCGTCCTGGCCCGCCCCGGTGATCCGCCGCCTGACGAGGGCCATGGGCGCGGCGCTGGACCGGACCGGGGTGCGCGTGACCAGCGGCATGACCGGACCTTACGGGCGCCTGAACCATTTCGGCCATCCGGATCGCGACGTGCGGCGCTATTACGTCGATTGGTTCAAGACCTTTGCCGACATCATCGGCGATCTGGGCGGCACCTCCGTGGGCACCCAGTTCGCGATCTTCACCTATCGCGACTATGACGATCCCGCGCGGCGCGAGGAACTGATCCGCATCGCCATCGACTGCTGGGCCGAGGTGGCCGACCATGCGAAATCGGCGGGCCTCGCATATGTCTTCTGGGAACCGATGAGCGTGGGGCGCGAATTCGGTGAGACGATCGCCGAATGCCTTGCCCTTCAGGACCGCCTGACGGCGGCGGACATGGCCGTGCCTATGTGGATGATGGCCGATATCGACCATGGCGATGTCACCTCTGCCAATCCCGACGATACCGATCCCTATGCCTGGGCGCGGGCCGTGCCGAAGGTTTCGCCCATCATCCATATCAAGCAGTCGATGATGGACAAATCCCTTCACCGCCGCATATAACGCCAAGGGTATGATTCAGCCCGAACCGCTGCTGGCGGCCTTTGCGGCGGGCGGCGCGGTCGACAATGAAATCTGCCTTGAGCTGAGCTTCAAGGAGAGGGAGCCGAATGACCGTCAGGTCGTCCCCCAGATCGCCGAAAGCATCGCCTTCTGGGCGCCCCATATCGACACAGGGGCTTCGGACTTGAAAGACCGACGGCCGGGCGGCTACCCAGGGTCGCGACCATCGAAAGGACCAGGATGATGCCCGCCGCCTTCTCTTTCATGACCGCGACCGAGATCCTGTTCGGCCGTGGTCAGGCCCGGCAGGCGGTGGCGAAGATCGCCGCCCTTGGCCCGCGCGTCCTGCTGGTCCATGGCCGCGATGCAAGCCGGGCCGACTGGCTTTATGACGCGCTGAACGACGCCGGGACCGCCGTCGCCCGCTTCGCCGTGCCGGGGGAGCCGGACATGGACCTGATCGGCGCCGGTCTGCGCGCCGCGCGCGACCATGGCGCGGCTTCCGTCGTGGCGCTTGGCGGCGGCGCGGTGATCGACGCGGGCAAGGCCATCGCGGCGCTGGTCCCCGCCACCCGGCCGATCCTTGACCATCTTGAGGTGGTCGGGCGCGGCCTGCCGCTCGACGCCGCGCCCCTGCCCTTCGCGGCCCTGCCCACCACCGCCGGAACCGGGGCCGAGGTCACGCGCAACGCCGTCATTGGTGTCCGCGAACACCGCCGCAAGGTCAGCCTGCGCGACGCGCGCATGTTGCCACGCCTCGCCGTCGTCGATCCGGCCCTGAGCGATGGCTGCCCGCGCGCGGTCACGCTCGCCTCCGGCCTCGACGCGCTGACGCAGGTGATCGAGCCTTACGTCTCCACCCGCGCCAACCCGATGACCGC
>DAIOXI010000143.1:0-799 GCA_036758045.1 Albidovulum sp.
GAGGGCGGCGAAAGCAGCATGTATTACGACCCGATGATCGCCAAGCTTTGCACCTGGGCGCCGACGCGGGACGAGGCGGTCGAGGGGATGCGCCAGGCGCTCGACACGTTCGAGGTGGAAGGGATCGGGCATAACCTGCCGTTCCTGTCGGCCGTCATGGATCATCCGAAGTTCTGTTCGGGCGACATGACCACGGCCTTCATCGCCGAGGAATATCCCGATGGCTTTCAGGGCGTGACCCTGCCGGAGGCGGAATTGCGCAAGGTCGCCGCGGCCGCCGCCGCTATGAACCGCGTGGCGGAGATCCGGCGGTCGCGCATCACCGGGCGGCTGGGCAATCACGAACGGAAAGTCGGCGACGACTGGGTGGTCACCCTGCAAGAGACGGACTTCGCCCTGAAGATCGCCGCCGACCGCACCGGCGCGACGGTGGTGTTCGAGGATGGCCATGCGGTCCGCGTCGCGTCGGACTGGACGCCGGGGCAGAGCTTGGCGCAGCTTGATGTCGATGGGCAGATGGTGGTGCTGAAGGTCGGCAAGATCCCGTCAGGTTTTCGCATCCGCACCCGTGGCGCGGATCTGAAGGTCCATGTCCGCACGCCGCGTCAGGCGGAACTGGCGAAGCTGATGCCGGAGAAGCTGCCGCCCGACACCTCGAAATTCCTGCTTTGCCCGATGCCCGGCGTGGTCGTGAAGATCAGCGTCGAGGAGGGGCAGGAGGTGCAGGAAGGTCAGGCGCTGGCCACGGTCGAGGCGATGAAGAAGGAAAACATCCTGCGCGCCGAGAAGAAGGGTGTCG
>DAIOXI010000143.1:809-2571 GCA_036758045.1 Albidovulum sp.
CTTGCCATCGCGTCCGAGATCATGCGCGGCGGCTATGGCGTCAATGCGGGGGAGCCTGCTTCGGCCTCCTCCTCGATCCTCTATCCGCTATTGCTGCTGCCCTTCCCCGAGACCGGGTTTCAACGTCTGCTGCCGCTGTTCTGGAACACGCTGGCCGTGGCCGGGGGCGGCTGGGTCTGGGGCCGGATCGTGGATGAGGCGCGGCTGAGCGGCCCGGTGGCGGTGCTGGTCGCGGTCGGGGCGCCGGTCGGGCTGAACATTTCCGGCGTCGGCTTTACCGGGATGGAGGCGGCGGGGCATATCCTTGTCAGCCTGATGATCGTGCTGGGTCTCTGGCGCGCGCTGACCGGGCGCGGGGTTGCGGGCTGGTTCGTCGCCGCCGCCATAATCGCGCCGCTACTGCGGTATGAGGGGCTGGCGCTGTGCCTGATGGCGGCGCTTGTCCTTTTCCTTCACGGGCAGAGGCGGGCGGGTTTCGCCATCGCGGTTCCGGCGCTGGGGATCGTCGCGGGGTTCAGCCTGTTCCTTGCGGCGCTGGGCCTGCCGCCGGTGCCGGGGTCGATCCTTGCCAAGACCGCCACGCTGGGCGCTGGGGGCGGGCCGTTCGACGGGGTGCTGATGACCTTCGCGGAGAACGTGAGCCAGCCTGCGGGCGCGCTGCTGGCTGTACTGACGGCGGTCGCGTTGCTTTTGCCGGTGGCGGTGGCGTCGCTGCGGCGCGGGCCGGGTTTCTGGCTTCTGATGGCGGTCGGCCTGCCGGCGCTGGCGCATCTGCTGGCCGGGCAGATCGGCTGGCTGAACCGGTATGAGCCCTATATCCTCCTCAGCCTTCTGGGCGCGATCCTGCTGGCCGCGTCATCGCTCGAACCGGGCGCGGGCCGGATTGCCGGGGGCGCCGCCCTTGCCGCGATCCTTGCCGGGGGGCTTGTCTATGTCCCCTCCACCTGGACCTATTATGCCTGGAACCCGCGGGCGCTTCATCTTCAGCAGGCGCAGATGGCCCGCTTCGCGCGCGACTTCGTCAAGGCGCCGGTGATGGTGAACGACATTGGCCGCGTGGTCTGGGGCAACCCGTATTACGTACTCGACATCTTCGGGCTTGGCTCGGACGAGGCGCGGCGCGCCCGGCTGGACGGGCCGAAGCCCGCCGATGGCTGGGCCGCGCCGCTGGCCGCGAAGCATGGCGTCAGGGCGGCGATGGTCTATGACCACTGGTTCGGCACCGCCATCGGTCCCGACTGGGTGCGGGTGGGCGCGTTGGAGATGCACCGCGCGCGCGGCCTGCTCGGCGGCTGGACCGTGGCGATCTATGCCGCCGACCCGGCCTATGCGCCGGTGCTTCGCGGCAAGCTGGAGGCCTTTGCCCCCACGCTTCCCGCCGATGCCTACATCACCTATGCGGGGGCCGGGACATGACGGGTCATTTCGACAGCCGCTTCACCTGCATCTCCTCGCGCCGCATCGGCATCCTGTCGATGGCGCGGGTGATCTCGCGCACGTCCCAGGGGAAGGGCTTGCGCAGGTTCACGGTGCCGTCCTTGGCGATCAGCACCAGCGCGAAACCGCGCGGGCGCAGCGACTGGCGCACCGCGCTTTCGGCCGCAGGATCGGTGTCGGTGATGACGACGACGTCGCGTTCGGCAAGCTCCGGCCAGCGCGCCTCCAAAAGCCGCATCTGTTCGCCAAAGGCCGGATCGGCGGGTGTGTCGGCAAAGACGACGACGGGGCGCTTTTGCCACTGGAAATCGGACAGCGCCACCCC
>DAIOXI010000143.1:2581-7870 GCA_036758045.1 Albidovulum sp.
GGCAAAGCCCGGATCCTCGGCGGCGAGGGCGGGCGCGGCGGTGACAAGCGCAAATGCGACAAGGATGGATTTCATCGGGTCTCCTTCCCCTCAGATATAGGGGAAAGGACGGCCTTGCCAAAGGATTGGCGTGACCTTCGGGCGCGACGGATGGAAAGGATGGGCGATGACGGACAAACTGGCAGGCTGGCGGGCGCTGGCGGAGAAGGAGTTGCGGGGGCGGACGCCCGAGGATCTGACCTGGGAGACGCTGGAAGGGATCGCGGTCAAGCCGCTTTACACCGCCGCCGATACCGAAGGCCTGCCGCAGATGGGTGAGGTGCCGGGCGTGGCACCCTTTACCCGCGGCCCGCGCGCGACGATGTATGCAGGGCGGCCCTGGACCATCCGCCAATATGCGGGCTTTTCCACCGCCGAGGAGAGTAACGCCTTTTACCGCAAGAACCTCGCCGCCGGGCAGCAGGGCGTTTCGGTCGCCTTCGACCTTGCCACGCACCGGGGTTACGACTCCGACCACCCCCGCGTTGTCGGCGACGTGGGCAAGGCCGGGGTCGCCATTGACAGCGTCGAGGACATGAAGATCCTTTTCGACGGGATCCCGCTGGAGAAGATCAGCGTCAGCATGACGATGAACGGCGCGGTGATCCCGATCCTGGCGAATTTCATCGTCGCGGGGGAAGAGCAGGGGGTGGACCGTGCGGCGCTGTCGGGCACGATCCAGAACGACATCCTGAAAGAGTTCATGGTGCGCAACACCTATGTCTATCCGCCCGAGCCTTCGATGCGGATCGTGGCCGACATCATCGAATACACCGCGCGCGAGATGCCGAAGTTCAATTCGATCTCGATCTCCGGCTACCACATGCAGGAGGCCGGCGCGAATCTGGTGCAGGAACTGGCCTATACTCTGGCCGACGGGCGCGAATATGTCCGCGCCGCCATCGCGCGCGGCATGAATGTGGACGATTTCGCCGGGCGGCTGTCGTTCTTCTTCGCCATCGGCATGAATTTCTTCATGGAGGCGGCGAAGCTGCGCGCGGCGCGGATGCTCTGGCACCGGATCATGTCGGAATTCGCGCCCAAGAAGCCCGGCTCCCTGATGCTGCGCACCCATTGCCAGACCTCGGGCGTCAGCTTGCAGGAGCAGGACCCCTATAACAACATCATCCGCACGGCCTATGAGGCGATGGCGGCGGCGCTGGGTGGCACGCAGTCGTTGCACACCAACGCGCTGGATGAGGCGATCGCCCTGCCGACGGAGTTTTCCGCCCGCATCGCGCGGAACACGCAGCTGATCTTGCAGGAGGAAACCGGCATCACCCATGTCGTCGATCCCTTGGCCGGGTCCTATTACGTCGAAAGCCTGACCGCCGAACTGGCCGACAAGGCCTGGGCGCTGATCGAGGAGGTCGAGGCGATGGGCGGCATGACCAAGGCGGTGGCCTCCGGCATGCCGAAGCTTCGGATCGAGGAAAGCGCGGCGCGGCGTCAGGCGATGATCGACCGGGGCGAAGAGGTCGTCGTCGGCGTCAACAAGTATCGCCCCACGCGCGAGGACCCGATCGAGATCCTCGACGTGGACAACATGAAGGTGCGCGAGGCGCAGATCGCCCGGCTGGAACGCATCCGGGCGACGCGGGACGCCGCCAAATGCGACGCGGCGCTGGCCGAACTGGAACGGCGCGCGAAGGACGGCGGCAATCTGCTTGAAGCGGCGGTCGAGGCCGCGCGGGCGCGGGCGAGCGTGGGAGAGATCAGCATGGCGATGGAAAAGGTATTCGGCCGTCACCGGGCCGAGGTGAAGACGCTCGCCGGGGTTTATGGCGCGGCCTACGAGGGCGACGAGGGCTTCGCGGCGATCCAGAAGGATGTGGAGAAATTCGCGGAGGAGGAAGGCCGCCGCCCCCGGATGCTGGTCGTCAAGATGGGCCAGGACGGCCATGACCGCGGCGCCAAGGTCATCGCCACCGCCTTTGCCGACATCGGTTTCGACGTCGATGTGGGGCCGCTCTTCCAGACGCCGGAAGAGGCGGCGCAGGATGCGGTGGACAACGACGTGCATGTCGTCGGCATCTCCTCCCAGGCCGCGGGGCACAAGACGCTGGCACCGAAGCTGATCGAGGCCTTGAAGGACAAGGGCGCGGGGGACATCATCGTGATCTGCGGCGGCGTCATTCCGCAGCAGGATTACGAGTTCCTGAAAAAGGCCGGGGTCAAGGCGATCTTCGGGCCGGGCACCAATATCCCGGCGGCGGCGAAGGACATCCTTGGCCTGATCCGCGCCGCGCGGGCGGCCTGAGGAACATGACGGCGGGGAGCGAGGCATGGATATCCTGATGATCGGGGCCGGCGGGATCCGCGGCTTTCTCGCGGCAAAGCTGATCCCGGCGGGGCAGCGCGTTTTTCTCCTTGCGCGGGGCGCGCATCTTGAGGCGATCCGCCGCGACGGGCTGAAGCTGATCGAGGGCGGGGTGGAAACGGTCGTGCAGCCCGCCGCCATCAGCGATGACCTTGCCGCGCTGCCGCCAGCCGATCTGGCCATCTTCGCGGTCAAGGGGCAGGACCTTGAGGAGGTGATCGCGGCCTATCGGCCCCATGCGAAGCCTGACACCCTGGTCCTGCCGTTCCAGAACGGCGGCGATGCACCCGACCTTCTGGCGGCGGCCTTCGGCGCGGGCAACACGCTGACCGGGATCGCGCGGATCTTCTCCAACATCACCGCGCCCGGCGTGGTCACGCAATATGGCGGCGGCAGCAGCTTTACCATCGGCGACGTCGAGGGGTGGCAGACCGAACCGCGCGTAAGGGCCGTGATCGAGGCGTTCCGCGCGGCGGGGATCAACGCGCCTGATTGCGCCGATGTGACCGTGGACCTGTGGCATAAGTTCCTTCTTTTCAACGCCGTCAGCGGCACCACCGCCGCCGCGCGCTGCCGGTTTCGCGAGATCAGGGCCAATCCCGAGTTGATGGAGTTCTTCCGCGGTCTGGTGGCCGAGGTCGATGCCGTCGCCCGCGCCAAGGGCGTCGCGCTGCCGGAGAACGCGGTCGAGCGCACCATGGCTATCGCGGCGAAGATGCCGGATGAGGCGCGCGCCTCGACCGCGCATGACCTTGACCATGGCAAGCCGATCGAGGTCGATCGGATCTGCGGCGCGGTGGCCCGGATGGGACGGGACCTGGGCGTGCCGGTCCCCAACAGCACGGCGGTCACAGCGATCCTGTCGCCCTGGCGGAAGGGCACCCCGCGCGGAAGGTAGGGCCGCCGGCCCCTAATCCGGCCGGTACGCCCGGCCGGGTTTTTCGTGGATGCGGTCAGTGAAGGGCGGGGGCCTTCAGCTCCTCGGCCACCGCATCCTCATCCTTGCGCGAGGCCATCCGCAGCACGGTGTAGCCGATCAGCGCGGAAATCGCGGACCCCGCCAGAACACCCAGCCGCACCTCGTTCATATGGGCCTGATCGGAAAAGCTCAGCCCGCCGATGAAAAGCGACATGGTAAAGCCGATCCCGGCAAGGCAGGCGAGGCCATAGATATGCGTCCAGGTCACCGCATGGGGCAGACGCGCCACCCCGGCCTTGACCAAGAGCAAGGTCACGCCGAAGACGCCGATCTGCTTGCCCAGCACCAGACCGGCGGCGATGCCAAGGGGAAGCGGCGCGAAGAGGTCGCCGAAGGTCAGGCCCTTCAGCTCAACGCCCGCATTGGCAAAGGCGAAGATCGGCACGATCAGGAACAGGACATAGGGCGACAGCCCGTCCTCAAGCGAATGCAGCGGTGACTTGCCGAAGCGGTCCTTCAGCGGCACGAAGAAGGCGGTGACGACACCCGCCAGCGTGGCATGGACGCCGGATTTCAGCACCAGCACCCAAAGGATCGTCCCCAGAAGCAGGATCGGCGCGATCCGGTGCGTCCCCTTCAGGTTCAGCCACAAGAGCCCCGCCAGCGGCGCGAGCGCGAGGAACAGGTAATCGACATGCAACTCGCTGGTGTAGAAAAGCGCGATGATGAGGATGGCGCCAAGGTCGTCGAGGATCGCCAGCGTCAGCAGGAAGATCTTCAGCGCAGATGGCACACGCTTGCCCAGAAGCGCCAGAACGCCGACCGCAAAGGCGATGTCGGTCGCGGCGGGGATGGCCCAGCCGCCCTTGGTGATCGGGTCCGACCAGTTGAAGACAAGGAAGATCAGCGCAGGCACCGCCATGCCGCCCACCGCCGCCATGCCCGGCAGCACCACGTCGCGCGGGTTCTTCAGCTTGCCCTCCATCATCTCGCGCTTCAGCTCAAGCCCGATGAGGAAGAAGAAGATCGCCATCAAACCGTCATTGATCCACAGGATGAGTTCCTTCGACAGCCCCTCGCCATCCAGAAGGATGGAGAATTTCTTGGCGAGGACGGATTGGTAAACGTCCGACAGGCTGGAATTGGCGATGAGAAGGGCCAGAACGGTGGCGGCCATCAAAACGCCCCCCCCGGCTGCGTCGTGGCGGAAGAAGCGGTCGAGGGCACGTCCCAATGTCATATCGAATTCCCGATTGTTTTCCTTATCATTGGGGCTGAAATGGGGGCAGGGTGCGGGAAGTCAACCGTGAGTCGGGTGTTTTCGGCCCTGAAGCGCGGGAAATGCGGGAATGGAGGCGAAAATGGCGGCGTTCGACCATCTGGTGATTTCGGCCGATACGCTCGGGCAGGGCGGGGCCTGGGTCGAGGCGGTGCTGGGTGTCCCGACCGAGCCGGGCGGGAAGCACGATCTGATGGCGACGCATAACCGGCTGCTGCGGCTGGGCGAGGGGGAGTATCTTGAGGTCATCGCCGCCGATCCCGCGCGCCCCGCGCCGGGCCATCCGCGCTGGTTCCGGCTGGACCGCTTCACCGGCGCGCCGCGGCTGACCAACTGGGTGGTGCGCGCCGATGATCTGGATGCCGCCCTGGCTTTGGCGCCGGAAGGGGCGGGGCGGGCGACCGATCTGGCGCGGGGCGCGCTGCGCTGGCGGTTGGCGGTGCCGGGCGATGGCTGCCTGCCCTTTGACGACGGCTTTCCCGGCCTGATCCAGTGGCAGGGCGCGCATCCGGCGGCGATGCTGCCCGACCGGGGCTGCCGGCTGGGCTGCCTGACCGTCAGCCACCCGGAGGCGGGCGCGCTGTCCCGCGCGCTGCCGCTGGCCGATCCGCGCATCAGCGTCGTGGCCGGGCCGCCGGGCCTTTCCGCACGGATCGCGACGCCGGGCGGGGAGCGGCTTCTGTGACGCAGATCCGTCCCGCGACACCCGGTGACATCCCGGCGCTGCTGGCG
>DAIOXI010000144.1:0-4758 GCA_036758045.1 Albidovulum sp.
ACGACGCGCTCTCCCAACTGAGCTACTGCCCCGCACCGGCGCGGTATCTGGGGCAAATCGGGGACGGTGTCAAGAAGCCTCTTGCCATTCATCGCGGATTTCGCGGAACCTGACCGGACCCTTGGTCCTCAACAGGTTGCGCGCGGATGAAACCCCGCAGGTTCGTCTCCACATCGCTTTTCCGGCTCCGCAAGGGGCTGCGTCGCATGTGGGTGCGCACGACCGCCTTTGCCGTGCTGGCGCTGGTCGCGGCGGCGCTCAGCCGCATCATCGCGCCGCTTCTGCCCGACGCGCTGGTGAAGGTCGTCCATGTCGATGCGGTACTGGACATCCTGACGGTTCTGTCCTCCTCGATGCTGGCGGTCACGACCTTTTCGCTCGGTGTCGTCATGTCGGCCCGGCAGGCAATCAGCAGCAACATCACCCCCCGCGCGCATCAGTTCGTGGCCGAGGATCAGACGATCCAGCGGGTGCTGGCCACCTTCATGGGCGCCTTCACCTATGCGCTGACGGCGCAGGTCCTGCTTCGAACCGGGTTCTACGCCCAGGCCTCCTCGGCGGTGATCCTGATCGTTACCATTCTGGTGCTGATCCTCGTCATCATCGCCATGCTGGCCTGGATCGAGCATCTGACCCAGATCGGCAGCATCCCCGACACCGTGGCAGAGCTTGAGGCCTCGATGACCGGCGCCATCGCCGACTGGAAAAGCCGCCCCGCGCTTGGCGCCTGCCCCTCGCCCCCAGACGCGCCGCTGCCCGCCGGGGCGACCACCGCCGTCACGGCGGAAAGCTCGGGCTATGTGCAATATATCCACGTCTCCGCCCTCGACCGTCTCGCCAAGGACGCGGGCGGGCAGGTCTATGTCGAGGCAGCGGTCGGCGCCCATGTCATCGCGGGCGGCACGCTCTGCCACCACAGCGGCACCATCGACGCTAAGACCCTGCGCGACGCCTTCACCATCGACAGCGGCCGCACCTACGAACAGGACGTCCGCTTCGGCATCATCGTTCTCTCGGAAATCGCCCAACGCGCGCTCTCCCCCGCCGTCAACGATCCCGGCACCGCGATCTTCATCATCGACCGGATCACAGCACTTCTGGGCAGCGGCGGACAGCCTGCCAGGGCAGAGGCCCCCGACTACCCCAATGTCTTCATGCCCGCCGTCACCAGCGCCGATCTGGTGATGGACGGCTACGCCCCCATCGCCCGTGACGGCGCCGCCATGGTTGAAATCCAGACCCGCCTGCAAAAGGCCTTTGCCGCGCTGGCGGGGCTCGGCGATGCCGCGATGCAGGACGCGGCCCTGACCGCCTCAACCCGCGCCGCCGCACTGGCCGAGGCCGCGCTGACGCTGGAGGAGGACCGCGCCCGCATCGGTACCCTCGCGGACCGGGTCAAACGCGCCGCCTTAAAGGTGTGAGCGGACGAAGCCCTCGATCTCGGCCGCAGGCCGCGCACCGGGCAGCCGCGCAATCTCCCGCCCGCCCTTCCAAAGGACCAGAAGCGGGATACCGCGTATGCCCAACTTCTGCGACACGGCCGGGAAATCGTCGGTGTTGATCTTGGCAAAGCGCGCCTTGCCCTTCAGCGCCCCCGCCGCCTTGGCGAATTCCGGCGCCATCATCCGGCAGGGGCCGCACCAGGGCGCCCAATAATCGACGATCAGCGGCATCTCATCGCCCCTCGTCGCCTTGTCATGCGTCGGCGCGTCGAGTTCCGCCACCTTGCCAGTGACCAGCGGATCGCCACAGCTTCCGCATTTCGGCCCCTCGGACAGCCGCGCGACCGGCACCCGGTTCGCCTGCCCGCAGGTCTCGCAGATCAGTTTGACGGCATCGGCCATATCATCGCCCCTTATATATTCATATAACGGAATATATTTGTCGCGACCGTCCCGCTTTCAAGACCCGGCGAAGGGTCAGAGCAGGTCTTCCTCCTCGCCCGACACGTCGATGTCCAGCGCCTCCAACCCCGCTTCAAGGTTCTCGGCCAGATGCGGCATCCCCATCAGGTAATCCTCGGTCGGCGTCGTTGCCTCGGCGATGGCGGTCGCGACCGCCTCGTCGAATTCCTCGGCCTCGAAGGCGCCGCGCCCGATCCAGGCGATCGCGGTCAATTGCGGCTTTTCCTCTTCGTTCAGCCCGGCAATGAATTCATGCAGTTGCGCGCCGCTCTGCGGCAGGTCGCGCGCCAGCAGGATGACCTGCACGACGCTGGCCGGTGCGATGTCCATCATGGTCGCGTTCCCTCGTTCGTCTGTTCTCAGGACAGCATGAACGATAACACCCCGCCTTGTCCTTGATCAAAGCATGAAAGGCACGGCTCAGCCGGGCAGGACCGGCACCGGCAACCCGAAGGCCAGCGCCAGCAGGACGGCGTTCAGCCCCAGCACCACGATGGCCCCACCCCCCGCGAGCACCCTGGCCATCGGCCCGGCGACAAAGGCCCCCATGATGTCGCGGCGCGAGACGAAGTAAAGCAGCGCCAGCATCGGCACCGGCAGGGCGATGGACAGCACCACCTGGCTCAGCACCAGTGCATCGGTCGCATTCACGCCCATGGCGACGACCGCGAAGGCGGGCAGCATCGTCACCAGACGGCGCAACCAGATCGGCACCCGGACCCGCAGGAAGCCCTGCATGATCATCTGCCCCGCCATCGTGCCCACGACCGAGCTTGAGATGCCCGAGGCGATCAGTGAGGTCAGGAAGATCGCCGCCGCGGCCGCGCCCAGAAGCGGGGTCAGCGTGTGATATGCGGTCTCGATCTCCGCCACCTCGGCGTGACCACGGTGAAAGGCCGAGGCCGCCATCATCACCATCGCGATATTGACCATTCCGGCAACCGCCAGCGCCACCACCACCTCGATATTGGAAAAGCGCAGGACCTTGCGCCGCTCGCCGTCGGTCGTGATCCGCGCGCGCGATTGCGTCAGGCCGGAATGCAGGTAAATCGCATGAGGCATCACCGTGGCCCCGATGATTCCGACCGCGATCATAAGCGCAGTGCCATCCGGCAAGGCGGGCGTCATCAGCCCGCGCGCCGCACTGCCCCACTCGATCGGGGCGATGATCACCTCGGCCAGATAGCTCAGTCCGATCACCAGCACCAGCGCGCCGATGATCAGCTCCATCGGCCGGAACCCCTGCCGTTCGAAGATCAGGATAGCATAGGTGACGACGGCGGTGATCACCATGCCGACCATCAGCGGCAACCCGAAAAGCAGCGACAAGCCGATCGCACCGCCCAGGAACTCCGCCAGATCGGTCGCCATTGCCGCAACCTCGCTGATCGCCCACATGACCCAGACCAGCAGCCGGGGCAGGTTGTCGCGGCTCAGCTCCGCCAGGTTCTTCCCGGTCACGATCCCCAGCCGCGCCGACAGCGCCTGAAACAGCATCGCGATCAGGTTGGCCAGCAGCACGACCCAAAGCAGCGCATAGCCATAACCCGCCCCCGCCTGGATATTCGTGGCATAGTTGCCGGGGTCCATATAGGCGACCGAGGCGATGATCGCCGGACCCGCGAAGGCAAGCCGCCGCTTCCAGTCGCCCTGCCCCGCAAGAACGGCTGACATGCTGGCCTGTGTCCGGTCGGTAAGCGTCGTCATCGCGGGTCCTTCCCTGCTCGCCCGAGCAGATATAGCCTAAGCTATATCTATTACAACAGGCGGTACAATCGTGATCCGACTATCCCGCTCCGAGCGTTTTGTCTGGCCCCGCACCAAAGCCGCGGCTATACAACATTCCCCGGCAGATCTGATCGAAGGACACCCCGATGACCGATGCCCCGCCCAGCGACGCCGACCGTTTCGCCCGCGCCCGACGCAAGCAATCCATGGCGCTCCTGGAGGACTACGTCGAACTGATCGGCGATCTGATCGCGGAAACCGGCGAAGCGCGGGTGGCCGACATCGCCGACCGCATGGGCGTGGCGCAGCCGACCGCGACCAAGACCGTGGGGCGGCTCAAACGCGAGGGCCTCGCCACCTCACGCCCCTATCGCGGCGTCTTCCTGACCGAGGCCGGCGCCGCGCTGGCCGACCGCGTCCGCGCCCGCCACCGCACCGTCGTGGCCCTCCTGATCGCCGTCGGCGTCCCGCCAGAGGCGGCAGAGCTTGATGCGGAGGGGATCGAACACCACGTCTCTGACCACTCCCTCGCCGCGTTCGAGGCGTTCCTGAAGCGCGCCTGACCGCCCGCGCGGCCTGATCTTCTTCGTTGTCAAAATACTCTCGGGGGGTCCGGGGGGCAGACGGCCCCCCGGCTGTCGCGCAAGGCTACTCGGCGGCCTCGGCATAGCTCTCGACCGGCGGACAGGTGCAGATCAGATGGCGGTCGCCATAGACGTTGTCCACCCGCCCGACCGGAGGCCAGTACTTGTCAACACGGAAGGAGGCAGGCGGGAAGCAGCCCTGTTCGCGGCTATAGGGCCGGTCCCAGTCGCCGATCAGCGCATTGACCGTGTGGGGCGCGTGTTTCAGCGGGTTGTTCTCCGCATCCATCTCACCCCTTTCAATCGCCGCGATCTCTTCCCGGATCGACAGCATCGCGGTAACGAAACGGTCAAGCTCGGCCTTGGTCTCCGATTCCGTCGGCTCCACCATCAGCGTGCCGGCCACCGGCCAGCTCATCGTCGGCGCGTGAAAGCCGTTGTCGATCAGCCGCTTGGCGATGTCGTCGACGGTCACATGGGCGCTATCGGCAAAGGGCCGCGTGTCAAGGATACATTCATGCGCCACCCGCCCGTTCCGGCCT
>DAIOXI010000144.1:4768-7775 GCA_036758045.1 Albidovulum sp.
AGCCGCTTCGCGATATAGTTGGCGTTCAGGATCGCGACCTTGGTCGCCTGCGTCAGCCCCTCACCGCCCATCATCAGGACATAGGCCCAGGAAATTGGCAGGATCGCGGCCGAACCCCAGGGCGCGGCGCTGACCGGCCCTTCCTGTCCGCCGGTCGCCGGATGGCCCGGCAGATAGGGCGCCAGATGCGCCTTGACCCCGATCGGCCCCATCCCCGGCCCGCCGCCGCCATGCGGGATGCAGAAGGTCTTGTGCAGGTTCAGGTGGCTGACATCGCCGCCAAGGTCGCCCGGCCGGACAAGCCCCACCATGGCGTTCATGTTGGCCCCGTCGATATAGACCTGACCGCCCTGGCGATGGGTAATCTCGCAGACCTCGCGCACCGTCTCCTCGAAGACGCCATGGGTCGAGGGGTAGGTGATCATGCAGGCCGCCAGAGTCTCGCCCGCCGCTTCCGCCTTGGCGCGGAAATCTTCGGTGTCGATATCGCCGTTTTCAGCCGCCTTCACGACCACGACCTTCATCCCCGCCATCTGCGCCGAGGCCGGGTTGGTGCCATGGGCCGAGGTCGGGATCAGGCAGACATTGCGATGCCCCTCGCCCCGCGCGCGGTGATAGGCCTGGATCGTCAGAAGCCCGGCATATTCGCCCTGCGCGCCGGAATTGGGCTGCAAGCTCATCGCGTCGTACCCCGTGATGACGCACAGCTTTTCAGACAGGTCGCGGAACATGTCGGCATAGCCCTGCGCCTGATCGGCAGGGGCGAAGGGGTGCATGTTGGCAAATTCGGGCCAGGTGATCGGCATCATCTCGGCCGCCGCGTTCAGCTTCATCGTGCAGGAGCCGAGCGGGATCATCGCCCGGTCCAGCGCAAGATCGCGGTCCGCCAGACGCCGCATGTAGCGCATCATCTCGGTCTCGGCCCGGTTCATGTGGAAAACCGGGTGGGTCAGGTAGTCGGTTTCCCTCAGCAGGCCCTGCGGGATGCGGAAAAAGGCCGCCTCGCCATCGGTCGCACCCTCGATCCCGAAGGCGCGGCACAGGCGTTCCACCGTCTCGGACCGCGTCGTTTCGTCCAGAGAGATACCGACCCGCGTCGTGCCCACCTTGCGCAGGTTGATCCGTTCCTCGCGCGCGGCGCGCAGGATCGCGCCCTGAAGCGGGCCGACCTCCACCGTCAGCGTGTCGAAGAAATGCTCCGGCGCGACGGCATAGCCCGCCTCTGCCAGCACCTCGGCCAGCCTGGCGGTGCGCCGGTGGATGCGCTGCGCGATGGCCTTCAGTCCGTCGGGCCCGTGGAACACCGCGTAGAAGGACGCCATGTTGGCCAGAAGCGCCTGCGCCGTGCAGACATTCGACGTCGCCTTCTCGCGCCGGATATGCTGCTCGCGGGTCTGGAGCGAGAGGCGATAGGCCTTGCCCCCCTGCGCGTCGATAGACACACCGATGATCCGGCCCGGCATCTGGCGTTTATGCGCGTCCTTGCAGGCCATATAGGCTGCCGACGGCCCGCCATAGCCCATCGGTACCCCGAAACGCTGGGTAGAGCCGACGGCAATATCCGCCCCCATGGCGCCGGGTTCCTTGAGGATGCAAAGCGCCAGCGGATCGGCGATCAGGATGCCGACTGCGCCCGCCTCATGCAGTTTTGCGATATGCGGGCCGAAGTCCGTCAGCCCGCCATAGGTACCGGGATACTGGAAGATCGCCCCGAAAACCGTTGACGGATCAAGCTTTTCCGGATCACCCACGACGATCTCGATGCCCAGCGGCGCGGCGCGGGTTTGCATAACCGCGATATTCTGCGGGTGGCAGTTCTCATCGACGAAAAACGCCGTGGCCTTCGACTTCGCCACCCGCTGCGCCATGGTCATGGCCTCCGCCGCCGCCGTCGCCTCATCCAGAAGCGAGGCATTGGCCATCTCAAGGCCCGTCAGGTCGCAGATCATCGTCTGGTAGTTCAACAGCGCCTCAAGCCGGCCCTGGCTGATCTCCGGCTGATAGGGCGTATAGGCCGTGTACCAAGCGGGATTTTCAAGGATATTCCGCTGGATAGCGGGCGGCGTTACGGTGCCGTAGAAGCCCTGCCCGATCATCGTGGTAAAGACCTGGTTCTTCTTCGCCACCTGCCGCATGTACCACAAAAGCTCGCGTTCCGACTTCGGCGCGCCGAAATCCAACGGCGCGTCCTGACGCAGGCTTTTGGGCACGGTCTGGTCGATCAGCTCGTCCAGATCCTTCACCCCCAGCACCTCGAACATCTCCGCCATCTCGGCGGGCGACGGCCCGATATGACGGCGGTTGGCGAAATCATAGGGATCGTAGTCGGTGGGGGTGAAGGGCATGGCTGTCGTCCTTATCCGATCAGGTCGTTATAGGCGGCCTCGTCCATCAGCCCGTCGAGCTTGGACATATCCGCCACCTTCATCTTGAAGAACCACGCCGCGCCGGTCGGGTCCTCGTTCACAAGGCCCGGATTGTCGACGATGGCGTCATTGACCTCGACGATCTCGCCGTCCAGCGGCGCGCGGATATCGGACGCCGCCTTGACGCTTTCGATCACGCAGATCTCATCGCCCGTGGACACGGCCTTGCCCGGCTCGGGCAGTTCGACAAAGACGACATCGCCCAGTTGCTCCGAGGCGTGCGCCGTGATGCCGACGACGACCACGTCGCCCTCGGTCTTCAGCCATTCATGGTCTTCGGTATACTTCATGGGTCTCTTCCCTGATGGTTAACGCTTGTAATTCGTCGGCTGGAACGGCATCGGCGCGATGATGGCGGGCAACCGTTTGCCACGCACCTCGCCATAAACCGTCGCCCCCTCGGCCAGATCGGCGGGCAGGTAGGCCATCGCCATAGGCGCCTCGATCGAGGGGCCGAACCCGCCGGAGGTCACGGTGCCGATCGGTGCGCCGCCCTCGGGTCCGGCGTAAATCTCCGTCCCCTCGCGCATCGGCGCGCGCCCCTCGGGCCGCAGACCGACACGGCGGCGGGCCGGGCCCTC
>DAIOXI010000145.1:0-7707 GCA_036758045.1 Albidovulum sp.
TTTTTCGAACCGTGAATCACGCCGCCACGCGAAAATCAATGGGTCCTGAGCCTAGCCGGGTTCTGCTCGCCGCCCATCACGCGCCCTCGGTCGGGTTCATGCAGCCCTGGGACTTTATCCTCCTGCGCGACCCTGCCGTCCGGGCGCGGGTTCATGCGCTGTTCGCCAAGGCCAATGCCGAGGCGGCGATGATGTTCGAGGGCAAGCGGCGCGAAAGTTACCGCGCACTGAAGCTTGAAGGGATCATGGAGGCGCCGCTGAACATCTGCGTCACCTGCGACCGCAGCCGTGGCGGCCCGGTCGTGCTGGGCCGGACGCATATTCCGGCGACCGACCTTTTCTCCTCCGTCTGCGCGGTGCAGAACCTCTGGCTTGCCGCGCGGGCGGAGGGGCTTGGCGTCGGCTGGGTCTCCATCCTCGACAACGATGCGCTGAAGGCGGCGCTTGGCCTGCCGGAGGCGGTCGTGCCAGTGGCCTATCTCTGCATCGGCCATGTCGATCAGTTCCGCCAGAGGCCGGAGCTTGAGACGGCGGGCTGGCGAAAACGGCTTCCGCTGGCGGGGCTGGTGCATCTGGACGCCTGGGGCGCAGCGGGGGCCGAGCCCGAGCTGGCCGAACGGCTGGGCCACGACCAGGCGGCGGGGGAGGAGGGCCGGTTCCTGCACGACCGGCTTGGCTGACAGACACGCCGCGCGCCGTGGGGAACATGCCCGACGGCGCGCGCCTTGATGTCAGTAGCTATAGGCGCCGTAAATGCGCGTCAGATCGCCGTTCCAGTCGCCGTTGTAATGCGCCAGAAGCTCATCGGCGGGGACCGATCCGCTGTCCACGCTTTCCTGTAGCGCGTTGAGGAAATGGGTCTCATCCGGCACCATGCCGCCCGCGCCGGGCATGGCGCGCGCCTTCAGCCCCGCCTCGGCGATCGCCAGAACCTCGCGCGCGAGGTCGTGCATCTTCACGCCCCCCGCCTCGGCCTGAAGGGCCGAGACCGAAGCCGCGACACGCAGCCCCTCGCGCGTCTCGGCGTCCCAGCCCTTGACCAGATCCCAGGCGGCATCCAGCGCGGACTGGTCGTAAAGCAGGCCCACCCAAAGGGCGGGCAGCGCGCAAAGCCGCCGCCACGGGCCGCCATCGGCGCCGCGCATCTCGATGAACTTCTTCAGCCGCGCTTCGGGGAAGATCGTCGTCAGGTGGTCGGCCCAGTCGCTGAGCGTCGGCTTTTCCCCCGGCAGCGCGGGCAGTTCGCCCTTCATGAAGTCGCGGAAGGACTGGCCCAGCGCGTCGATATACTTGCCGTCGCGATAGACGAAATACATCGGCACATCGAGCGCGTAATCGACATAGCGTTCGAAGCCCATGCCGTCCTCGAACGCGAAGGGCAGCATCCCGGTCCGGGCCGGATCAAGGTCGCGCCAGATCCGGCTGCGCCAGCTTTTGAAGCCGTTGACCTTGCCGTCGAAGAAGGGCGAATTGGCAAACAGCGCCGTGGCAACAGGTTGCAGCGCCAGCGCCACGCGGAACTTCTGCACCATGTCGGCCTCGGACGCGAAGTCGAGGTTCACCTGAACGGTGCAGGTCCGGTACATCATCTGCGTGCCATGGGTGCCGACGCGGCCCATGTAATCCGTCATCAGCCGGTAGCGCCCCTTGGGCATCATCGGCATCTGTTCGTGGCTCCAGATCGGGGCGGCGCCAAGGCCGATGAAACCTGCGCCGATCTCATCGGCGATGGTGTGAACCTCACGCAGGTGTTCGTTCACCTCATCGCAGGTCTGGTGGATCGTCGCCAGCGGCGCGCCGGACAGTTCCAGTTGCCCGCCGGGTTCAAGGCTGACATTGGCGCCATCCTTGACAAGGCCGATGATGTGACCCTGCTCCTCGATCGGGGCCCAGCCGTAGCGGTCGCGCAGCCCTTCCAGCATCGCCTTGATGGAACGCGGCCCGTCATAGGGCAGCGGCAGAAGCGTATCCTTGCAGTAACCGAATTTTTCATGCTCCGTCCCGATGCGCCAATCGTCTTTCGGCTTGCAGCCCTCGGCGAGATATTCGGCCAGTTGCTCGTACCGTTCGATCGGGCCGCCGCCCTGCTGTGGAATGGACATGTTCTCTCTCGGCCTGATCGGTCTATGGGAGCGATACAGGTGCGGGTCGGGCGCGGGCGAGTCAAGCCCGCGCCGTCCCATTGGAGGCGCGCGGGACATGACAATTCGTGATCGCTCAGCCCGGCAGGCGCGGCGCGGGACGGGTCCAGAGCGGCAGGGTCGACGCCCCCCGGTTCAGCGCCGCCGACAGCGCCGCCATGTCGATGCCGGGCAGGGTCGCGAAGGCATCGAAGAGCTTTTCGGCCCCGGTCGCATCGATGGGGATCAGAAGAACCTCCCCCGAAAGGGTTCTCAGCCGCCACTGGCGCGCGCCGTGAAAGTCCGTCAGGCGCAGTTCGGTGACATCGTCCAGCGCGACAAATCCGCCGAACGTCGGGCCGAAATAGCCCACCTGCCCCTCCACCACCTCGACCACGCCGGGCGCCGCGACCGGGCGCTGAAAGCTGAGACGGCGGAGCGCGTTCAGAAGCCAGCCCAGCGACAGCAGCGTCAGAAGCGCGCCCACCGGCAGGAACAGGAAGCCGCCCATCCGCATGAGAAGCGCGCCGGCAAGGGCCGCACCGGCGGCGGCGGCGACCTCGCTCCAGCGCGCGATCTCTTGTCGGGCCTTGGGGCGGATGAAGCTCATGCGATCCTCGTGCCGGGGGCGAAGAGGATCATGGCCATGCGGCCTGCGGGGCGGAACCCGATCGCCGCATAGGCGCGGGCGGCGGCGTCGCTGGCGGCGAAAAGGACGGCACGGGCTATGCCGGTCCGGCGCGCCTGATCCAGATGCAGCGCGACGGCGGCGCGGGCATAGCCCCGGCCGCGCATCGCGGGCGGCGTATAGACCCCGCCGACCTGCACCGCCTCGGGCAGTTCGGCGTTGAAGCCGGTCATGGCGACGGGCGTTCCGTCGCGCAGAAGCAGCCGGTGGCTGCCCCGCGCGATATAGGTGTCGATGTCCCCGGCCGCGATGGCGCGGCTGCGGGCGGGCGGCGTTCCCATGGCCTCTTCCCGGTAGCGCGCCCGCCAGTCAAGCGCGAGCGGGCGGTGGGTGTCGGTCAGCGGGGCAAGGGTCAGCGACGGATCGGCGGGCAGGATCAGACGGGCCAGGTCGAGGGCAAAGCCCGGCTCATCGGCGCGGTGATCGACCGAAGCGCGGGTCAGGCCAAGGGCAGATTGCAGCGGCGCGGCCCAATCGGGCGGCCCTATGATCCCGTCCACGGCCTCCCCCGCCAGCATGCCGCGCAGGGGGCGCAGGTCGCTCTCGCGCTGCCCCGGCAGGACCGGCAGCACCATGCCCATCGCGCTGAGGCCAAGGGCGGCGACGATCCGCCCCCCATCCTCGCGCAACCAGAACCGCATCCGGTAGCGCCCCTCGCGGCCCATGCCGTGATGGGTCAGGTTCGACAGCGGGAACATCGCCTGATCGAGGTAAAGGCGCAGGAAGGCCGCGATGGCGTCGCCCTCCGCCCCGGCCGCGGCCCGAAAGCTCATCGCCAGTCCCCGAGCGTCGCCTGCCAGAGCGTCAGAGCCGCGATGGCGGCGGTTTCGGCGCGCAGGATGCGGGGGCCGAGGGAGACGGGCGTGACGAAGGGCAGCGCGCGCAGACGGTCCCGTTCGGCTTGCGAAAAGCCGCCTTCCGGGCCGATCAGGATCGCCCACGGGCCGGGCGCGGCCTGCCCCAGCGCCGCGAGCGGCCCGCCTGGCGGCGCGCTTTCGTCGGCCCAGAGGATGCGACGCCCGGCGGGCCAGTCAGCCAGAAGGCGCGCCAGCGGTGCCATATCGGCGACCTCCGGCAGGGCCAGCGCGCCGCATTGTTCGGCGGCCTCGCGCACATGCGCCTCGGCCTTGTCGCGGCGCAGGCGTTCGGAATTGGTGTAATCGGTCGCAACGGGCAGCAGCCGTGCCGCCCCAAGCTCCACCGCCTTCTCGACGATCATGTCGGTGCGGGCCTTCTTGACCGGCGCGAAAAGAAGCCAGAGATCGGCCAGCCCGGTCTGTGGCCGGGTCTGTTCCAGACAGGTCAGCACCCCCTTGCGCTTGCCTGCCCCGGTCACCTCCGCCAGCCATTCCCCGTCGCTTCCGTTGAACAGCAGCACCCGCGCGCCCTGCCCTTCGCGCATGACGCCGAAAAGGTAATGCGCCTGGCCCTCCTCCAAGGGAAGCGATTGCCCCGGCCCAAGCGGGTGGTCTACATAAAGCCTGATCTTTGCCAGCGACATGAGGCCGACCATATGTGCGCGACCCGCCAAACGCCAGATGCCGGAGGCCAGGTTGCCGACGCGGTCAGGGGCAACTGGGTGGACCGACTGGCCCCCGAGGCGGCGCGGCCCTATCTGCGCCTGTCGCGCGCCGACCGGCCGATCGGAACCTGGCTTCTCTTGATCCCCTGCTGGTGGGGTGTCGCGCTGGCGGCCTCGGTCGATGGCTGGCGGATCGGCGATCTCTGGATCGTGATCGGCTGCGCGCTGGGGGCCTGGCTGATGCGGGGGGCGGGCTGCACCTGGAACGACATCACCGACCGCGATTTCGACGCCGCGGTCGCGCGCACAAGGTCGCGGCCGATCCCCTCGGGGCAGGTCAGCGTAAGGCAGGCCGTCGTCTGGATGTTCGCGCAGATGGCGCGGGCGGGGCTGATCCTGTTCACCTTCAACGGGATCGCCATCGCGCTTGGCCTTGCCTCGCTGGGCCTTGTCGCGATCTATCCCTTCGCCAAGCGCTTCACCTGGTGGCCGCAGGTCTTCCTCGGCCTCGCCTTCAACTGGGGTGCCGTGCTGGCCTATGCCGCCCATGCCGGGACAGTCACACCGGCCGCTGTCCTGCTTTACGCCTCCGGCATCGCCTGGACGCTGTTTTACGACACGATCTATGCCCATCAGGACAAGGAGGATGACGTCCTGATCGGCGTCAAATCGACCGCGCGCCTGTTCGGGGCGGCGACGGGCAAGTGGCTTGGCCTTTTCCTGATCGTCACGGTGGGGTTGATGACGCTGGCGATCCTGACGGCCCTTCTGCCCGTCGCCGGGCCGGTGAAGCTGGGCCTTGCGCTGATCGCGCCCTGGGCGATGGGCTGGCATCTTCTGTGGCAGATGCGGAAGCTGGACATCGACGCACCGGACACCTGCCTGTTCCTGTTCCGCAAGAACCGCGATACCGGGCTCATCGCTGCGCTGTTTATTGCCGCCGCCGCGTTCCTCTGATTGATCCCGTACCCTTCGCGGCTTAGGTACGGGGGGTCCTTGTCCGAAGAAAGAAGCCCTGCCGATGCATCCTTCGATGCGGTTCCTCGAAAAACTTCGCCTGCCCCGCTCCGCCGATGGCCGCCTGCCTCTCAGGGTCCTGACCGCGCTCAGCTTTCTGGTCGCCGCGCTTCTCAGCGTGATAGGCGCGGCCTGGGCCGCGATGGTGATCGAAAGCCGGTCGGCCGAGGGGATCGAGGACGCGTTGAAAGCGGCGGGTTACGACTGGGCCGGGGTTGCGACCGACGGGCTTCAGGTCACGCTCAGCGGCACTGCCCCGACCGAGGCCGCGCGGTTCCGCGCGCTGTCGGTCGCGGGATCGGTCGTTGATGCGGACCGCGTGACGGACGCGATGGACGTGGTTGACGCGGCGGCGCTGAAGGCGCCCGATTTCAAGATCGAGATCCTGCGCAACGGCGACGGCATTTCCCTGATCGGGCTGATCCCATCCGGCGCGGATCACGACCGGATCGTCGCGGAGTTGAAGGACATCGCCGGATCCGGCACGCTGACCGACATGCTGGAAACGGCGCAGCATCCGGTGCCGAAGGGCTGGGACGCGGCGGTCAGCTACGGGATTGCCGCGCTGAAGAACCTTCCACGCGCCAAGATTTCCGTCGCCGCCGACAAGGTCTCGGTCACCGCGATTTCCGACAGCGCGGCGGAGAAGGCCAAGCTTGAATCCAACCTGTCGCGCAAACGGCCCGAGGGGCTGCGCGTGACGCTGGACATCTCTGCCCCGCGCCCGGTCATCACGCCCTTCACGCTGCGCTTCCTGATCGACGGCGACGGCGCGCGATTTGATGCCTGCTCGGCCGAAAACGAAACCTCGCGCGACCGGATCGTTGCCGCAGCCGTGGCCGCGGGCGCGCAGGGCAAACAGCGCTGCACCATCGGCCTTGGCGTGCCGACGCCAACCTGGTCGGATGCGGTGACGATGGCGCTGGCCGCGATGAAGGACCTCGGCGCAGGCTCCATCACCTTTTCGGACGCCGACATTTCGCTGATCGCCGCCGACAGCGTCAGCCAGGCCGATTTCGACCGCGTGGTGGGCGAGCTGGAATCGAACCTGCCCGAGGTCTTTTCGCTCCACGCCGTGCTGACGCCCAAGCCCGAGCAGAACGCCGAGGTGATCGTCCCCGAATTCACCGCGACGCTCGGCCCGAAAGGCACGCTTGAGATGCGCGGGCGGCTGGGCGACGAACAGTCGCGCGACGCGGTGCAGAGTTACGCGCTGGCACGCTTTGTCATCGGGTTGGTCCTTTCTGCCACGCGGGTCACGCCCGACATGCAGCAGGGCTGGCCGATTCGCGTCCTCGCCGCGCTTGAGGCGCTGGGGGAACTGGCCGAGGGGCAGGTCACGGTCCGCGCCGACAGCATCGCGGTCCGGGGCAAGACAGGGTCCACCGACGCGCGCGATACCGTGGCGCGCATCCTGTCGTCGAGGCTTGGCGAGGGGCAGCGCTTCGATCTGGCTATCACCTATGACGAAAAGCTCGACCCGCTTCTGGGCCTGCCGACACCCGAGGAATGCGTGGCCTCGGTCAACGGGGTGCTGGCCGTCGAAAAGATCAACTTCGAACCGGGTTCTGCCCATATCACCAAGGAAGGCGGGGCGATCCTCGACAAGATTGCCGAGATCGTGAAGACCTGCCCCGACGTGCCGATGGAGATCGGCGGCCATACCGACAGCCAGGGGCGCGAGGAAATGAACCTCGCGCTCAGCGAGGACCGGGCCGAGGCGGTGCTTGCAGGGCTGATGGATCGCCGCATCCTGACCTCGCACCTGACGGCGGTGGGATATGGGGAAACCGTTCCCATCGCCGATAACGGCACCGAGGCCGGGCGCGAGGCGAACCGCCGGATCGAGTTCAGGCTGCTGACGCCGCCGGGGCAGGAGATGGCGACTGATGAGACCGCCGCCGCGGCCTAAGTTGACGGCACGGCGGCGCCGGGCGCGGTCGCGACCGACGGCGAGGGCACCGCCGCCGCGCCGGAACCGGCGGTCGAGGCGCAGGACGCGACCGAGGAAACGCCGCATCCCAGGGTTCGCCCCGAGGGTGGCGGCAACTGACATCTGTCACGGCGGCACTTGACCGCCGTCGGTCTGGGGGGCAAAGCATCGGGCCATGAACAGAACCGAATTCATCATCGCAACGGCGATCATCCTTTTCGTGGCCTTCGGCCTTGGCTGGTTCGCCTGCTGGCTTATCAACCGCCTGTCGCGCGTCACCCAGGCCGAGATGGGCGAGCTTGAGCAGATGGCCCGCGACCTGCATGAGGCAGAAGAAACCCGCGATCAGGCAATCACCTATCTCGAAACGCGCGAGGCGGAGCTTATCAACCAGCTCAACCAGTCCAACGCCGAATTGCGCGCCGCC
>DAIOXI010000146.1:0-1210 GCA_036758045.1 Albidovulum sp.
CCGTTTTCGTTGACCTCGGACAAATGGCCTGCGCCGCGGGTCTTTTCAATTCCACCGCGACGCCCCAGATTGAGGGAAAGGAGTCGCCCATGCCGCCACGCCGCTTCTTCATGCTCCTCACCCTTGTCCTGGGTGCCGCCGCGCTGAGCGTGGGCGTGGCCGCGATGCTTCCCGCGGGTGTCGCGGGGGGCTGGGCCATCGTGCCGCTGCTGGCGGCGGGCGCGCTTCTGGTCTGGAGGCGGACATGACCCTGCCCAGCGACCGGGTGCTGACCGAAGACGGGCTGGCGCCCGAGGCGTTGGGCCGCGACATGATGAAGGCAGTTGGGCCATGGCCGGCCGGGAACAACGCCATGAAGCCGGTGGAAGAGACGGTCAGGAAGCACCGTGATGATTATTCGGCCGTCTTCGTCGTCTATGCCGATTGCGGCACGGGCGGCCAGTTGTTCGAAAAGTGCAAGGAACTTGGCGTCGAGATGATCGCGGGCCCGCATTGTTATTCGTTTTTTGAAGGCAATGAGCGCTTCGCCGAACATGCCGACGAGGAAATCGGTGCCTTCTACCTGACCGATTTCCTGGTCCGCCAGTTCGATGCCTTCGTGTGGAAGCCGATGGGCCTCGACCGGCACCCGGAGCTGCGCGACATGCTCTTTGGCAATTACGACCGGCTGGTCTATCAGGCGCAGACCGACGATCCGGCGCTGGATGCCAAGGCGAGGGACTGTGCCGACCGGCTGGGCCTGCGCTATGTCCGCCGTTTCACCGGCTATGGCGATCTGGGCGACGGCACCGTCGCCATCCTGGGAAGGAACCTGTGATGGGCAGCACGAAACCCAAGGTCCAGCCGGACGATCTCGACCTTGCCTTCTACCGCGCGACGGCGCAGGCGGGCGCGCCCGCGCTTCAGAACTGCAACGCCTGCGGGCGGTGGACGCATCCCGCGCGCTATTATTGCCCCGACTGCGGTTCGCAGGATTTCGCCTTTCGCCCGATCAGCGGCGCGGCGGTCGTCCATTCCTATACGGTATCGCATTACTCGGTCGACAGCGCATGGAAGGACCGCGTGCCCTATGTCGCCATCGTGGCCGAAACTGCCGAGGGGCCGCGGCTGCTGGCCCGCACCGACCTGCCGCGCGACAAGGTGCGCATCGGCCAGCCCGTCCGGCTGCGCGCCGAGGGCGGTCGGCTGGTCAGGTCCGAGTTTCAGGGGG
>DAIOXI010000146.1:1220-3549 GCA_036758045.1 Albidovulum sp.
CGGCTTTAACCCTTCGCGGCGCCCGCCAGCGCGTTGATCCGGCCGATCATCGACTTCAACCCGTTGGATCGTTGCGAGGACAGGTGCCTGTCCAGCCCCAGCCGCCCCATCTCGGCGGCCGCATCGACGCGCAGCACCTCATCGACGCTGAGACCGGCATACAACGCCTTGAGGATCGCGATCAGCCCGCGCACGATCATCGCGTCGCTGTCGCCGTCGAAATCGAAGCGCGCGTCCGGCCCCTGCCCTTCGATTCGCGGCAGGAACCAGACCTGGCTGGCGCAGCCATCGACCTTGGTCGCGGGCACCTTCACCGCGTCGTCCAGCCCCGGCATCGCCTTGCCAAGCTCGCTCACATGGCGATAGCGCTCCTCCCAGTCGTCGAGAAACTCGAAGGTGTCGGCAATATCCTCAAAGGCGGCGCTGGCCATCCGCGTTCTCCCGTTGATGGAAGGGAGGTAATGCCGCGCGCGGCCAAGGTCCAGCCCTGCGGCCTCTTTTCAGCGCGGCGCAATTGGGCTACCCAAGACGGAAATGAACGGGGGACAGACAATGAGAACACCGATCGCCGCCCTGCTGGTCGCCACGATCGCCGTTACCGGCTGTGCGCGGGTCCGTGACAGCAAGCTCAACCCGTTCAACTGGTTCGGAAAATCGAAAAGCCAACAGGTGCAGGTGGGCGAGGCCGTTCCCGGCGATCCGCGCCCCCTTGTCCAGCAGGTCACGGCGCTTGAAGTGGCCCGCCAGCCCGGCGGCGCGATCATCCACGCGACCGGCCTGCCGCCGACGCAAGGCTGGTGGGAAGCGGCGCTTCTGCCAGCCCATGACGGCGTGGCCGAGAACGGCACGCTGACCTATCGCTTCGTCGTCAGCCAGCCGCCCGAAGCGCGCCGCGTCTCCACGCCGCAATCGCGGGAACTGACGGCGGCGGTGTTCCTGTCGGACATCCGGCTTCAGGACGTCAGCCGGATCGTGGTGGAAGGGGCGACAAACAGCCGTTCGGTCGCCCGCTGAGGCGGGGTCAGACCTGCACCACGCGCACCGCGCCGCCCTTGGCGGACAGCGCGATCTCACCCTTGCAAAGACGCAGCGCGTCCTTGCCGAACACCTCGGCGCGCCAGCCCTTCAGCGCGGGAATATCCCGCCCCCCGGCCGCCAGCATGTCCAGATCGGCGGAGGACGCGATCAGCTTTTGCGCCACGCCCTCTGCCTCGGACTTGGCCTTCAGCAACACCCGCAGAAGATCGGCCAGCGCGGAATCGACCTGGATCTGATCGCGTGAGGTATCCGCCTTCGGATAATCCTCGGGCCTGGCCGCAAGCCCGGCCTTCACGGCGGCAAGGATGCCGTCGGCGATCTCGGGCTTGCGCCCCTCGCGCAGCAGAAGACGCGATCGGCCCAGTTCCTCGGCCGAGGAGGGCTTTGTCGAGGCCAGTTCCAAGAGCGCGGCGTCCTTGAAGACGCGGCTGCGCGGCACATTGCGGGTTTGCGCGTAATCCTCGCGGAACCGCGCCAGTTCGCGCACCAGCGCCAGAAACTTGCCCGATGTGGTGCGGGTCTTCACGCGCTTCCACGCCTCGTCCGGCCGGGTGATATAGGTTTCGGGATCGAGAAGGATACCCAACTCCTCCTCCACCCATTTCTGGCGGCCGGTGCGGTCAAGCTCCTTGGCCAGAAACTCATAGATCACCCGCAGATGGGTGACATCGGCCAGCGCATAGGTCTTCTGCGCCTCGCTCAACGGGCGGCGCGACCAGTCGGTGAAGCGCGAAGTCTTGTCGAGCGACTGGCGCGCGATCTTGCGCACAAGCGTCTCATAGCCGACCTGATCGCCAAAGCCGCAGACCATCGCCGCGACCTGCGTGTCGAAAAGCGGCCTCGGGAAGACATTGCCCTCGACAAAGAAGATCTCAAGGTCCTGCCGGGCGGCGTGGAAGACCTTCACCGTGCCTTCATGGCGGAAAAGGTCATAGACCGGGTCCAGCGACAGGTCCTTGGCCAAGGGGTCGATCAGCACCGCCTCGCCCGTCTCACCGGGCAGCGCCATCTGGATCAGGCAGAGCTTGGAATAGTACGTCCGTTCACGCAGGAATTCGGTGTCGACGGTGACGTAGGGCTGGGACTTCGCGGCGTCGCAAAAGCGGGCAAGGTCTTCGGTCGTGGTGATCGTGCGCATTGAGGGTCCGTTCGGCGCGGGGTCGTCCCGCAGGGTTCGGCCCTCATAGGGCAGCGTTGGCGGCATTGGAAGGGCAGCGGCGCGGAAAAATTGCGCGCCGTCCCCGCCGGGTCACAAGAGCACCGGGCGACGGTCGCCTTCGGCAAAGCGGCG
>DAIOXI010000146.1:3559-6910 GCA_036758045.1 Albidovulum sp.
ACCAGCACCCTTGCGGCGAGGGTTTCGGCGGTATCGCCCGGTTCGACCGGCACCCGCGCCTGTCCCAGGATCGGCCCGTCATCGAGCACCGGCGTCACCTCATGCACCGTGCAGCCCGCCGCGTCATCGCCCGCGTCAAGGGCGCGCTGGTGGGTGTGCAGGCCGGGGTATTTCGGCAGGAGCGAGGGGTGGATGTTCAGCATCCGGCCCGCGAAACGCTCGACGAAGCCGGGCGTCAACACGCGCATGAAACCCGCAAGGCAGACGATGTCGGGCGCGGCCTCGGCCAGCGGTTTCAGAAGCTCCGCCTCGAACGCCGCGCGATCCTTGCCGAAGGGGCGGTGATCGACGGCGGCGGTTGCGATCCCCATCGCGGCGGCCCTGGTCAGCCCACCGGCGCCGGGGTCGTTCGACAGGACCAGCACGGGGCGCGCGGGATGGTCGCCCGACATGCTTTCGGCCAGCGCCACCATGTTCGACCCGCCGCCCGAAATCAGGATCGCGACACGCTTCAAGCGAGCGTCCCCTGGTAAGACACCCCCTGCCCCTCGGTGACGGCCCCCAGCGAGATCACGGTTTCGCCCGCCTCGGCCAGCAGCGCCGACAGCGCCGCCGCGCGCCCCGCCTCGACGACAAGGATCATGCCGATGCCACAGTTGAAGGTTTTCAGCAGTTCCGCCTGCTCCATCCCGGCTACCTCGTTCAACCAGGCGAAGACAGGCGGCAGGCGCCAGGCGGTCAGGTCGATCTGGGCCCCGAGGCCCTCGGGCAACACGCGGGGCAGGTTTTCGGTCAGCCCGCCGCCGGTGATATGGGCAAGGCCATGAACGCCCCCCGCCCGCACCGCCACCAGCGCCTGCTTGACGTAAAGCCGCGTCGGCGCCAGAAGCGCCGCACCCAGCGTGCCGTCGCCAAAGGGCGAGGCCTCGGCCCAGCCGAGCCCCGACGTCTCCACCACCTTGCGCACCAGCGAATAGCCGTTCGAATGCACGCCGTTCGAGGCCAGCCCGATAAGCCGGTCGCCCGCGACAACCCCCTGCGGCAGGTCCGCGCCGCGTTCCATCGCGCCCACGGCAAAGCCCGCAAGGTCGAAATCGCCGCCGTGATACATGCCCGGCATCTCAGCCGTCTCACCTCCCACAAGCGCGCAGCCCGATTGCGCGCAGCCCTCGGCGATACCTTCGACGATCCGCGTGGCCTGATCGACGTCAAGCTTGCCGGTCGCGAAATAATCCAGGAAGAACAAGGGCTCCGCCCCCTGACAGACCAGATCGTTGACGCACATCGCGACAAGGTCGATGCCGATCGTATCCACGTTCCCGGTGTCGATGGCAATGCGCAGCTTGGTGCCCACGCCATCGGTCGCGGCGACCAGGATCGGGTCGGTGTAGCCCGCCGCCTTCAGGTCGAAAAGCGCCCCGAACCCGCCAAGCCCCGCCATCGTCCCCGCCCGCGCGGTGCGCTTCGCGGCAGGCTTGATCCGTTCGACCAGCGCGTTCCCTGCGTCGATATCGACACCGGCCGCTGCATAGGTCAGTCCGTTCTTCGTCGTCATGATATCCCCCGGCGCGATAGGCTCCGCGTCCGGTTACCGCAGAAGCGTCACGGGGGCAACGGCTCAGCTTGCGGCGACGCGGGCGATCTGCGTCACGCCATTGCGTTGCCGCGGCCCGCTCCGCACGGCACCGTCATGCCGGTCCCAGCCAGGGTCACGCCCATACCCCGTTGACCCCGCGCGCGCCTCGGCTTAGCTAGTCTCCGGCCGGGCCTGTAGCTCAATTGGTTAGAGCAGGGCGCTCATAACGCCTTGGTTGGGGGTTCGAGTCCCTCCGGGCCTACCATCCCCCCCTGCCCGGCCCGGTGCTTGCCAGCGCGGCGGCTTGCGGGGAAGATGGGGGCAATGGCGCCCCCGGGGGCAAGATGACCGAACTGAAACTCCGCATTCTTTTCGACGATGCGATGCTTGGCCCCGGCAAGGCGGAGCTCTTGGAGCGTATTCGCGAGACCGGGTCGATCTCCGGCGCCGGGCGCGGCATGGGGATGAGCTACAAGCGCGCCTGGCTGCTGGTGGAGGAGATGAACGCCGCCTTCACGCTGCCCCTGATCCAGAGCGCCCGTGGCGGGCCGGGGGGCGGGGGTGCGCATCTGACCGAGGCCGGGGAAGAGGTACTGACCCGCTATCGCCGGGTGGTGGAGGCCGCGCGGTCGGCGGCGCGCGAGGACATCGCGGCGCTGGAGGCGATGTTGCGGGTGCCGCCGGATAATTGCGGCGAAAGATAACGCTTGCGGCGGGGCGGCACGGGTGGATGCGTTTCGCCAAACATAACCAGTGAGGCCCCCATACCGCGCCCCTCGCGCCTGCCCTTGCCCTTGCCCTGACCCTTGCCGCGCCGCTGGACGCCGAAGAGGTCGTCGTCTTCGCCGCCGCCTCGCTGAAAAGCGGCCTCGACGTTTTCGCGGCGGGCTGGCAGGCGGCGACGGGACATACCGTGACGATCAGCTATGCCGGCCCGGGCCAGCTTGCCCGGCAGATCGTCGCCGGGGCGCCCGCCGATCCTCACCTCTCGGCCAATGTCGGCAGGATGGATGAGGTGGAGAAAGCCGGGCTGATCCAGGACGGGGCGCGGGCGGACCTGCTGGGCAATACGCTGGTCCTGATCGCACATGGCAGGGGCGCGGCGCGGGTGACCATCTCCGAGGACCTCGATCTCGTGGGCCTGCTGGGGGGCGGCAAGCTTGCCATGGCGCTGGTTGATGCGGTGCCCGCGGGGCAATACGGCAAGGCGGCGCTGGAGGCGCTGGACCTGTGGGCGGGCGTCGCCCCTTCGGTCGCGCAGGCCGACAATGTCCGCGCCGCGCTGGCGCTGGTCTCGACCGGCGAGGCACCCTTTGGCATCGTCTGTGCGACCGACGCTACCGCCAGCGACAATGTCACCGTAGCGGCAACATTCCCCGAAGGCAGCCATCCCCCGATGATCTATCCCGAAGCACTTCTCACCAATGCACCCGACCCCGCCGACCGCGTCTTCTGCGAGGCGCCTTTCGGGACCGAGGCACGAAACGCTTTTGAAAAGCAATGGTTTTCGGCGCTGAACTGACCGGCACCCGATCGCGGGTGGCGAGCACCTGCGCCCCTTGGCGGCATCTTTTCGCCGACCCAACCCGCCACCCGCTCTCCATCATTGTTTCCATTATTGAAACAGACATAAAGCGAATTGCGTCCTCCCTCCGCTGGCGTGTCCCGAGTAGTGCCAGAAGCTTCGCTTATGGTCGGTATGTAAAGTGGAGTCGGAGGGAGGGCGTACCCGTCCGCATGCGCCCCGCCCCAGGGGGGTTCCGTTCGGCTCCACT
>DAIOXI010000146.1:6920-7684 GCA_036758045.1 Albidovulum sp.
GGCGTGATGGTGCCCCCAGACGGACTTGAACCGCCGACCCTCTGATTACAAATCAGACGCTCTACCAGCTGAGCTATAGGGGCATGTCGCTTCACATAGAACGACGCGGGGCGGCGCGCAAGGATGGGATGGGCGGTCAGCGCCTTGCCCGTTGCTGGCCCCGGATCTGGCCGCGCGCCAGAAGGCCGACGGCGGCAAGGCCGACCGCGATCACCAGAAGCGCGGGCGGCGCGGCCTGGCCAAGCTGCTCAAGGCTTGCCTTCTCATGCACGCGCGTCGCCAGCGTGTCGAAGTTGAAGGGCCGCAAGAGCAGCGTCGCGGGCAATTCCTTGACGCAATCGACAAAGACCAGCAGCAGCGCCGTCGCGACGGACCCGCGCATCAGCGGCAGGTAGACCTCGCGCAGCGCACCGCCAAGGCCCCGGCCCAGCGATCGCGCGGCCATCGGCAGCGAGGGCGGCACCCGGCCGAAGGCGGCATCGGTCGCGCCCTGGGCGATGGCGAAGAAGCGCACCGAATAGGCCAGCACGATCGCGGCGGCGGACCCGGTGATCAGAAGGCCGGGATCACTCCCGGTCAGCCACAGGACCGCGTCGGCCAGACGGTGATCGAAGGCCGCCATCGGGATCAGGATGCCGACCGCCAGCACCGCGCCAGGTGCCGCATAGCCGATGGTCGTCACCGGCAGCAGCAGGCGCGGCAGCCTGCGCCCGGTCAGGCGTACCCCGTAAACCATGAAAAGCGCCCCCGCGACGGTCAGGACC
>DAIOXI010000147.1:0-6674 GCA_036758045.1 Albidovulum sp.
CCGCCGGGTTGCGGCAGGCCAAGCAGCTTTGCCGTCTTGTCGAAGGCCTCGCCCGGCGCGTCGTCGATGGTGCCGCCAAGGCGCTGAAACCGATCCGGCCCCTCGACGATCAGGAACTGACAATGCCCGCCGGAGACGAGGAGCATCAGATAGGGAAAGCGCAACCCATCCGTCAGGCGCGGCGTCAGGGCATGACCGGCAAGGTGGTTGACCCCGATCACCGGCAGGCCCGCTCCGGCGCCCAGCCCCCTGGCGCACATCACGCCGGACAGCACACCGCCGATCAGGCCGGGGCCAGAGGTCACGGCGATGGCAACCATCGCGCCAAGACCAAGCCCGGCCTAAGTCAGCGCCTCCTCGACACACAGGTCGATCTTCTCGGCATGGGCGCGCGCCGCAATCTCGGGAACGACGCCGCCGAAATCGGCATGAAGCGCGGTCTGCCCGTAGACGACCGACGACAGGATTTCTGCCCCGCCGTCCCCAAGACGGACGATGGCCGCTGCCGTATCGTCGCAGCTGCTCTCAAGGCCGAGGACGACGGTCATGTTCCCCAAGCGGTCCGATTGTTGCGTCGCGGTGTTGCGGCAGGTAACACCGGCAGAGCCGTCATACAATCCCGGAGGCCGGATGGCCAAGGCACCGCGCACCCTGCTTCTGACCCGGCCCGAGGACGCTTCGCGCAGGTTCGCGGCCGCAGTCGAAGGCGCGCTGGGCGGCGGATGGCGCGTTGTGGTCAGCCCGCTGATGGAAACACGCTTCCTGACCGTGCCGCTACCGGACTGCGACACTTTGGTCTTTACCTCCGAAACAGCGGTCCGGGCGGTGGCGCGCCTTGGAACCGACCGCCGCGCCCTGGCCTGGTGCGTCGGCCCGCGCACCGAAGAGGCGGCGCGCGCGGCGGGGTTTTCGACGAAGCGCGGCGGCGGCACGGCGGAAGAGCTTGTCGCGGCGATCCTGGCCGACCGGCCCGGCAGCACGGTCTTTTGCCCCCGTGCGCAGGATCAGGCCGTCGATGTGGCAAAACTGCTGAATTCGGCCGGAATAGAGACGGTTTCGGAAGTCCTCTATGCCCAGATCGCGCACCCACCGACGGTTGAGGCCCGCGATCTGCTGGCGGGGACGGACCCGGTGATGCTGCCGCTTTTTTCCGCCCGATCCGCCCGGCTTGCCCGCGAGACCTTCCTTGGTCATCGCGCCCCCCTTTGCGTCGCCGCGATCAGCGCACAGGTCGCGCAGGAGGCCGACGGGCTTGACGCGCGGCAGGTCGCGCTGGCCGAAACCCCCGATGCCGCCGGGATGATCGGCGCGCTCGCCAACCTGGCCACAAGGTGCGAGTCGGGTTGAGGCCGTGAACCTGCGCGTTTAGACTGATCCGGCGGCTGATGATTGGATGGCCCCGTGACAGGGCCGGGAAGTGGGAGAGATCCGTGGCACGTTCGCGTAAATCTGGTTCAAGTAAATCGGACTCTCCTGAGCCGGAAATGACCGAAGAGGTGGCAGAGGTTGCGGCCGAAACGTCGGAGCCTGAGCCCGCGGGCGAAGCGGCGGCCGACACGTCCGACGAACCGTCCCCGTCCGAGGTCGCGCTTGCGGAACCTGATGCGGAACCCGCGCGGGAAAGCGAACCGGACCCCGTGCCGTCGCCCCGGCCGGCCGCGCTCTCGACACCCGTGCGGGTCGAACGCAGGGGCGGGTTCGTTCCCCTGCTGCTTGGCGGTCTCGTCGCGGGTGGCATCGGGTTCGGGGCCGCGGCCTATGTCATCCCGAACTACCTGTCCGCTCTGCTCCCCACGCCGGAAGACCCCGCGCTTGCCGGGGAACTGCAAAGCCAGGGCGCAAAGCTGCAAACGCTTGAATCCACCCTGGCGCAGATCCAGTCCACCCCGGCCCAACCGGCGGTCCCGGCGGAACTGACCCAGCGGATCGACGACCTTTCGGGCAAGCTGGACGCGCTGGGGCAGTCGGACGCGGCGCTGACCGACCGCCTCGCCACGCTCGAATCGCGGATCAAGACGCTTGAGGTCCGCCCGGTGACCGCCGATCCGAACGCCTCCGCCGCGCTCGGCGCGGTCAAACAGGAACTCGACAGCTTCCGCGCCGAAATGGCGGCGCAGGTGCAGGCCGCCGACGCCGCGAAGGCCGAGATCACGTCGGTCGCCGAGGATGCCGCGCAGAAGATCGCGGCGGTTGAGGCCAATGCCCAGCAGATGCGGGCCGAGGCCGAGGCCGCAAGCCGCGCCGCCGCGCTGACCGGCAACCTCGCCCGCATCAGGGCCGCGCTGGACAGTGGCGCCGCGTTCGGCGGCGCTGTCACCGACCTCAAGGCGGCCGGTGTCGACGTTCCCGCCGCGCTCTCCGATCAGGCGCAAGGCGTTCCGACGCTGGCCGCCCTGCGCGACAGTTTCCCGCCCGCCGCGCGTGAGGCGCTGGCCGTCTCGGTCAGGGAAACCGCCGGCACCGACACATGGGGTCGGGTCAAGGCCTTTTTCAAGAGCCAAAGCGGCGCGCGGTCGCTGACCCCGCGGGCGGGCAATGACCCCGACGCGATCCTGTCGCGCGCCGAGGCGGCGCTGCGCGCGGGCGATCTGTCCGCGACGCTGGACGAATTGAAAGCCCTGCCAGAGGCGGGGCAGGCCGTGATGGCCGAATGGGTGGCGAATGCGGGGCGGCGGATGGCCGCTGTCGATGCGGCGAGATCGCTGGAACAACAGGCGAAGTGAGGGTGCTATGGTTTGGTCTTTCGTCAAGATAGCGATCTTCATCTCGGTCGTCGCACTTCTCGCTCTCGGGGCGGGACATCTGGCCGATACCGGCTCGGGTGTCAGGATCACGTTGGCGAATATGGAGTTTTCCTTCGGCCCGGTGCAGATGGTCATCGGCGCCGCCATCGCGCTTCTGCTTCTGTGGCTCGCGCTCAAGATCCTTGGCCTGATCGTCGCGACGATCCGCTTCATCAACGGCGATGAAACCGCGATCAGCCGCTATTTCGACCGCAACCGCGAACGGAAAGGCTATCAGGCGCTGGCCGACGGCATGGTCGCGCTGGCCTCGGGCGAGGCGCGCGCGGCGATGTCGCAGGCCGCCAAGGCCGAACGCTATCTGCAAAAGCCGGAGCTGACCAACCTGCTGACCGCGCAGGCCGCCGAACTTGGCGGCGACACGAAGCGCGCGACCGAGGTCTACAAGCGCCTTCTGGCCGATGACCGCACCCGCTTCGTCGGGGTGCGCGGCTTGATGAAACAGAAGCTGAGCGAGGGCGACACCGCAACCGCCATGAAGCTGGCCGAAAAGGCCTATGCCATCAAGCCGCGCAATGCCGAGATTCAGGACACGCTGCTGAAGCTTCAGGCCGATCACGGCGACTGGAAAGGCGCGCGCGCGGTGCTGGGCGCGAAGGCGAAACAGGGTCTGTTGCCGCGCGATGTCTATCGCCGCCGCGACGCGGTGCTGGCACTGCAGGAGGCCAAGGGCATCATCGCCGAAGACGCGACCATCGAGGCGCGCGAGGCCGCCATCGCCGCCAACCGGCAATCGCCCGACCTGATCCCCGCCGCGGTCCTGGCCGCGCAAAGCTATGTTGACATGGGCAAGCCCGCCTATGCCGCGCGGGTCCTGAAAAAGGCCTGGGCGACGCAGCCCCATCCCGACCTTGCCGCCGCCTTCGCCGCGATCGAGCCGAATGAGACCCCGGCCGAGCGGCAGAAGCGTTTCGCGCCGATCCTGAAACTGCACCCGGAGGCCGAGGAAACCCGCCTTCTGTCGGCTGAACTGAACATCGCCGCCGAGGATTTCCCCGCCGCGCGCCGCGCGCTCGGCAACCTGCCGGAAACCCACCCCACCGCGCGGAGCCTGACCCTTATGGCCGCCATCGCGCGCGGCGAGGGGGAGGATGAGGCGATCGTGCGCGGCTGGCTGACCCGCGCCCTGACCGCCAGCCGCGGCCCGCAATGGATTTGCGACAACTGTCAGCATGTGCAGGGCGAATGGGCGCCCACCTGCGACAGGTGCCACGGCTTCGATACGCTCAGCTGGCGCGAGGCGACCGATGCCCCGGTCAGCCTGCCGCACAGCGCCGAAATGCTTCCCCTCATCGTCGGAAGCCCGGACGAGCCGGAGGTGGACGTTGCCGATGCCGACGAAGCTCCCGACACCGCCCTCGACGAAAGCGTGATCGTCAGCGAAGAGACCGGCCGCGCTGCGCAAAATTAGGGCTGCACAGCCCGGAACGATGATGCCATCAGCGCGGCGTCGCGTCGATGGGTGCGGGCCGGAACGGATTTCCGTCTGTTCCCAGGCGCCGCAGACCGGGGCCCCGGCCGAAAGAAGGTGGCCGGTGTAGATCAGCTGGCAGAGCGCGTCATTCGCAATCAGTGCCTGCGCGCCCGATTATCCCAACATCGTCAAGACGTTAGGCGTGTTCGAGAATCCGGTTCTCGAGAATATTTCGAGAATTTGCAGGTGCGCGCGGTGTTGCGCCTGTGCTGCGCCAAGTGATTGGGATGGTGCCTCAAGAGGGACTCGAACCCCCGACCTACTATTTACGAAACAGTTGCTCTACCAGCTGAGCTATTGAGGCGGCGACCCGTCGTTTAAACGACGAGCCGCTGCCGTGCAAGGCGGAATCACCACGGAATGTCGTCGTCGCCATCATCGGACCACGGTGCGGGCCAGTCCGAGCAGAAGCAGTCCTGCTTGATCTCACGGTTCATGTACTGTGAGATTGGCCGTAGGTTCCAAGCAACGTGCAGTCCGCAGACCTCTTGCTTGCGCTCGCCCGTTCGGTATGGCTCAGCGTGACGTCCGCGGCGGCGGGCGCTTTTGTCATCACCTCCGCCGTGCTGGCCTTCGCAGGGGCCGCCATCACCTCGTCTCGGCCCGCTGGGCCGTCTGAACCCGATCGATCTCGGCCTGAGGCGCGGCCCGGGCCTTCTTGGCCTTCCACTTCTCGCGGGTCAACCGCCGCCGTTTCGGGCCGTCGCGGGTCATGCCCAGCGGTACGCCGACTTCCGGATGGCAGGTGTCCAGCACCGCGCGCGGCCGAGCTGCGGCGCAGGGCCGGGGCAGGGCGCAGGACCGGCCTGCGCGCCCTGGCACGGATGATCGACACGGTGCAGCAGGTCCGCGCGAGGCCGGTCATGCACGAGGGGGGGAACGGCGGAAGGGTCAGATATTCTCGGGGGTCACGATCTCGAAGGGCAGGGTGCGTTGCACGGGGGCGGCACCGGCACCGGCCTCGACGGCTTCGATCATCGTCTGCACCAGCGCCTGCGAGATTGCCTCGGTCGGGTGGCAGAGCGCCGCAGTGATCAACCCCTCGCTCAGTCCCTTGCGGGTCTCGGGGCCGATGTCGCGGCAGATCAGCTTGATGCCCGCGCGCCGTTCGGGAGTCACCTCGCGCAGCGCCCGGCAAACCCCCGAAATCCCGCCGCCGACGATCATGATGCCTGACAGGTCTTCAGCTTCGCGCAGCAACTCGCGCACCATGCGGTAGGCCTCGTTGCCGTCCTCGTGGGTCGGGCGGCTGTCCTCGATGGTCAGATGCGGGGCGTGTTCGCGCAGGTAGGAACGGAAGCTGGCATCCGCCACGTCCTGACACTGGTAGCGGTGATTGCCCAGAAACACCGCGACCCGGCCGGGACCATGGGTCATCTGCGCGATGAACCAGGCGGCGGTGCGCCCGAGTTTCCAGTTGTCGGTGCCGACATAGGCGGCGCGTTCGGGGGCCGACTGGTCGGTGATATAGGCCACCACCGGCTTGCCGCGTTCGCGAAGCTCGCGGATCGTCTGGCCAATCTGGGGGTGATCCGCCGCGATCAGTGCCACCGCGTCGCAGGCCTCGCCCAGCACGCGCAGCCGCTGCGAGATGTTTTCGGGGGTGAGCAGGTCGACGAAGTCGATCAGCGGGTCTACGACCTCCAATGGGCGGGCGTGGCAAGCCTCGGAGATCTTGCGACCGAACAACTGGTAGAGGTCGCGCGTGGATTGCTGCAACAGGAAGCCCAGCCGATAGTGCGGCGCCCCCTTGCGCATATGGTCTTCGATCGCGCCCAGCCCGTAGAATCCGATCCGCTCGGCGGCGGCCTGAACGCGCTGCACCGTCGTGAGCTTCACGTTCGAGCTGCCCGACAGGATGCGGTTGATGGTCGATACAGACACGTCAGATTCGCGGGCAAGGTCTGAGATCGTGGGGCGTTTCATGGCGTGTGCTTTCGTCGAATATTTCATTATGAATGACACAAAATGAAACTTTTGCAAGTCTATTGCGCAATTTGTGTTTCGAGAATCTTCGCGCTGCCCTAGGGTCCTCCTCACCGGAGGTCCCCATGGAGTAGTGGGGACATGGGAGGAGATACATGAACAAGATCAATCGTTTCGCGGCGGCGGCCGCTTCTGCCGTCGTGCTCGCCTGCACCGCTGGCGCGATGATGGCGGCCGATATCTATGTCATCGGCGGCAAGCCCGATGACCCATTCTGGTCGCGCGTCAAGAAGGGCGCGGAGGATGCGGGCGCGGTCGCCGCGATGCAGGGCGGCTCGGTCACCTGGCTCGGCCCGCAGAACTACGACAACCTCGGCCCCGACGCGGCGGAACTGATCCGCCAGGCGATCGACCAGGGTGCAGACGCGATCGTGGGCCCCGATTGGGTGCCCGAGGCGATGGACCCGGCCTTC
>DAIOXI010000147.1:6684-7681 GCA_036758045.1 Albidovulum sp.
CAAGGCGGTTGTCGATGCGGGCATTCCGCTCGTGATCTATAATGCGGGTGGTCTTGAGGCGGCGGACCGTCTGGGCGCGATGAACTACGTCGGGGCGGTGGATTACAAGTCGGGCTACGCCGGCGGAGAATACCTCGCCAAGGCAGGCCACAAGAATGGCGCCTGCGTGAACACGCTGCCGGGCGCGGCCAATATCGAAGCGTTCTGCTCGGGCTTCAACGACGGCCTGACCGAAAACGGCGGCACCGGATCGGTCCTGCAACTGCCCGCGACCGCCTTCGGCGATGCGACCGCTGTGGCTCAGGCTGTACGCGCGCATCTGCTGTAGAACCCGGACATCGACGCGATGTTCGCGATCGGCGACGGCGATACCAACGCCACCGTCTCGGGCATCCAGCAGGCGGGCAAGACCGGGTCGGTCCATGTCTGCGGCATGAACTTCAACGACTCGATCCTGGCCAACATCCAGGGCGGCACGCAGGATTGCGCGATCGACCAGCAGGGCTATCAGCAGGGCTTCTTCGCCGTATCGATCCTGAACAATTTCGCCAACTACGGCGTCACCATCCCGACCCGCGAGATCCTCACTGGACCGGGCGTGATCGACGCCTCGAACGTGGAGCAGGTGATTTCGGGCGTGAAAGCCGGCGCGCGCTGATCCGAAGCCGGCGCAGCCCAAAGCGGCGCGCCTGATCGTCGAAGGAGGCCGTGCGCTGCGGCCATCGGCCTCCTTCCCCTCGGCCACGCCCGATCATCGGGCCGCGGCCGACCCACCAGACGCACAGGAAGCACAGATGTCGATGCAATCCGAAGCCGGCGCGAAAAGCGTTTCGCTAGGCGGGCTCATCAGGCGACCGGAGACAGGATCCTTCATCGGGTTCGTGGTCGTCTACGTCTTCTTCGCCATTCTCGGCGGCGCGGTGTTTGTCGGCGCGCCCGGTTGGTCAAGCTGGCTCAACATCGCGGCGGAGGTCGGCATCATCGCGTTGCCGGTGGG
>DAIOXI010000148.1:0-7647 GCA_036758045.1 Albidovulum sp.
CGGTCGAACAGATGCTGCTGCACGTCGACATGAACGCCGGCAAGGCCTGCCCGGCCGCGCCGGAGGTTCTGGCAAGGCTGAAGCCCATCGCCGAGGCCCATGCCAGCTTGCCGCGACCCGAGGGGGCGGGCCGTCACGTCGGGCAAGGGAAGGGCTGAACCATGGATTTCGGACTCACCGAAGAACAGGTGATGATCGTCGAGATGACCCGCGCCTTCGTGGAGAAAGAACTCTACCCGCATGAGGCCGCAGTCGAGCGCACGGGCCACCTGCCAATGGATCTGATAAAAGATCTGCAGGCCAAGGCGATAGGGGCCGGTCTTTACGCAGCCAACCTGCCCGAGGAGGTCGGCGGCGCGGGCCTCGATACGCTGACCTGGCTGCTGTACGAAAAGGAACTTGGCCGCGCCAATTATGCGCTCCACTGGACCTGCGTGGCGCGCCCTTCGAACATCCTTCTGGCCGGGAACGAGGAGCAGCGGGAGAAATACCTCTACCCCTGCATCCGGGGCGAGAAATGGGACTGTCTCGCCATGACCGAACCCGGCGCAGGCTCGGACCTGCGCGGCATGAAGGCGAGCGCGCGGCAGGATGGCGACGACTTCATCCTGAATGGAACGAAACACTTCATCTCCCACGCCGATCTTGCTGATTTCACGATTGTTTTCATGGCCACGGGGGAAGAACAGACACCCCGCGGACCGAAGAAGAAGATCACCGCCTTCTTCGTCGACAAGGGCACCAAGGGCTTCACCGTCCGCGAGGGCTATCGAAACGTCTCCCATCGCGGCTACACCAACGCGGTGCTGGAATTCGACGATTGCCGGGTAAACCGGCGGCAGGTGCTGGGCGAGGTCCACAAGGGTTTCGAGGTCGCGAACCAGTGGCTTGGCGCCACCCGGCTTCAGGTCGCTTCCACCTGTCTCGGTCGCGCCGAACGCGCGCTGGCCCATGCCGTCAGCTACGCGGCAGAGCGCGAGCAGTTCGGCCAGAAGATCGGCAAGTTTCAGGGAATATCCTTCAAACTTGCTGACATGGCGATGGAACTTAAAGCGGCGGAGCTGCTGACGCGCGAGGCCGGCTGGAAATACGACCAAGGCACCGTGACCGAGGCCGACATGTCGATGGCCAAGCTGAAGGCGACCGAGGTCCTGGCCTTCATCGCCGATGAGGCGATTCAGATCCATGGCGGGATGGGCCTGATGGATGAACTGCCGCTGGAGCGCATCTGGCGCGACGCGCGGGTGGAGCGCATCTGGGAAGGCACCTCGGAAATCCAGCGCCACATCATCAGCCGCGAGATGCTGCGCGCGCATGGCGCATGACGGGCAGCGCCTCCGGCGGGAGTATTTATGCACGGAAGAAACGAAATCTTAACCTTCCCCGCCGAGCCTGCCTGTGCGGTACAGGCGGGAGCGCCGATGACCGCAACAGGAGAAGGCACCCCGCTTCGGGCTTCCGCGCGGGGTGCTGACTTCTTCTGTTCTGAAATACTCCGGGGTCCGGGGCAGCGCCCCGGCCGTCTTTCGGTTGCGGGGCGTCTGACATGACCCGCGACCTGTCCCGCCTTCTGCGCCCGCGCTCGATTGCCGTCATGGGGTCGGTCTGGGCCGAAAACGTCATCGCGCAATGCCGCAAGATGGGCTTTGAAGGGCCGGTCTGGCCGATCCACCCGACGAAGGCGGAGGTCGGCGGTCTGCCCGCCTTTGCGGCGCTTGCCGATCTGCCCGCCGCGCCGGATGCAACCTTTATCGGCGTCAACCGCCACGCGACCGTCGATGTGGCGGCGCAGCTTTCGGCGATGGGGGCGGGCGGGGCGATCTGTTTCGCCTCTGGCTGGACCGAGGCGGGGGAGGCGGCGGTGCAGGACCGGCTTGTTGCGTCTGCCGGGTCAATGCCGATCCTTGGGCCGAACTGTTACGGTGTCATCAACTATCTCGACGGCGCGCTCCTCTGGCCCGACCAGCATGGCGGGCGGCGGGTGGAGCGGGGCGTGGCGCTTCTGTCGCAATCCTCCAACATCGTCATCAACCTGACCATGCAGGCGCGGGGCCTGCCGGTCGCCTATGTCGCCTGCCTGGGCAATGCCGCGCAGATCGGGCTGGCGGAGCTTGCGGGCGCGCTTCTGGCCGACGAGCGGGTCACCGCCATCGGCATGTATGTCGAGGGGATCGGCGACGCTCCGGCCCTTGCTGCGCTGGCGGAAGAGGCGCGGGCGGCGGGCAAGGGGATCGTCTGCATCAAGGCGGGCAAGACCGAGGCGTCGCGTTCCGCCGCGGCCTCCCACACGGCCGCGCTGGCGGGCGGTGGGGCGGCCTCGTCCGCCTATCTGCGCCAGGCCGGGGTGGCGGAGGTGAACACCCTGCCGGAACTCATTGAAACGCTGAAGATTTTCCATGTCCACGGGCCGCAGATCGGGACCCGGCTTTGTTCGCTGTCCTGTTCGGGGGGCGAGGCGGGGCTGGTCTCCGACCTCGCGCAACCGGTGGGAATCGCCTTTCCGCCGCCTTCCGAGGCGCAGCGGCAGCGGCTGGGTGAGATCCTTGGCCCCATCGTCGCCATCGCCAATCCGCTCGATTACCACACCTTCATCTGGGGCGACGGGCCGCGCACGACGGATGTGTTTACCACGATGCTGGCGGGCTATGATGCCGGGATCTTCATCATCGACCCGCCGCGCCCGGACCGTTGCGATCCGTCCTCATTCCAGCCCGCGCTTGACGCCATCGTTGCGGCGCAGGCGGCGACGGGCAAGCCTGCCTTCCCGGTCGCCTCGCTGCCGGAGAATTTCGATGAGGATCGGGCGATCGCGCTGATGGCGCAGGGGATCGCGCCGCTGATGGGGCTGGAGACGGCCTTGCGGGCGCTGAGGGCGGCGCAGACCGGGGCCGGGCGGGCGGGCTGGCGGCCCGCCGTGGCGCTGCCCCCGCGTGACACAAGGATGCTGGATGAGGGCGAGGGCAAGCGGCTGCTCGACGCCGCCGGGGTGGCGGTGCCGCGCGGCGTTCTGGGCGCGACGCTGGCGGAATTGCGCGAAAAGGCGGCCCATCTGGTGCCGCCCTTGGCGCTGAAGGGGCTTGGCTTTGCGCACAAGACCGAGGCGGGGGCGGTGCGGCTTGGCCTTCCCTCTCTCGACGGGCAGGCGGAGATGCCGGGTGCGACGGGCTATCTGGCGGAGGAGATGGTGATGGATGCGGTGGCCGAAATCCTCCTCGGCCTGCGCCGCGATCCGGTCTATGGCGTCACCCTGACGCTTGGTCTTGGCGGCGTGACGGCAGAGGTTCTGGCCGATACGGTGACGCTGGTCCTGCCGGTTGGCGAGGATGAGATCCTGGCCGCGATGCGGGGCCTGAAGCTCTGGCCGCTGCTCGACGGCTACCGGGGGCGGCCCAGGGCCGCCATGGCGGCGGTGGCGCGGGTCGCCGTGGCCCTCGGGCAGATGATGCTTGAGCGGCCGGAACTGGAAGAGATCGAGATCAACCCGATCCTCGTCCGACCCTCGGGCGCGGTGGCGGTGGACGCATTGATACGGGAGGCGCTGTGATGGCCGAGATGGAGATGAGAACCGGGGGACCGATCCGCACCCGACGCGAGGGCGGCATCCTTGAGGTGACGCTGGACCGGCCCAAGGCCAATGCGATCGACCTTGTGACGAGCCGGATCATGGGCCTGACCTTTCGCGATTTCCGCGACGATGACAGCCTGCGGGTCTGCATCCTGCGGGCGACGGGGGAAAAGTTCTTTTGCCCCGGCTGGGACCTGAAGGCGGCGGCCGATGGCGACGCGGTGGATGGCGACTATGGCGTCGGCGGGTTTGGCGGCTTGCAGGAATTGCCGGGCCTCAACAAGCCGGTCATCGCGGCGGTCAACGGCATCTGCTGCGGCGGCGGGCTTGAACTCGCGCTGTCGGCGGACCTGATCCTTTGTTCGGACAACGCCACATTCGCGCTGCCCGAAATCCGCTCCGGCACCGTGGCCGATGCGGCCTCGATCAAGCTGCCCAAGCGTATTCCCTATCATGTCGCGATGGACCTTCTGCTGACCGGGCGCTGGTTTGACGCGGAAGAGGCGCTGCGCTGGGGGCTGGTCAAGGAGATCACCACGCAGGCCGATCTGCTTGCGAAGGTCTGGGACCTTGCCCGGCTTCTCGAAAGCGGGCCGCCGCTGGTCTATGCCGCGATCAAGGAGGTCGTGCGTGAGGCCGAGGACATGCGCTTTCAGGATGCGCTGAACCGGATCACCAAGCGGCAGATGGCGACCGTGGACCGGCTTTATTCGTCCGAGGATCAGCTTGAGGGCGCCCGCGCCTTTGCCGAAAAGCGCGATCCGGTCTGGAAGGGGCGTTAACGGGCCGAGGCGTGCAGGGCGGGCCGGTAGCCTGCCTTGAGGACCGCGACGGTGGGGGCCGGGGTCAGGACGGTGACGCGGCCCGATGCCGGGCGTGGGACCGGCGGGCCGTAGCCGGACGGCGCCCATTGCAGGAGGCGGTCGTCGAGGATGAGGGCAGGGGTCTCCTCCCAACGGATGAAGGTGCCGTCGGGGAGGTCGGTCAGATCGGCCTCATGCGTTCGTTGTATGCGCAGGCGGGGGATGATCCGGGCCTCGTGCAGCGCGGCGTCCATCGCTTTGGCCGAGGGTGTGGCACCGAAGGCCGCGCCCCATGCGGCGCGAAAGCGGTCATACTCCGCCCGGCGGCATTCCGCGCAGGGCCGGTGTCCCGCGGCGAGAGCGGTTGCCTCGTCGAGAAAGAACAGTTCCGTGTAGTGACCGGGCGTCATGATCTGCCGCTTCCGGCCCTTGAACTGCAGCACGCAACACACCCAGTTGCGGTGCCGAAAGGAGGCGGTGATCCGCCCTGTATCGTCATGGAGAATCCCGCGATTGCCCATGAAGAGGCCCCGCGCGGGATCGGCGACAATCGCCCCCTCAGGCGTGACGCGGTTCCGGCGCGCCATCACCGCATCCGAAGCGCGCCGTCTAGGCGGATCACCTCGCCGTTGAGATACCCGCATTCGACGATGAAGCGCGCGAGTGCGGCATATTCCGCGGGATCGCCCAGGCGTTTCGGTTAGGTCACCTCCGCCGCGAGGCTGTCCTGCACCTCTTGCGGCAACCCGCGCAGCATCGGCGTGGCGAAGATCCCCGGCGCGATGGCGCAGACGCGGATGCCGACCGAGGCCAGATCGCGCGCCGCGGGCAGGGTCAGCCCGACGATCCCGCCCTTGGACGCGGCATAGGCCGCCTGGCCCTTTTGCCCGTCGAAGGCGGCGATGGAGGCGGTGTTGACGATCACGCCCTTCTCCGCCCCCGCATTCCGCGCCATGACCTCGGCGGCAAGCCGCATCATGTTGAAGCTGCCGACAAGGTTGATGTCCACGGTACGGCGGAAGCTGGCAAGCGCATGCGGCCCCTCGCGGCCCAGCGTCTTTTCCCCGATGGCGATGCCCGCGCAATTGACCAGCACGTCGATGCCGCCCATCGCCCCCGCCGCCGCGTCGATGGCGGCTTTGGCCGACCCCTCATCGGTCACGTCCACGGCGACAAAGCCCGCGCCGATCGCTTCGGCCTGCGCCGCCCCGGCCTCTGCATCGCGGTCGGCGATGGTGACCGTGGCGCCCGCCGCGCGAAAGGCCGCCGCCGTCGCCGCGCCGAGGCCCGAGGCGGCGCCGGTGACGATGGCGCGCACATCCTTGAGGTGCATCGTATCCCCCATGAAATGAACATCCGTTCAGATAAGGCTAGAACCACGCGATTGTGAAGTCCAGCGGGGATTTCCGCCGGGTCTGTCCGCCTTCATCGGCTGGCTCTGGCCGGGGTGGGCCACATCGCCCTCAACCATCTTCACGCCGCTGTGAGACCCCCTTGGATCGGGCGGTCGGGGCGTTAGCTCTACCCATGCGTGTCGGGCCGGGGAGCGGGAGGCCGGGTTCCCCGGGTCGCGGACATGCGGAACCATAAACGAGCATTGAATGGAGACAGAAATGACTACTGCGAAGAACGTCCTTTTCGGGACTGCCTTTGGCGCGCTGATGGGCGTTCCCGCCTTCGCGGGCGGCCTCAGCCAGCCGGTGACCGAACCCGCGCCGCTGGCCCCGGTGGTGCAGGTCGCGCCGTCGCAGGACTGGACCGGCGGCTATGTCGGGGCGCAGCTTGGCTATGCCGACGGCGAATATGGCGCGACCAGCGGCGACAACTGGACCTATGGCGTGCGCGCTGGCTATGACTGGGACTTCGGCAACTGGGTGCTGGGCGCCGGGCTTGACTGGGACAAGACCGATGTCGATCTCGGCGGCGGGCCGGACAACCTCGACTCCATCGCGCGGCTGAAACTGCGCGCCGGGGCCGATCTTGGCCGGACGCTGGTCTATGCCACGGGCGGCGCGGCCCATGCCAAGGCCGATATCGGCGGGGTCGGCCTGTCGGATACCGGCTGGTTCGCGGGTCTGGGCGCCGAATACGCGATCAACGACCGCTGGACGGTCGGGGGTGAGGTGCTGCACAACCAGTTCGACATTTTCGACAAGACCGGCGTGGACCTGAAGGCGACGACCGCGGCCGTCAATGTGGGCTTCCGCTTCTAGGAAGCGGACTCATAAAATCTGAGCCAGAGGCGTGATGATGCGAGGAGGACGGCTGCGAGATAGTTTGTGGCTGTCTTTTCGTATCGGGTTGCGATTTTTCGGAAGTGTTTGAGCTTGTTGAAGAAGCGCTCGACGAGGTTGCGCTGTCGATAGAGCGCGGCATCGACGGGCCGCTGCACCTTGCGGTCGCGCTGGGTTGGGTGTTCAGTCCCGGCATCTGGCTCGAGACGGTCCTAGCCGAGGAAGGTCGCCCGCCCGAGAGCGTATTCGACTTCGTTCAAGGGATCACGGCGGTCGCCCGGTCGAAGCCGCAGCAGGATGCGCGGCTGGTGATGGAGGGGAACGCGAAGGCGTTGTTGGAGAAGGTGGCCTAGTCAATTGCTCTAAGGGCGGCTCACTGCCAGAGCCGCCCAATCGGTCAGATTTCTTTGGAGCGAGTGGGCCATTTGCGGCTCTCAAGTCCGCGCCAAGCGGCGCGCCTGAGCCCGCATATTCATGCGCCAGCGATGATCGCTCGGCGTACTAGGAAAGATCAAAAGACCCTTCGTCGTGTGCATGGCGAGGTGGCGGCTGCGGTGTTCGACACACGCGACGTCAAGACCGGCCTGCTCACAGAGGCGCAGGCATTCACGCTTGTACTTAGACATCACCGTCCTCCCCGTCCTCTACGATATCGTCGGCCTTCTTGGTCGGTTCCATCGACAACAGATCGTCCAGATTCAGGCTCTCAATCGCCTCCTTGCGCTCGCGCTCGAGTTCAAGAAGCTTGTCGTGCGCGAAGGTGCGAGCGCGCTCCAAGCCGATTTCATCCTTGAGCTCCTGAATCCATGCACTGTCCTTCGGATCCATGGACTCGAGCTCATGATCGATCAGGTGCTCAGTTTCGCCCAAGAGCTCCCACGCGCGAAGACCGCCAGCAAACACCAAAGCTGCCTTCTTCGTCGGGATGTCCCGCGCCAGAACCTCTCCAATGGTCACGCCGGCTTCATCAACCTTGAACCGCACGATTGAGTAGCGGTCGCCATCCTTGACGACCTTGGGCCGAGCGGCGTCGCGCTTGGCGTCC
>DAIOXI010000149.1:0-6758 GCA_036758045.1 Albidovulum sp.
CGCGCCGCCGCCTCGCCCGCCGCGCGGTCAAGCTTCAGCGACAGCGTGACGTTGCCGCGCCCCAGCGTCGCCGAAACCCGCGCCCGCGCGGCCTGTTCAAGCCCCTCCACCCCGTCCGGCAGCCTCAGCCTGAGATCGAGCCCCTTGCTGTTCACCGACCGGATATCCCAGAGCCAGTCATATCCCTCCGCCGCGCCCCTGCGGGCCGCGAAGCCGGTCATGGAGCGGATACCATGCTTAACCATTTAACAATTTTGCCTTTCTGTTGGGGCCCCGAACGGGTGTATGACGGACGGGTCATTTACTTTTCGGTAACTCTCGGACCGTAGGGTTAACAAAACCTGACCGTCGCCACAACGCGACGGGTGCCGGGCCGGACCGGGCGAAAGGCGGGAAAGCCATGTTTCAGGATGATTTCGGACGGGACACGGTGGTCCCCTTTGCAACGACGCGATCTTGCATGCAGTTTCACAGCATCTCGGTTGTCCGGGCCTATTGGGAGGCGCTGCGCGCCGGGCGCGACGTGCCCTATCGGTCCGAGATCGACCCGCGCGGCATCGAATCCGCACTGGAACATACCTTTGTCCTCGAACGCATCGCCCCCCGCATCGCGCGGTTTCGCCTTGCCGGAATGCATCTGTGCGACCTGATGGGGATGGAGGTGCGCGGGATGCCGGTCACCGCCTTTTTCGCGCCCCCCGCGCGGGCCGAGGCCGAAAGCATCCTCGGGCGGGTCTTCGATGGACCGGAGACCGCCGAACTGACCCTGGCGGGCGATGTCGCGCCGGGCCGCCCACAGCTTGACGCGCGGATGCTTTTCCTGCCGATGAAAAGCGACCTTGGCGATGTCAGCCGCGCGCTGGGCTGTCTGGTCGCAAGCGGCCCTGTCGGGCGCACCCCGCGCTGGTGCGAGATCACCGCGGCACGGGTGCGCCCGACCCGCGACGCCGCCGATATCCGCCCGGCCCCCGCCATTGCCCCTGTCATGGCCCCGCGCACCACCCCTGTCACGACCGGGTTTGCCGACAGTCCCGCGCCCTATGCCCCGCCGCCGTCCCGGCCCGGCAGCCGGTCGGAACGGCCTTATCTGCGCCTTGTCACCTCCGCACCCGAATAACGCAAAAGGCGGGCGGACGACCGTCCCCCCGCCTTTGCCAGAAAGTGCGTACCAGTGCGCGGCGGGCTACATGCCTGCCGCTTTTTGCATTTTGCGACGGTCCTGCAATTCCTCGGCCACAAGGAAGGCCAGTTCCAGCGATTGCGAGGCGTTCAGGCGCGGGTCGCAGGCGGTGTGGTAGCGGTCTGACAGATCCTCATCCGTCACGGCGCGCACGCCCCCGGTGCATTCGGTGACGTCCTTGCCGGTCATCTCGAAATGCACGCCGCCGGGGATCGTGCCCTCGGCCTTGTGGATGGCGAAGAATTCCCGCACCTCGCGCAGGACACTTTCGAAGGGCCGGGTCTTGTAGCCCGAGGCCGACTTGATCGTGTTGCCGTGCATCGGGTCGCAGGTCCAGACGACCTTGGCGCCCTCTTCCTCGACCGCACGAATGAGGCGCGGCAGGTGGTCGCCGACCTTGCCCGCGCCGAAGCGCGCGATCAGCGTCAGCCGCCCGGCCTCATTGTCGGGGTTCAGCCTGCGGATCAGAAGCTTCAGGTCCTCGGCGCTCAGCGAGGGGCCGCATTTCAGCCCGATCGGGTTCATCACGCCACGGCAGAATTCGACATGCGCGCCGTCCGGCTGGCGGGTGCGGTCGCCGATCCAGATCATGTGGCCGGACCCCGCGATGGGCTGGCCCGAGGTGGAATCGATCCGGCACAGCGCCTCTTCATATTCCAGAAGCAGCGCCTCATGGCTGGTATAGAAATCGACCGCGCCCATCTGATGCACGTTCTGCGAGGTGACACCGGCGGCGGCCATGAAATCCATCGCGTCCTGAATCCGGCCCGCGACCTCACGGTATTTCTGTGCCTCGTCTTCCTCGGTGAAGCCGGAGATCCAGCTTTGCACCCGGTGCATGTCGGCGAAACCGCCGGTGGAAAAGGCGCGCAGCAGGTTCAGAGAGGCGGCCGCCTGGGTATAGGCCTGCAACATCCGCGCGGCGTCGGGTTCGCGCGATTCGGCAGTGAAATCGAAGCCGTTGATGATGTCGCCCCGGTAAGAGGGCAGTTCCACCCCGCCCGCCGTCTCCGTCGGCGCGGACCGCGGCTTGGCGAACTGGCCGGCCATGCGGCCGATCTTGACCACCGGCAGCTTGGCGCCCCAGGTCAGCACGATGGCCATCTGCAGCAGCACCTTGAACGTGTCGCGGATGTTGTCGGCGGAAAATTCGGCGAAGCTTTCGGCGCAGTCGCCCCCCTGAAGCAGGAAGGCCCGGCCCTCGGCCACGTCGCCAAGCTGGCGGCGCAGCTTGCGCGCCTCGCCGGCGAAGACCAGGGGCGGCATCCGCGACAGCCTAGCCTCCACCTCGGCCAGCGCGGCCGGGTCGGTATAGACCGGCATCTGCACCCTCGGCTTGTGTCTCCAATCCGATTTGGTCCATGCCCTGGTCATCGTTCTTCTCCTGAAGGCGTTAGCGTCAACGGACGGCTTATAGCCAAGGCGGGGGGGGCTTGCAATTCCTGCGCCGCCCGGATGAGACCACTTGCCGAGGTTCGGCAATAGTGGTTCTGTGCGCAAAACGACAGATCAAGGTCGCATAATGTCCACCCCGCCGGCACGCAAACGTCAGGACACGCAGGACGGCCAGCCGCAGCGCCGCTTCGTCTTCCTGCTGCTCGACAATTTCACCATGCTCTCCTTCGCCGGCGCGATCGAGCCCTTGCGGATCGCCAACCGCGTTCTGGGGCGCAAGGCCTATATCTGGCTTCTGGCCGGGGAGAACGGGCGGGAAGCCATCTGTTCCAACGGTGCGGCTTTCCGTCTCGACATCGGGCTGGACGAGATCGAGCGCGAGGACACGATCCTGGTCTGCGGCGGTATCGACGTGCAGCAGGCGACGACGAAAGCGATCCTGAACTGGCTGCGGCGCGAGGCGCGGCGCGGCGTGGCGGTCGGCGGGCTTTGCACCGCCTCCTACACGCTGGCCAAGGCCGGGCTTCTCGACGGCAAGCGCGCGACGATCCATTGGGAGAATCAGGACAGCTTCATCGAGGAATTCGAGGATGTGAAACTGACCAAGTCGGTCTTCGTCCTCGACGGCAACCGCATGTCCACGGCGGGCGGCACCGCGTCGATCGACCTGATGCTGAAGATCATTGCGCAGGACCATGGCGAGGATGTCGCCAACACCGTCGCCGACCAGCTCATCTATTCCTCGATTCGCACCGATCAGGACATTCAGCGCCTCTCGATCCCGACCCGGATCGGGGTCCGCCACCCGAAGCTGAGCCAGGTCATCCAGATGATGGAATCCAATATCGAGGACCCGATCAGCCCGGCAGAACTGGCCACCCATGTCGGCATGTCCACCCGCCAGCTGGAACGGCTTTTCCGCCGCTATCTGAGCCGCAGCCCGAAACGCTATTACATGGAGTTGCGGTTGCAAAAGGCACGGAACCTGCTGATGCAGACGGATATGAGCGTCATCAACGTCGCGCTGGCCTGCGGCTTTGCCAGCCCCTCGCATTTCTCCAAATGCTACCGGGCGCATTACCAGACCACGCCCTACCGCGAACGCGGCAGCCAGGGGGCGCAGGCCATCGCCACGCCGCGCCTGTCCTTCTGACCCGCCCTTCCGTTGCGTAAATATTCATCACGCTTTTCATTTTCCCTTGCCCGCTCTAGGGTTGGCGTCAGGATTTGATCCGACAAGGGAGACTATCAATGAAGAAACTGCTTTGCGCCACGGCTGTGGCGGCGCTTTCTGCGGCCGCCGCACAGGCCGAGGACGTGAAAATCGGCGTGATTCTGGGCTTCACCGGGCCGCTGGAATCGATCACCCCGCAGATGGCCGCTGGCGCGGAACTGGCGATGAAAGAGGTCTCGGACTCCGGCAAGCTGCTCGACGGCTCGACCGTGACGCCGGTGCGCGCGGATTCGACCTGTATCGACGCCGCCGCCGCGACCGCCGCGGCCGAACGTCTGGTGACGACCGACAAGGTGAACGCGATCATGGGCGCGGACTGCTCGGGTGTGACCGGCGCTGTCCTTGCGAACGTCGCTGTGCCGAACGGTGTCGTGATGATCTCGCCCTCCGCGACCTCGCCGGGCCTGACCGCGGCCGAGGACAATGGCCTCTTCTTCCGCACCGCGCCGTCCGATGCGCGCCAGGGCGAAGTGATCGCCAATGTGCTGAAGGATCGCGGCATCAACCCCGTGGCCATCACCTATACCAACAACGACTACGGCAAGGGTCTGGCCGACTCCATCCAGGCCGCGGTCGAGGCCGGCGGCGGTTCCGTGACCATCGTGGCCGCGCATGAGGACGGCAAGGCCGACTATTCGGCCGAGGTGGGTGCGCTGGCATCGGCGGGCGGCGATGCGCTGGTCGTTGCGGGCTATGTCGATCAGGGCGGTTCGGGCATCATCCAGGCCGCGCTCGACACCGGCGCCTTCTCTACCTTCATGCTGCCGGACGGGATGTACGGCACCGTGCTGGAAGAGAAGTTCGGCACCTCGCTCGACGGGTCCTTCGGCACCGTTCCGGGCAATGACAGCCCCGGCGGCGCGACCTTCCTTGAGATGACCAAGGCAGCCGGCTTCGACGGCACGTCCTCCTATACCGGAGAAAGCTATGATGCTGCTGCGCTGATCATGCTGGCGATGCAGGCGGCGAAATCGTCCTCCTCGGCCGATCTCAAGGACAAGGTCATGGACGTCGCCAATGCGCCGGGTGAGAAGATCTATCCGGGCGAGCTTGCCAAGGGTCTGGAGCTTCTCGCGGCGGGCACCGACATCGACTATGTTGGCGCGACGGCGGTGGAACTGATCGGTCCGGGCGAAGCCGCCGGTTCGTACCGCGAATACGAATTCAAGGACGGCAAGATCACCACGATCGGCTTCCGCTGACCCCTTGAAACAGAAGGCAGCCCGGACTATTCCGGGCTGCCTTTCAAGAAGAACACGCCAGACGGCAACAAGCCGCGGCGCATGACAGGGTTGGGGGATACATGATCTCTGTGCATGACCTGCACAAGCACTTCGGCGGATTCCGTGCCGTCGATGGGGCGTCGATCGAAATCGCCAAAGGCTCCATCACCGGGCTGATCGGACCGAACGGCGCCGGGAAGTCCACCCTGTTCAACGTCATCGCCGGCGTCTATCAGCCGACCTCGGGCAAGGTCGTGATGGATGGCGAGGATATCACCGGCCTGCCGCCGCATGCGCTGTTTCACAAGGGGCTTTTGCGGACCTTCCAGATCGCGCATGAGTTTTCGTCGATGACGGTGCGGGAAAACCTGATGATGGTTCCCGGCGGTCAGGTGGGGGAGACGCTGTGGAACACCTGGTTCCATCGCCGCCGTATCCGCGAGGAAGACCGCGCGCTGGCCAAAAAAGCCGACGATGTCCTTGATTTCCTGACGATTTCCCATCTTGCCGACGAAAAGGCGGGCAACCTGTCGGGCGGCCAGAAGAAGCTGCTGGAACTGGGCCGCACGATGATGGTCGATGCCAAGATCGTCTTTCTGGATGAGGTCGGCGCGGGCGTGAACCGCACCCTTCTGAACACCATCGGCGACGCCATCGTGCGGCTGAACAAGGAACGCGGCTATACCTTCTGCGTGATCGAGCATGACATGGATTTCATCGGCCGCCTCTGCGACCCGGTGATCGTCATGGCCGAAGGCAAGGTGCTGGCCGAAGGCTCCGCCGCCAGCATCATGCAGAACGAGGCCGTCATCGAGGCCTATCTTGGCACCGGGCTGAAGAACAAGGTCAAGGCCGAAGCCGCGGCGGGGGCAAACGCATGAGCAGGTCTTCGAACCCCTATCAGGACGACCGCGGCAACAAGGACCGCTCCATCACCAAGGAGGGGACCGGAGAGATCGACACCACCCGCCGCAGCGGGCCGACCTCGGCGGCGAGCGGTGGCCCCTTCCTTGCGGCCGAGAACATGACCGGTGGCTATGGCGCCTCCGACATCCTGCACGATTGCACGCTGACCGTGGAAAAGGGCGAAATCGCCGTCATCGTCGGCCCGAACGGCGCGGGAAAGTCCACCGCGATGAAGGCCGTCTTCGGCATGCTCAACCTGCGCGGCGGCCATGTGAAGCTGGATGGCGAGGATATTTCCGCGCTGACCCCGCAGGATCGCGTCGGCAAGGGCATGGGCTTTGTCCCGCAGGTCAACAACGTCTTCCCGTCCATGTCGGTCGAGGAAAACCTTGAAATGGGCGCCTTCATCCGCCGCGACGATTTCCGCACGACCATGGAGCAGGTCTATGACCTTTTCCCGATCCTGAAGGAAAAGCGCCGCCAGCCCGCGGGGGAACTGTCCGGCGGCCAGCGCCAGCAGGTCGCGGTGGGCCGCGCGCTGATGACGCAGCCAAAGCTCCTGATGCTGGACGAACCCACCGCCGGCGTCTCCCCCATCGTCATGGACGAGCTTTTCGACCGCATCATCGAGGTGGCCCGCACCGGCATCTCCATCCTGATGGTCGAACAGAACGCCCGCCAGGCGCTGGAGATGCTGGCGGCGCTGAAGACAACGTACCGCATTACCGGCAAGGACCGCTACCGCGCGGCCTACCGCATGCTCATCGAAAAACACGGCTACGACGACCACGCGATCCTCGCCAAGCCCATCTGGCCGGAC
>DAIOXI010000149.1:6768-7626 GCA_036758045.1 Albidovulum sp.
CTGATGGTCGAACAGAACGCAAGGCAGGCGCTTGAGATCGCCGACAAGGGCTATGTCCTAGTCCAGGGCGCCAACAAATACACGGATACCGGAGAGGCGTTGCTGGCCGACCCCGAGGTCCGCCGCACCTTCCTGGGGGGCTGAGATGGACCTTCTCAACGCGCTCGTCACGCTTCTGAACTTCGTGGTGATCCCCGCCGCCTCCTACGGGGCGCAACTGGCCCTTGGCGCGCTTGGCGTCACGCTGATCTACGGCATCCTGCGCTTTTCCAACTTCGCGCATGGCGACACGATGGCCTTCGGGACCGCGATGGTTATCCTCGTGACATGGTGGTTGCAGGGCATGGGTGTCCACCTCGGCCCCCTGCCGACCGCCCTTCTCGCCCTGCCCGTCGGGATCGCGGTGACCGCTGCGCTGGTGCTTTTCACCGACCGCGCCGTCTATCGCTTCTACCGACGACAGAAGGCGGCGCCGGTGATCCTTGTCATCGTCTCCATGGGCGTGATGTTCATCATGAACGGCGTTACCCGTTTCATCATCGGGGTGGAGGAGATCCGGTTCGAGGATGGCGAGCGGTTCGTCGTCACGGCGGGTGAGTTCAGGAAGATGACGGGTCTGGCCGAGGGGCTGGCCTTGCGTTCCACCCAGGCCATCACCATCGTCACCGCGATCATCGTCGTGGCCGCGCTCTTCTGGTTCCTGAACCGCACCCGAACCGGCAAGTCGATGCGGGCCTTTTCGGATAATGAGGATCTTGCGCTTCTGTCGGGCATCAACCCCGAACGGGTCGTCGCCGTGACATGGATCATCGCGGCGGGCCTCGCCACCATCGCAGGCACGCTTTACGGGCTGGACAA
>DAIOXI010000150.1:0-7056 GCA_036758045.1 Albidovulum sp.
CGAGGCGATGCCCGCCATCCGTTCGGTCACGATGCGCAGGCCGTTTGGCAGGGTCGTCAGGTTGATCGTCAAGTCCGCCGCCTTTCCCGGACCACCGCCTCAAGCGCGGCGAGGTCGTTTGGCACAGATGTAACACGTTCCTTACGCGTGAAAAGATCGCCCATGCGACCGGGCAGGCCGGGCCGCTGGCCGGTGGCCTTTTCGACGGCATCGGGGAATTTCGCCGGATGGGCGGTGGCCAGCGTGATCATCGGCACGGCGGCATCGCGTTCGGCCTCGGCCACGCGGACACCAACGGCGGTGTGGGGGCAGATCAGTTCGCCCGTCGCGGCATGGGTCGCGGCGATGGTTTCAAGCGTCTCGTTCTCCCCCACCCGGCCCGAGGTGAAAAGATCGCGCAGCGCCTGAAGCGCGCCCTGGCTGACGGCAAAGCCGCCCTCGCGCTTCATCTCCTCCATCAGTTGCGCCACCGCGTTGCCGTCGCGGCCATAGGCCTCGAACAGCGCGCGTTCGAAGTTCGACGACACCTGAATGTCCATCGAGGGAGAAATGGAGGGTTTCACCCCGTCCATCTCATACCGCCCCGTCGTCAGGCAGCGGTGCAGGATGTCGTTCTGGTTGGTGGCGATGACCAGCCGTTCGATCGGCAGGCCCATGCGTTTCGCGACGTAACCCGCGTAAATGTCGCCGAACTTGCCGGTGGGCACGGTAAAGCTGACCTTGCGCCCCGGCGCGCCCAGCGACACGGCGGCGGAGAAATAATAGACCACCTGCGCCAGAACCCGCGCCCAGTTGATCGAGTTGACGCCCGCCAGCCCGACCTCATCGCGGAAGGTGAAATCGTTGAACATGTCCTTCAGCCGCGCCTGGCAATCGTCGAAATCTCCCTTCACGGCAAGGGCGTGGACATTGCCTTCGGTCGGCGTCGTCATCTGGCGGCGCTGCACGTCCGAGACGCGGCCCTCGGGGAACAGGATGAAGACATCGACATTGTCGAGGCCCCGGAACGCCTCGATCGCGGCCGATCCGGTATCGCCCGAGGTCGCGCCGACGATGGTGATGCGGCGGCCCGACCGCGCCAGCGCGATCTGGAACAGCTGCCCGATGAGCTGCATCGCAAAGTCCTTGAAGGCGAGCGTCGGCCCATGGAACAGTTCCAGCAGGAAGTGGTTGGGCGCCAGTTGCACCAGGGGCGCGCGGGCGGTGTGGCCGAAGCCCCCATAGGCCTTGCCGATCGCGCTGCGAAACTCGTCATCGGTGAAGGCATTGCCAACGAAGGGGCGCATGACGCGAAAGGCGGTTTCCTCATAGGACAGCCCGCCAAGCGCGGCGATCTCCTCCGCCGTCAGGGCCGGGATCGTTTCAGGCAGATAAAGGCCGCCGTCGCGGGCAAGGCCGGTCAGCATGGCGTCATCGAAGGTCAGGACGGGGGCCTTCCCCCTTGTTGAAACGTAACGCATTCAATCGCCTCTAAAGCTGCCGTTGCCTGATACGCCAGAGAAGGAAGCCTGTCATCCCCGCCCAGACGACGGCCAGCGAAAACCAGGTGATGGCATAGTTCAGATGATCATTCGGGATGGTGGAGGTATCGACGGGGCGCGGCTCCACCCCCTGCGTGTCGCCCTCTGACGCATCTTTCAGTACGATCAGCAGCGGTTCGGTCCCCAGCGCCTGCGCCATTCCCGCGACATCGCGGGCGAACCAGAGGCCGGTCTTGGCGTCGGGCGGCGGGGTGTAGCTGTCGGAATCATTCGGCCAGAGCAGGTTGCCGGTGCCGGTCACGCGGATCGCCGGCCGGGCGGTATCGCGCATATCCTCAGGGATGAACCCCCGGTCGAGAAGGACGCGGCGGCCCTCGGGCGTCACGAAGGCGTCGATCACCTCGAACCCGGCGCCCTGCCCCTTCTTGCCCGACAGGACCAGAAGCCCCTGCCCCGTGGTCCGGCCCTCGACGATCACCGGCAGGTATTGGTCGCGCGCGGGATCGGGGGCGGTCAGCGTCGCGATCTGAACCGGGGTGCCGCCTATCCTTGCGTTGATATCGGCCAGAAGCGCCTCTTTCCACGCCAGCCGCCGCACCTGCCAGAAACCGAGCGACAGCAGGATCGCGATGCCGACCAGGCCAAGGAGAACGGGAAAGATGTAGCGGCGCATCGGGGCCTTCCAAAAGCGAAGCGCGGAGGTTCCCCCCCGCGCCTGTCGTCGTTCAGGACCGGGGCGTTACCGCCCCCAGATATAGATCGACGCGAAAAGGAAGAGCCAGACCACGTCAACGAAGTGCCAGTACCAGGCGGCGGCCTCGAACCCGACATGGCGTTCGGGCGTGAAATCGCCCCGCATGGCGCGGAACATGCAGACCAGAAGGAAGATCGTCCCGATGATGACATGGGCGCCGTGGAACCCCGTCGCCATGAAGAAGGACGCACCGTAGATATTGCCCGAGAAGCTGAACGCCGCGTGGGAATATTCATAGGCCTGAAGGATGGTGAAGAAGATCCCCAGAACGGCGCCAAGGGCCAGACCGTTGATCAGGTCCTTGCGGTTGTTCTCATGCACTAGGGCGTGGTGCGCCCAGGTCACGGCCGCGCCGGAGCAAAGCAGTATCAGCGTGTTGATCAGCGGCAGGTGCCAGGGATCGAAGGTCTCGATCCCCGCCGGGGGCCAGGGGCCGTCAACGGCGGGATAATTCGGCCCCATCGGGTAAAGCGCGTTCTTGAAGAAGTTCCAGAACCAAGCCGAGAAGAACATCACCTCGGACATGATGAACAGGATGAAGCCGTAGCGCAGGCCGATCCGCACCACCGGGGTATGGTCGCCCGCATTGCCTTCATGGACCATCTCGGACCACCAGCCGTACATGACGTAAAGCACGATCGCGAGGCCGATCAGGAACATCCAGGGCTGGTTGTTCGACACCTGCGGCGACACCCAGAGCACCAGACCGAACAGCATGATGAAACCGCCGATGGCGCCAAGGAAGGGCCAGAGCGAGGGGGGAAGGATGTGGTAGTCGTGGTTCTTTTCGTGCGCCATGTCGGTGTCCCTGAATTGCGACTTTTTCAGTTATAGCCTGCCGGTTTGGCTGCCGGAAGGCTCGCCTGCGTGTCGGGCAGTTCGGTTTCGTAGAAGGTGTAAGACAGCGTGATGTTGCGGATACGCCCGGCATCGGGATCGTCCACGATCTCCGGATCGACGTAGAAGACGACGGGCATTTCCACCCGTTCATGCGGTTTCAGCACCTGCTCGGTAAAGCAGAAGCACTGGATCTTGGTGAAGTAATAGCCCGCGAGGTCGGGTGCGACGTTGTAGCTTGCCGTCCCGGCGACGGTTTCGTCGGTCGGGTTGTAGGCCTCATAAAAGGCCATGCCGCTTTCTCCGATCCTCAGCTTGATGGAGCGTTGCTTGGGCTTGAACTGCCAGGGCATGTCGGGCGCGGTGTTGGCGTCGAACCAGACGGTGACATATTCGTCAAGAACGGTGTCCGAGCCCTGGGTGCTCGCATTCGTCGTGCCGCCATAACCGGTCACGCGACAGAACCACGAATAGAACGGCACCGCCGCCCAGGCCAGCGCCCCCATCGTGACGACGACGCCGACGAGGAGGGCCGCAATCTTGCTGTTGCCGTCAAGCTTCCTCATGGTTTCGCCTCCGCCGAGGGCGGATTGCCGTTCGCGTCCTGACGCGAGACCTTGACCACGGTCAGGCCGAAGACGATCACGACAAAGGCCAGCAGCACCGCGCCAAGGCCCATGTTGCGGCCGAAGCGGCGCTGGTGAAGTTCATGTTCCTTGTGGATCGCCATCACCAGCCCCCCAGCCCGTAGGGCTTCAGGGCCGCCTCGACCAGAAGCGCGCCGAAATGCAGGGAGAGATAGGCGAGCGAGAAGCGGAAGAACGCCTTTTCCGCCTTGTAGCCATCGGCCCCGGCCGCGTCCTCATCCCGCCGCAGAAGCTGCCAGCCGCCGCCGATGAAAAGCGCGTTCAGCACGATCGCGGCGACCAGTACCACCGGCCCGCCGACCGAGGACAGCGCCAGCGCCAGCGCGACCGGCGCCAGAAGCAGCGTGTAGACGAAGATGTGCCGCCGCGCCGCCTTGCGGCCATGCGTGACCGTCAGCATCGGGACGCCGGCGTTCGAATAGTCTTCCTTCATGAACAGCGCCAGCGCCCAGAAATGCGGCGGCGTCCACATGAAGATGATCGCGAACATCAGGACCGATTCGACGCTGACCCCGCCGGTTGCCACGGCCCAGCCGATCATCGGCGGAAAGGCACCGGCGGCACCGCCGATGACGATGTTCTGCGGCGTCGAACGCTTCAGCCACATGGTGTAGATGACGACGTAGAAGAAGATCGTGAAGGCAAGGAAGCCGCCCGCGAACCAGTTCGCCGCCAGCCCCAGCATCATCACCGAAATGCCCGACAGCGCGAGGCCAAGGCCCAGCGCCTCGCCCTCGGAAACCTTGCCGGCCGGCACCGGGCGGCCCCTGGTGCGGCGCATGATGCGGTCGATATCGGCGTCGTACCACATGTTCAGCGCGCCCGAGGCCCCACCGCCCAGCGCGATGAAGAGGATCGCCGTGAAGGCCACGAAGGGGTGGACCGGGACCGGCGCGACGATCAGCCCGACCATCGCCGTGAACACGACCAGCGACATAACACGCGGCTTCAGGAGCTGGACGAAATCGCCGAAGCCCGCTTCCCGCCCGTGGTCAATGGCGCTTGTATCGCTCATCCGTTCTCCCCCGCCCGTCGCGGATCACCCCCGCGCGGGCAACGCCGCTTCAGTTCGACGCAACCCGGACCGCGGCGGAAGTGCCAAGCCCGGCCGTCTTGGTCTGCGCGACCCAGTCGTCATAGACCTGCTGGCTGACCACCTTCACGGTGATCGGCATATAGGCGTGGTCCTTGCCGCAGAGCGTCGTGCATTGGCCGAAATAGACGCCTTCCTTCTCGGCCCGGAACCAGAGCTGACCGATCCGGCCCGGCACGGCCGAATGCTGAACGTTGAAGGCCGGGATATACAAGGCATGGATCACGTCCGAAGCGGTGACATCGACGACGATGTTCTTGTCGACCGGGATAACCACGGCGTTGTCGGCGGCCAGACGATACTCGTCGGCGGTGTAGCCCGCGGCCTCAAGCTCATCACGCCCCAGCATGAAGGCGTCGAAGCTGATGCCCTCATCGGGATACTCGTAGGACCAGAACCACTGGTTGCCGGTCACTTTCAGATGCACGTCGGCGGCCGGAATCTCTTCCTGCTTGAACAGCACCGGCAGAGAGAAAGAGCCGAGAACGACGAGGATCAGCACCGGGATCAGCGTCCAGGCGATTTCAAGCGGGGTGTTGTGGGTGAAGCGGGCGGGCGTCGGGTTGGCGCGGCTGTTGAAGCGGACGATGGAGATCAGCAGCAGCACCATGACCAGCGCCACGACGGCGGCGCAGAGGATCATCAGCATATGGTCAAGCCATTGCTGTTCGCGCGCGGTCACGGTCGCTGCGGGCTGAAAGCCGATGCCCTCCGGGTGCGGCGCGCCAACGATGGGCAGGTCCGAGATCGCGTCCTGCGCGGCGACGGCACCGGCGAGGAGCGTTGCAGAGAGTGTGGCCCCGAGGCCGGCAAGTCTTTGTCCAAAGCGCATGTCTGTTTCCCGTGTCCAGCTGCGGCTTGTCTCGCCGCTTGCACTGATGGCCGCCCTCGACGACCGGTTGTATATCGAGACTGTAAAATCATATTAGTGCCCAAGCGACAAGCGAAACCGATGGAAAAACGGGACGCTTTTTGACCGAAGTCAAAGATCGTGAAGGACGTGCCATGCAAGAAGGTCGGTTTGACCCGTTCGAAACCCTGCTCGACCGTGACCGCGCCGAGGCGATTCTCGACAGCGCCCTTACCGGCGCCGAGGATGGGGAGCTGTTCCTGGAACGCCGCCGGTCCGAAGCGCTGGTCCTTGACGACGGGCGGCTGCGGAATGCCAGCTACGACGCCTCCGAAGGCTTCGGCCTGCGCGCGGTGAAGGGCGAGGTGTCGGGCTATGGCCACTCGACCGAGATTTCCGAGGCGGCGCTGCGGCGTGCGGCGGAAACCGCGCGGCTGGCCGTCGGCGCGGGCGGCGGGGTGCTGGCCGATGCGCCCGCCCGCACCAACCGCCATCTTTACCGCGGCATCGACCCGATGGCGGATGCCTCCTTCGGCCTGAAGGTCGAAACGTTGCGCGAGATCGACGCCTATGCCCGCGCGCTGGACCCGCGTGTGGTGCAGGTCTCCGCAACCGTCGCCGCTTCGCTCCAGGAGGTGTTCATCCTGCGCCCCGGAGGGGATCTGGTCTCTGACATACGGCCGATGGCGCGACTGAATATCTCTGTCATCGTGGAAGAAAACGGGCGGCGCGAAAGCGGCGGCACGGGGGGCGGCGGGCGGACCGGGCTTGCCGCGCTGATGACGCCCGAGCATTGGCAGGCCGAGGCGCGCGAGGCGCTCAGGATCGCGCTGGTCAACCTGCGCGCCGTCGATGCGCCCGCGGGCGTCATGGATGTGGCGCTTGGCGCCGGCTGGCCCGGCATCCTGCTGCACGAGGCGGTGGGCCACGGGCTTGAAGGCGACGCCAACCGCAAGAAGACCTCGGCCTTCGCGGGGCTGATGGGGCAGCAGATCGCGGCGCGCGGGGTGACGGTGCTGGACGACGGCACAATCCCCGACCGGCGCGGGTCGATCACCGTCGATGATGAAGGCACGCCTTCGGGCCGCAACGTCCTGATCGAGGATGGCGTGCTGGTCGGCTTCATGCAGGACCGGCAGAACGCCCGGCTGATGGGGGTTGCGCCCACGGGCAACGGGCGGCGCGAAAGCTTCGCCCATGCACCGATGCCGCGCATGACGAATACCTACATGCTGGGCGGCGCGGCCGACCCGGCCTCCATCGTCGCCGGGATGAAGGACGGGATCTATGCCGTGGGCTTTGGCGGCGGTCAGGTTGACATCACCAACGGCAAGTTCGTGTTCTCCTGCACCGAGGCCTACCGGGTGAAGAACGGCGTCGTCGGCGATCCGGTC
>DAIOXI010000150.1:7066-7472 GCA_036758045.1 Albidovulum sp.
TTTCTCGAGGCGTTCCGCATGAACTGCGCGCCGGACAACAAATATCTCGCGGAAGCAAAACCCGCGGGGCCGCTGCTCAGCTATTTCAACAACGACTCATGGACGGACGTGCCTTTCGCGGAAGGCGCGACCCTGATCGGCGACGGGCCGACGGCGCTGAAGAACATCCGTGCCATCGGCAATGACATGAAACTTGACCCCGGCATCGGCAATTGCGGCAAGGCGGGCCAGTGGGTGCCGGTGGGCGTGGGCCAGCCGACGCTGCTGATCGGCGGGCTGACCGTGGGCGGGGCCGGACGGTGAAATCCGCGCCGCTGTCTGCCGTGCTTGGCCTTGCCGTCATGATTCTGGCAGGCAGCACGGTCTTTTTCCATTACGTCGAGAACTGGGCCTGGCTCGATGCGTG
>DAIOXI010000151.1:0-5409 GCA_036758045.1 Albidovulum sp.
GGCGGAGATGACGCGCCAGGCGTCGGCCTCGATCAGCGCGCTGCGGCCGCGCAGCTCCGCCCCGTCCGGGCCACGCAGCGCCAGCGCGCCGCCGTCCGGGGCGGCGGTCAGAAGCGGGCGGGCGCGCGCGATGTCGATCCCGTCATAGGTCCTGACGCGGGCCAGCCGGTCCACCGTCGCGCCGTCAAGCGGGCGAAGCGGGCGGTAGCGCCAGTCATCGACGCCCGACAAAAAGACGATCCCGTCCCTATCCGCGATGGCGATCGAAACGCCCGCCGTCTTCCACGTCCGTTCCAGCGGCGTAACGTCGATCTTGGTGGCGATCACGGCGGGATCGTCCGCAGGCCCGACGCGGGAGGACAGGAAATAGCCCGGCGTCCCGGTCGTTACCCCGATGGCGTAAAAGCCGCCCCGTCCGGTCGTCAGCGCGTCGCGGAAATAGGGCCGGAACCCGTAATTCTGGCCCACGAAGCTGAGGGGCGTGTTCCAGTTGGAGGCCGAGAGGACATGGCCGCTGCCATCCATCAGGTAAAGATGCGTGGCACCGGTCCGTTCCGCGATGGTTTCGAGATACCGGCTCGCCGCGCCGGTCGCCTCGGGCGCGGTGCGGTCGCGCAGGGCATTGGTGATGCGCACATCCTCGGCCGCGACATCGGGCAGGGCGCGAAAGCGCGCGATCTCGCTTTCCACGGCGCGGCGGGTGAGGATCAGGGACTGGTCGAGCATGGTGTCAAGCGCGCGCAGCCCGCGCTGCCAGGTCACCGCGTAAGCCAGCGCCGCCGCCAGCAGGGCGACGGCCAGAAAGGACAGAAGGACGCGGCGCGCCATCATCCGCCTGACCCATGTCCCTTGCCGCCGCACCCGCGCCTCCGCCTGTCTTGCGCAGCAAGGTAGCGCGGCGCGGCGGCAAGGTCACGGGGGGGCATGGCGGTCAGTCGCAGGGGCGCAGGCGGATGCCCGCGCCGGGGGTGACGCCAAGATCGCGGCAGGAGCCGTCGGCGCACAGATGCCAGCCGCCGACGGTCGCGCCCGAGGCGGCGAGGTTGACCTCGGCCACCGGGGGCAGGTCGGGGGTCCAGACCCACCAGTCGCCTTTCAGGACCGCGCCGGGGCCGGGCTCCATCCCCGCGCCCGATCCCTTCACCGCCGCCTTGGTCAGGCGGAGCACGCGGCCCTCCACCACCCAATGTTCGCGCCAGCCGGTCTTTTCGACCGAATGGGTCCAGCTGAGGTCGAATCCGCCCGAGGCCAGCGACAGCGCCACCGCGCCGACCAGAAGGCAGGCGCCGCTCATGCCGCGCGGGCGGGCTGCATCCGCCAGGCGAGGACCGCGAAGGCAGCCGTCAGGGCCAGCCCGGTCTCATCCGTCAGGGGCAGCGCCGCGACGAGCGATGCGGCGGCGGCGGCGGCCAGCAGGCGCAGCCAGACGGGCAGGGGGCGCCCCAGCCAGCCGATCACCGCGCTGCCCCACAGCCCGATCGCCAGCACCGCCTTGAAGACGATCCAGATCACGGCGGGCCAATAGCCGATCGAGGCCGCCAGCGGCCCGCCATCCTGCAACATCAGCGCGGGTGTATAGACCGCCATGAAGGGGATGACGAAACCGGCTGCGGCGACCTTGATCGCCTCGATGGAGATCTTCAGCCCGTTTTCCTTCGCGATGGGGGCGGCAGCGAAACAGGCCAGCGCCACCGGCGGCGTGAGGTCGGCGAGGATGCCGAAGTAGAAGACGAACATGTGGCTGACGATCAGCGGCACCCCGAGTTCCAGAAGCGCGGGACCCGCGATGGAGGAGGTGATGATGTAATTCGGGATCGTCGGGATGCCCATGCCAAGGATGATGCAGGTGATCATCGTCAGGATCAGCGACAGGATCAGGCTCTTGTCGCCGACATGGACGATGAACTGGCCAAAGGTCGTGGCGACGCCGGTCAGGGTCATGGTGCCGATGATGACACCGACCAGCGCGCAGGCGATGCCGACGGGAAGCGCGGTCTTGGCCCCCTCGGCGAGAGAATTGCGGCACAGGATCAGCGTGTCCCGCCCGCCTTTCGACAGCGCGTTCCAGCCGACCAGCACCACCAACGCGGCCAGAACCGGCATGATCCCACATTCGAAGAAGGACGCGGCGACGAGGCCAAGCCCGATCCAGACCGGCACGCGCAGCGCCTGCGACGGCAGGCCGAGGACCACCGAGCCGCCAAGGATCAGCAGGATCGTCAGCGCCAGCCCGATGGTGCCTGCGAAGAGGGGCGTGTAGCCGCTGAACAAGAGATAGACCAGCACCGCCAGCGGCAGGAGCAGATACCAGTTCTCCCTCACCGCTTTCAGGGGCGATGGCAGGTCTTCCCTCGCCATCCCGACAAGGCCGTGGCGCCCGGCCTCGAGATGGACCATCCAGAAGGCGCCGAGGAAGTAGAGGATGGCGGGGATCAGCGCCGCCTTCACGACCTCCACATAATCCACGCCCAGCGTTTCGGCCATGATGAAGGCAACCGCACCCATGACCGGCGGCATGATCTGCCCGCCCATCGAGGCGGTGGATTCCACGCCCCCCGCAAAGGCCGCGCGGTAGCCGAAGCTTTTCATCAGCGGGATGGTGAACTGCCCCGTGGTCACGACATTCGCGACGCCGGAGCCGGAGATCGTCCCCATCAGCCCCGAGGAAATCACCGCCACCTTCGCCGCGCCGCCCTGCTTGTGGCCGACAAGGCCGAGGGAGACGTCGGTGAAAAGCTTGATCATCCCCGCGCGTTCCAGAAACGACCCGAAGAGGATGAAGAGGAAGATATAGGTGGAGGAGACATAGACCGGGATGCCGTAGATGCCTTCGGTCCCATAGGTCATGTGGTCGATCACCTGCGCGAAATCATAGCCGCGATGGTTCAGAGGTGAGGGCAGGTGCTGCCCGAAAAGGCAATAGGCGAGGAACAGCCCCGCGATGATCGGCAGCGCCGGTCCCATCAGCATCCAGGCGGCGGTGAAGACCACGATGAGGGAGATCACCCCCATGACAATGTCGCGTGGCAGCGGATCGCCCGCGCGCAGGATCAGCGGCGCGTATTCCACCCACTGATAGGCCGCGACCGCGACACCCGCCAGCGCCAGCACCCAGGCGACGGCCTTGAAGGGCAGCGCCCGGCGCCGGGCCAGCGCCAGCAGCGGAAAGCCCAGAAGCGCCAGAAAGCCCACATGGATGGCGCGGACGACCTGGCTTGGCATGTCGATCAGATGCGCGGCGGTGGCGACCTGAAAGACCGAAAAGGCGACCGCGATCCAGAACAGCAGCCGTCCCTCGACCCCGTCGGGGAAATTGTCGGCCAAGGGATCGTGCAGCCCCAGATCGGGCGCGTCCTTCGGCGCTTCGTGATCGTCCTGGACAAGCGTCGCCATGCGGATTTCCCCTCCCCGGAAATCGAACGGTCCGGGCGGCGCGGCGGCCGCCCGGCGCGGGGCCTTACATCAGGCCCTGTTCCTTGTAGTACGTCTCCGCGCCCGGATGCAGCGGCAGCGGCATCCCCTTCAGCGCGTTTTCCAGCTTGATCTGGGCGGCGGCCTTGTGCGCGGCCTCAAGCTTCGGGAGGTTCTCGAACAAGAGCTTCGTCATCGCATAGGCAGTGTCGTCCGACACGCCTTCGCGGGTGACGAGGAAGTTGACCACGGCGGTCGTCTTCACGTCGCCGTCCTGCCCGTCATAGGTGCCGGCCGGGATCGTCGCGTCGATATAGGGCGCGCCAAGCTTGGCCACGACATCGGCCGGAACCTCGACCATCTGCACGGCGATGGAGGTGGAGAGGTCCTTGATCGAGGCCACGCCAAGCCCCGCCGATTGCAGCGTCGCGTCAAGCTGGCGGTTCTTCATCAGCTCGACCGATTCCGCGAAGGGCAGGTATTCGGTCTTGGCGAAGTCGTCATAGCTGATCCCGGCGGCGGCAAAGATCGCGCGGGCGTTCAGCTCGGTGCCGGATTTCGGCGCGCCGACCGACACGCTCTTGCCCTTCAGGTCGGCCAGCGTCTTGATGCCGCTCTCCTTCGTCGCGACGATCTGGATATAGTTCGGATAGACGGCGGCAATCCCGCGCAGCTTGTCGAGCGGCCCCTTGAAGCCCGCGTCCGTGTTGCCTTCCCAGGCCATCTTGACGCTGTCACCCAGCGCCAGAGCCAGTTCGCCCTTGCCCTGCTGAAGCAGGTTCAGGTTCTCGACCGAGGCCTTGGTGGACTGCACCTGCGTGCGCGCGCCGGGGATGCCCTCGGCATAAATCTCGGACAGGCCGACGCCCAGCGGGTAATAGACGCCCGAGGTGCCGCCGGTGAGAATGTTGATGAATTCCTCGGCCTGAGACGCCGCCGGCACCACCAGCGCGGCAGCGGTGATCATGGCAGCGATCCTGCCCTTCAACGTAATCATGATGTCCTCCCATAGACAATGTCTTCCTCACGCGGGGCGCGGGATGGCGCAGGCTAGGACGGACCGGGGCAGAAGGTCACCCGGTTTTTTGCCCCTCGGGAGATTTCGGGCGCAGCTTTCTGCCCGGCGGGACGCAGGTTTCTGCCGGGGGCGGTCAGTTGGCCCGCGCCTGCCGCTTGCGTTCGTGAGGGTCTAGGTGGAGCTTGCGCAGGATGACGATCTTGGGCGTGACCTCGACCAGTTCATCGTCCTGCACATAGGCGATGGCTTCCTCAAGGCTCATCCTGACCGGCGGCGTCAGGCGCACGGCCTCATCGGTGCCAGAGGCGCGGATGTTGGTCAGCTTCTTGCCCTTCAGCGGGTTCACTTCCAGATCGTTGTCGCGGGAATGCTCGCCGATGATCATTCCCTCATAGACCTGTTCCTGCGCGCCGATGAAGAGCTTGCCGCGCTCCTCGAGGTTCCAGAGCGCATAGGCCACGCTCACCCCGTTCTCCATCGAGATCAGGACGCCGACGCGCCGCCCCTCGATGGCGCCCTTGTGCGGCGCCCAGCCGTGGAAGATGCGGTTCAGGACACCGGTGCCGCGCGTGTCGGTCAGGAACTGGCCGTGATAGCCGATCAAACCGCGCGACGGCACATGCGCCACGATGCGGGTCTTGCCGACGCCGGCCGGTTTCATCTCCACCAGATCGCCCTTGCGCTGGCCGGTCAGCTTGTCGATCACGGCGCCGGAATATTCGTCATCGACATCGACGATGACCTCCTCGATCGGCTCCATGCGCTGCCCGTCCTCCTCGCGGAAGATCACGCGCGGGCGCGAGATCGACAGCTCGAACCCCTCGCGGCGCATGTTTTCGATCAGTACGCCCATCTGCAATTCGCCCCGGCCCGAGACGACGAAGGCCTCCCCCCCCGGCGTGTCCTCGATCTTGATGGCGACGATGGATTCAGCCTCCTTAAAAAGCCACTCGCGGGTGGCGCGGGACAGGGCCTTGGTG
>DAIOXI010000151.1:5419-7406 GCA_036758045.1 Albidovulum sp.
CCAGCGGGCTGTCATTGATGCCGAAGGTGACAGAGATGGTCGGCGGGTCGATCGGCTGCGTGGGCAGCGCGGTATCGACCTCAAGCGCGCAAAGCGTGTCGGCGACCGTGGCCTTGGTCATGCCCGCGAGCGTGACGATGTCGCCCGCCTCGGCCATGTCGATGGGCGCCTGCGCCAGACCCCGGAAGGCGAGGATCTTGGTCACGCGGAACTGTTCGATCCGCTCGCCCTTGCGGCTCAGCGCCTTGATCGTCTCGCCCACCCTCAGCGTGCCGCTTTCGACGCGGCCCGTCAGGATGCGGCCGATGAACGGGTCGGCCGACAGGGTCGTGGCCAGCATGCGGAACGGCTTGCCCGCATCCGCCACCTGCTTCGGCGCGGGGACATGGCGGACGATCAGGTCGAAAAGGGCCGACAGGTCCTTCCTCGGCCCGTCAAGCTCCATATCCGCCCAGCCGGAGCGGCCGGAGGCATACATGTGCGGGAAATCCAACTGGTCGTCGTCCGCGCCGAGATTGGCGAAGAGGTCGAAGACCTCGTTCAGCGCCCGGTCGGGTTCGGCATCCGGCTTGTCGACCTTGTTCAGCACCACGATGGGACGCAGCCCCAGCGCCAGCGCCTTGGAGGTCACGAATTTCGTCTGCGGCATCGGCCCTTCGGCGGCGTCCACCAGAAGCACGACACCATCGACCATCGACAGGATGCGTTCGACCTCGCCGCCGAAATCGGCGTGGCCGGGTGTGTCGACGATGTTGATCCGCGTGCCTTTCCACTCGACGCTCGTCGCCTTGGCAAGGATGGTGATCCCGCGCTCGCGCTCGATGTCGTTCGAATCCATCGCCCGTTCGGCCACGGCCTGATTTTCCCGGAACGCGCCGGACTGCTTCAGAAGCTCGTCCACCAGCGTGGTCTTGCCGTGGTCAACGTGTGCGATGATCGCGATATTGCGAAGGTCCATGGGTCCGCCTGGTTCCGTGCTGCGCCGCCGCGATAGACGAAAGGCGGGACAAAGGCCAGCCCAAAGCTAATGCGGCGAGGAGATCGAGAAGAGGTTGATGACCGCGATCCCCGCGATGATGAGGGCGATCCCCAACAGCGCGGCCAGGTCGAGCTTCTGACCAAAGACGATCCAGCCCGAGACGGAGACAAGGATGATGCCAAGCCCGGACCAGAGCGCATAGGTGATGCCAAGTGGCAGTTCCTTCAGCACCTGCATGAAGAAAAAGAACGCGCCGCCGAACCCCACCACGATCCCGAGCGACGGCCAGAGCCGCGTCAACTGCTGGCTCGCCTGAAGGCAGGAGGTGCCGAAGACCTCGAAGGCGACGGCGATGAGAAGATAAAGATAGGTCTTGCCCATGGACGGCTCCTCAGGTGGCGACGTAACGGTCGCGGCGATGGTTCACCGCGACCACCAGGTTGACGACCAGTGCGCCGAGCGCCGAGATCGCGACCGTCGGCACATCGCGCAGTCCCAGCGCCAGCGCAAAGATCGCGACATCGAAGACAAGCTGCGTCCAGCCGGCGCGAAAGCCGGTCCTGTCCTGCAGGTAAAGCGCCACGATCCCGACGCCGCCAAGGCTCGCCCCGTGCCGGAAAAGCGCCAGCAGCGCCGAGCCTGAGATCGCCCCGAACAGCACCGCCCCGACAATGGGGTTCAGGTGATCGAAGCGCACCCAGTGCGGGAAGATTATCGCCAAAGCCGACATCAGCCCCACGGCGACGAAGGTCTTGAGGACGAAGCGCAGCCCGATCCGTTTGTAGCCGAGCCAGTAGAAGGGCAGGTTGACCGCGAAGAAGACCGGGCCAAAGCCCCAGCCCGTCGCGTAGGAGATCAGCACCGCAAGCCCGGCGGTCTGGCCGGTGACCAGCCCCAGATGGGTCAGGATGGTGATCGCAAAGGCCGCCATGCCCGCCCCGTAGGCGATGCCCTGCGCGTCTTCCAAAACGGTGTGCTTGTTCCGATCGGCCATCCCGGCCTGATGCG
>DAIOXI010000152.1:0-602 GCA_036758045.1 Albidovulum sp.
GGGAGACCAAGGTCACGCGGCAGGGCAGGCTTGAAATCCTGCTGGTCCGGATGGCCACGCGCCGCGCCGAAGACGAGCGCCTCGAGGGCTATGTGGTCGCCTTTGACGACGTGACCGACCTTGTCAGCGCGCAGCGCATGGCCGCCTGGGGCGATGTCGCGCGCCGCATCGCGCATGAGATCAAGAACCCGCTGACGCCGATCCAGCTCTCCGCCGAACGGATCAAGCGCAAGTTCACCAGGGTGCTGGGCGATGAGGATGCCGAGGCGCTGGACCAGATGACCGGCGTCATCGTCCGCCAGACCGGCGACCTGCGCCGTATCGTGGACGAGTTCTCGAAATTCGCCCGGATGCCGGAACCCGACCGGCGCGAACATGACCTGACGAAGCTGGTGCGCGACGCCGTCACCTTGCAGGAGGGCAGCGTCCATGGCGCGACGATCCGGGCGACGCTGCCCGACGCGCCGGTGGTGGCCGAATTCGATGCCACGATGATTTCGCAGGCGGTCACGAACCTTATCAAGAATGCGGGCGAAGCGATTGAATCACTGAAGGAAAAGGGCGCGCCGGTCACGGAGTTCAACGACGAGCTGCGCAAGCTC
>DAIOXI010000152.1:612-7354 GCA_036758045.1 Albidovulum sp.
CGCCGGACGGTTATGTGCCGCAGGTGCGGGTGGCGATGGAGGCCAGCGACGAGTTGATCGAGATCCGCATCTCCGACAACGGCATCGGCCTGCCCGAGGACCGCGCGCGGCTTTTTGAGCCCTATGTGACGACGCGCGAGAAGGGGACGGGGCTTGGCCTCTCGATCGTCAAGAAGATCATCGAGGAACATGGCGGCACCCTGACCCTGACGGATGCCGAGAGTTTTGAGGAAGGCGCCCACAGGGGCGCGATGGCCGAGATCCGCCTGCCAAGGGCGCGGTCGGGCCGGGGAGTGAAAGAGAAAGCGCCAGAGATGGCCGGAGGTGAGGCATGAGTGATATTCTGATCGTGGACGATGAACGGGACATCCGGGAACTGATCTCGGACATTCTTCAGGATGAGGGGTTTTCGACCCGTCTCGCGTCGAATTCCGATGAATGCATGGCCGAGATCAACGCCGAACCGCCGGCGCTGATGATCCTTGACATCTGGCTGAAGGACAGCCGCATGGACGGGATCGACATCCTCAAGACCGTCAAGCGCGACAACCCGGATATTCCGATCATCATCATCTCCGGCCACGGGAATATCGAAATCGCCGTCGCGGCGATCAAGCAGGGCGCCTATGACTTTATCGAAAAGCCCTTCAATATAGACCAGTTGACCGTTGTCATCAGCCGCGCGATGGAAACCTCGCGCCTGCGCCGCGAGAATTCGCAATTGCGCCGGGGCGATGTGACTTCGTCTGAAATGATCGGGTCGTCGCACAGTTTCCGCACGCTGAAGGCGCAGCTTGACAAGGTGACGAAGTCGAACGGGCGGGTGATGCTGACCGGGCAGCCCGGCTCGGGCAAGGAGGTCGCGGCGCGCTTCATCCACCAGCATTCGAACCGCGCGGGCGGGCCATTCGTGACGGTCTCCTCCGCCTCGGTCGAGCCGGAGCGGATGGAAGAGGTGCTGTTCGGCCGTGAGACCGCCGAACGCGGCGTCGAAAAGGGGCTTCTGGAACAGGCCCACGGCGGCATCGTCTATTTCGACGAGGTGGCGGACATGCCGCTTGGCACCCAGTCGAAGATCCTGCGCGTGCTGACCGAACAGCAGTTTTCCCGCGTCAACGGCACCGACAAGGTGCGGGTCGATCTGCGGGTGATTTCCTCCACCACCCGCGATCTGAGGGCAGAGATCGCCGCCGGACGCTTCCGGCAGGAGCTTTACGACCGGCTGAACGTCGTTCCCATCGCGGTGCCCTCGCTGGAGGAACGGCGCGAGGATATTCCCGAGCTTGCCCGCCATTTCGTCGAGGTCTTCAACCGGACCCAGGGCCTGCCGCTGCGCGAGCTTAGCGAAGAGGCCGACGCGCTGATGCAGACGATGTCCTGGCCCGGCAATATCCGCCAGTTGCGCAACGTGATCGAACGGGTGTTGATCCTTGGCGAAGGCACCGGCCCGATCGAGGCGCGCGAACTGCCCGGTCAAAGCGACAGCCAGGCCGAGGAGGGGCGGATCGTCCTGTCGGGCGGGCTTGCGACGCTGCCGCTGCGCGAGGCGCGGGAACTGTTCGAACGCGAATACCTGCTGACCCAGATCAACCGTTTCGGCGGCAATATCAGCCGGACGGCGACCTTCGTCGGCATGGAACGCTCGGCCCTGCACCGCAAGCTGAAATCGCTGGGCGTCGTGACCACGTCGAAATCCGGTGCCCGCGTCGCCCATCTGGAAGAGGAGGATGAGGCGGCCGACGCGTGAGCGCATCCCCCTTCATCCCGGCGCAGGGCCGGCTGGCGGGGCTGCTTTACCTTGTCATCATCGTCGCGGGCCTCTGGGGCGAGGGTATCGCGCGGCGGTCTGACCACGGCGGAGGCGATCCGCGAGGGCGCGGGGCTTTATCGCCTCGCCATGGGGGCCGATCTCTTGATGGCGCTTTGCGATGCCGGGGTCGCGGTGCTGCTTTACCTGACTTTGCGCCCCCTCGCGCCCGCCGCAGCACTTGGCGCCATGGTGTTCCGCCTGATCCAGACCGCCGTCATCGCCGCCAACATGATCGTCACCGCCGCGGCGCTGATGCTGGCCTGGGCGGACCTGCCGGGCGTTGAGGCGGCGCTGGACCTGCGCGCGCTTGGCTATGACATCGGCCTTGCCTTCTTTGGCATCTGCAACCCTCTGATCGCCGCCATCTTCCTGCGCGAAAACGCCCTGCCGAACCTGCTTGGCGGGGCGCTGGGGCTGTCGGGCCTGATCTACCTTGCGGGCAGCGCGGTGCATCTGCTGGCGCCCGAGGCGCTGACGGCGGTGCAGCCAGCCTATCTGGTGCCGCTTCTGGCCGAATCGGCCTTCGCGCTCTGGCTGCTGCTGCGCGCGGGGCGAAGCATTCCGGCCGCAATCGCAACGGCGCCGCATTGACCCGGTCCGGCCCTCATGCGTATCAAAGGCGGCATCCTTCGAGGGGAGAGACGCCATGAAGGTCATCATCTGCGGCGCGGGCCAGGTAGGCTGGCAGATCGCGCGCCACCTCGCGGGGGAGCGCAACGACGTCACGGTCGTGGACAAGAATGCCGACCTTGTGCGGCGTGCGACCGAAACGCTGGACGTGCAGGGCGTGGCGGGGTTCGCCTCCTATCCTGACATTCTCGACCGGGCGGGCGCGCGCGATGCCGACATGATCATCGCCGCCACCCATTCGGACGAGGTGAACATGGTCACCTGTCAGGTGGCCCATTCGATCTTCGGCATCACCCGCAAGATCGCCCGGCTGCGGGCGCAGTCCTATACCGATGCGATCTATTCCGACCTTTACCGCCGCGATCACCTGCCCATCGACGTGGTCATCAGCCCCGAACGCGAGGTGGCCGAGGCGGCGCTGCAACGTCTGGCCGCGCCATCCACCTTCGACACCGAAAGCTTCATGAACGGGCGGGTGCAGCTTCTGGGCGTGGCGCTGGATGAGGAGTGCCCGGTTCTGAACACGCCGCTTCGGCAGTTGACCGACCTCTTTTCCACGCTGCGCGCCATCGTCGTCGGCATCCGGCGCGAGGGGCGGCTTTTCGCGCCCGATCCGGGCGACCAGCTTTTCGCGGGCGACCAGATCTATGTCTGTAGCCATGTGGAGGACGTGAACCGCACGCTCGACATCTTCGGCAAGGACACGAAAAAGCAGGAACGTATCGTCATCATCGGCGGCGGCAATGTCGGCCTTGCGGTCGCCCGCGCGCTGGAAAAACGCACCGACCGCATCCGCGCCAAGATCATTGAACGCAACCGCGCCAGCGCGGAAGAGGCCGCCGATGCGCTGGAACGCACCATCGTGCTGAACGGCGACGGCATGGATATCGAGATCCTGAACGAGGCGAACATTGACCGCGCCGACGCGGTTCTGGCGGTCACCGACGACGACAAGACCAATATCCTCGCCGCCGTCCGGGCCAAGCAGGCGGGCTGCGCGATGGCCATCTCTCTTGTCAACGACCCGACGCTGGTGCCGCTGATGGGCGCCTTGGACATCGACGCCTATATCAACCCGCGCGCCACCACCGTGTCCTCGATCCTGCGCCATATCCGCCATGGACGGGTTCGGGCGATCTATTCCATCGGCGACGCCGAGGCCGAGGTGATCGAGGCGCAGGTCCTTGGCACCTCGCCCATCTCCGGCCGCCTGATCCGCGACATCGAGTTCCCCGAAGGCGTGCTGATGGGGGCGCTGATGAAGGGCGAGAAGGTCGTGAAGCCGACCGGCGACACCAAGGTCGAAGAGGGCGACGTGATTCTTCTCTTCGCCATGACCGGCGACGTGCCGGAGGTGGAGCGTCTGCTCCAGGTCTCCATCGACTTCTTCTGACCGATGACCCGGCTCCTTCAGCTTCCGTTCTTCGTGATCCTGATCGGGGTCGGGTCGCTTGCGATGTATGTGCCTGCGGCCCATGCCTTCGTGGTGCGCAACTACTTCGTCTCGCGCATCTTCTTTTACGGCGGCACGCTGTTCTTTCTTCTGGCCGTCCTGCTGGCGGTCGCGACGGCGGCCAACCGACCCTCGCGGGGCCCGCGCAATCAGCTTCTGGCGCTGGTCGGGGCCTATACGCTGTTGCCGCTTCTCTTCGCCGTTCCGTTCCGCGAGGCGGTGATCGATACGACGCTTTTCAATGCCTGGTGGGAAATGGTGTCCTCCTTCACCACCACGGGGGCCACGCTTTACGTTCCCGAACGCCTGTCGGGAAGCCTGCATCTGTGGCGCGCGCTGGTCGGCTGGATGGGCGGCTTCTTCGTCCTCTTGACGGCGATTTCGGTGCTGGCGCCGATGAACCTTGGCGGGTTTGAGGTCCTGTCGGGCGCGCAGGCGGGGCAGGGCGCGGTGGTCGCGGGGGCGGGCGGACCGGCCAGCGACCCCTCGGGGCGGCTGAAGCGCTATTTCGTGACGCTTTTCCCCGCCTATGCGGGGCTGACGCTGATCCTTTGGGTGGCGCTTCTGATCGCGGGCGACCGGCCGCTGACGGCGGCCTGCCACGCGATGTCCACGCTGGCCACGTCGGGGATCACGCCGACCGGCGGGCTGGGCAAGACCGGATCGGGCGTCGCGGGCGAGTTTCTGATCTTCCTCTTCCTGATCTTCGGCCTGTCGCGGCGGCTTTATCCCAGCGGCCGCGCCGTCGTCACCGGCCGAGCGCTGATCGAGGACCCGGAGCTGCGCATGGCGACGCTTCTGGTCACGCTGGTGCCAGCACTTCTTTTCCTGCGCCACTGGGTCGGCGCGCTTGAGGTGAACGAGGTCAAGGACACCGTCGCCGCCATCCGCGCGCTCTGGGGGACGGTCTTCACGGTCCTGTCCTTTCTGACCACCACGGGCTTTGAAAGCACCGACTGGGCCGAGGCGCGGGACTGGTCGGGGCTGGAGACGCCGGGCCTGATCCTGGCCGGTCTGGCGGTGATCGGCGGCGGGGTGGCGACCACGGCGGGCGGGGTGAAGCTCTTGCGGGTCTACGCGCTTTACCGCCACGGCGAGCGCGAGATCGAGCGTCTGGTCCATCCCAGCTCCATCGGCGGGGCCGGGGCGCAGGCGCGGCAGTTGCGCCGCAGGGGCGCGCAGATCGCCTGGATCTTCTTCATGCTCTTCGCGCTGTCCATCGCGGTGACGATGCTGGCGCTGTCGCTGACGGGCCTCGACTTCGAGGCCTCGACGATCTTCTCGGTGGCCGCGCTCTCCACCACCGGCCCGCTGGCGGCGGTGACGGCGGCGCAGCCCCTCTCCTGGGCGGAGCTTGACACCGCCGCCCGCGCCATCGCGGTCGTCGCGATGGTCCTTGGCCGGCTTGAAACGCTGGCCATCATAGCGCTTCTCAACCCCGAATTCTGGCGCAACTGACCCGGTTGGCGCCGCTCTTCCGGGCGCGCGGATTTTGGGGTGGAAGTTCTCCAAAACTTCCGCATACTTGGGCCAAGCTTCCGGTGCAGCGCCGAGAAGCGTCCATGAAGCGCGACATAAGAACAAAGGCGACAAAGAGAATGGCTGCCGACAAACAGAATTTGCAGGATGCTTTTCTGAACCACGTCCGCAAGGCGAAGGTTCCCGTGACGATCTTCCTCATCAACGGTGTCAAGCTTCAGGGGGTGATTACCTGGTTTGACAATTTCTGCGTCCTTCTGCGCCGCGATGGCCAGTCGCAGCTTGTCTACAAGCATGCGATCTCGACAATCATGCCGGGCCAGCCGATCTCGCTCTATGAGGGCGAAGACTGATCGAGGCGACTTCCGTCAAGAAAGGCCCGACACGGGCCTATGTCCTGCACCCCGACCGGGGTAGCGGGTCCGCCCGCCATGCGCCCGAGCTTGCGCTGGAGGAAGCGGTGGCGCTGGCCGCCGCCCTGCCGGATCTTGAGGTCGTGGGGGCCGAGGTCGTGCGCCTGCCGAAGATCACGCCCGCCACGCTTTTCGGATCGGGCAAGGTGGCGGAACTGGCGGCCCGCTTTGAGGCCGCCGAGGTCGATCTGGTGCTGGTCGACGGGCCGGTGGGGCCGGTCCAGCAGCGCAATCTGGAAAAGGACTGGGGCGTCAAGCTACTCGACCGCACCGGGCTGATCCTTGAGATCTTCGCCGACCGGGCGCGAACGCGGGAAGGCGTGTTGCAGGTAGAGCTTGCGGCGCTGTCCTATCAGCGCACCCGGCTGGTGCGGGCCTGGACCCACCTTGAACGCCAGCGCGGCGGGCTGGGCTTCCTTGGCGGCCCCGGCGAAACCCAGATCGAGGCCGACCGCCGCGCCATCGACGAAGAGGTGGTCAAGATCCGCCGCCAGCTTGCCAAGGTCGTCAAGACGCGCGAGCTGCACCGCGCGGCGCGGCGCAAGGTGCCGTTCCCGGTCGTCGCGCTGGTGGGCTATACCAACGCGGGCAAGTCCACGCTTTTCAACCGCATGACCGGGGCCGAGGTTCTGGCCAAGGACATGCTTTTCGCCACGCTCGACCCGACCATGCGCGGGGTGGTGCTGCCGTCCGGGCGCAAGGTGATCCTGTCGGACACGGTTGGCTTCATCTCCGACCTGCCGACACAGCTTGTCGCCGCCTTCCGCGCCACGCTGGAAGAGGTGCTTGAGGCCGACCTGATCCTGCATGTCCGCGACATCGCCCACCCGGAGACCGAGGAACAGGCGGCCGATGTGGGCGACATCCTTGAAAGCCTGGGCGTCGATGAGGATGTTCCGGTCTTCGAGGTCTGGAACAAGATCGACCTTCTGTCACCCGACACCCGCGCAGCGCTTC
>DAIOXI010000153.1:0-6483 GCA_036758045.1 Albidovulum sp.
TCGACACCACCGAATCCGGGAAGGCGATGTCGCGGTCCGGGTTCTCGACATCGGCCACGGTCAGCTCCTGGCTGACCATCATCAGCGCCATGTCGCCCACGACCTTGGACGACGGCGTGACCTTGACGATGTCGCCGAACATCCGGTTCACATCGGCATAGGTCTGCGCGACCTCGTGCCAGCGCTCCTCAAGGCCGAGGGAGCGCGCCTGTGCCTTGAGGTTGGTGAACTGGCCCCCCGGCATTTCGTGCAGGTAGACCTCCGACGCCGGGGCCTCAAGCCCGCTTTCGAAGGCCACGTATTGGTGGCGCACCGCCTCCCAATAGTTCGAGATGTCGCGGATCGCGCCGATGTCGAGGCCGGTGTCACGCTCCGTATGGGCCATCGCCTCGACGATGGAGCCGAGGCAGGGTTGCGAGGTCCCGCCGGAGAAGGCATCCATCGCGGCATCCACGGCCGAAACACCCGCATCGGCGGCGGCAAGGATCGTGGCGCCTGCGATTCCGCTCGTGTCGTGGGTGTGGAAGTGGATCGGAAGCCCGACCTCTTCCTTCAGCGCCTTGAAGAGGGCGCGGGCCGCGGCGGGCTTCAGCAGCCCCGCCATGTCCTTCAGGCCCAGCACATGCGCACCTGCCGCCTTCAGCTCCTTGCCCATCGCGACGTAGTACTTCAGGTCGTATTTCGCGCGATCGGGGTTCAGGATATCGCCGGTATAGCAGATCGCCGCCTCGCAGACCTTGTCATTCGCGATCACCGCGTCCATCGCGACGCGCATGTTCTCAACCCAGTTCAGGCTGTCGAAGACGCGGAAGACGTCGATGCCCGTCGTCGCGGCCTGACGGACGAATTCCTGCACCACGTTGTCGGGATAGTTGGTGTAGCCCACTCCGTTCGAAGCGCGCAGCAGCATCTGCGTCATCAGGTTCGGCATCGCCGCGCGCAGGTCGCGCAGCCGCTGCCAGGGGCATTCCTGCAAGAAGCGGTAGGCGACGTCGAAGGTGGCGCCGCCCCAGCATTCGACCGAGAAGAGTTGCGGCAGGTTCGCCGCATAGGCGGGCGCCACCTTGATCATGTCGATCGACCGCATCCGCGTGGCCAGAAGCGACTGATGCCCGTCGCGCATCGTCGTGTCGGTCAGCAGAAGCCGTTTCTGGGCCCCCATCCAGTCGGCAACCGCCTGCGGGCCTTTTTCGACCAGCAGGTCGCGGGTTCCCTTCGTTGGGGCCTTGGCCGGGCGCGGGGCCTTTGGCGGGCGCGCCTCGGCATGGGGCCGGGCGCGGTCGCGCGTCTCGGGATGGCCGTTCACGGTGATGTCGGCGATATAGGTCAGGATCTTCGTCGCCCGGTCGCGGCGCTTCTTGAAGGTGAAAAGCTCCGGCGTCGTGTCGATGAACTTGGTCGTATAGGTGTTGTCAAGGAAGGTCGGGTGCTTCAGCAGGTTTTCGACAAAGGCGATGTTGGTGGAAACACCGCGCACCCGAAACTCGCGCAAGGCCCGGTCCATGCGGCTGATCGCCTGTTCCGGCGTCGGCGCCCAGGCCGTGACCTTGACCAGAAGCGAGTCGTAGTAGCGGGTGATGACGCCGCCCGCATAGGCCGTGCCGCCGTCGAGGCGAATGCCCATGCCGGTCGCGGACCGATAGGCGGTGATGCGGCCGTAATCGGGGATGAAGTTGTTCTGCGGGTCCTCGGTCGTCACCCGGCACTGGATCGCGTGGCCGCGAAGCTGCACATCCTCCTGCCGCGCGACGCCGGTCGCCTCGGCCAGGGTCTTGCCCTCGGCGATCTTGATTTGCGCCTGCACGATGTCGATGCCGGTCACCTCTTCGGTGACGGTATGTTCGACCTGAACGCGGGGGTTCACCTCGATGAAATAGAACTGGCCGGAGTCCATATCCATCAGGAACTCGACCGTGCCGGCGCATTCGTAATTCACATGGGCGCAGATCCTGCGGCCAAGCTCGCAGATCTCGGCCCGCTGCGCATCGGTCAGATAGGGCGCGGGGGCGCGTTCGACGACCTTCTGGTTGCGGCGCTGGACGGTGCAGTCGCGTTCGTAAAGGTGGTAGATCGCGCCATGCCGGTCGCCGAGGATCTGGACCTCGACGTGGCGGGCGCGGGTGATCATCTTTTCCAGATAGCCCTCGCCGTTGCCGAAGGCCGCCTCAGCCTCACGCCGGCCTTCGCGGACCTTCTCGACCAGTTCCTCGGGCTTCGTGATGGGCCGCATTCCGCGCCCGCCGCCGCCCCAGGAGGCCTTGAGCATCAGCGGATATCCGATGTCCGCGGCCTGGCGCTTGATCGCCTCGAAATCATCGCCCAGCACCTCGGTCGCCGGGATCACCGGCACACCGGCGGCAATCGCCACCCGGCGGGCCGACGCCTTGTCGCCAAGGGCGCGCATCGTCTCGGCCCTGGGGCCGATGAAGGTGATGCCGTTGGCCACGCAAGCCTCGACGAAATCAGGGTTTTCCGACAGAAGCCCATAGCCCGGATGGATCGCGTCCGCGCCACATTCCTTCGCCACCCGGATGATCTCCGCGATCGAGAGGTACGCCGCGACCGGCCCCATGCCCTCGCCGATCCGATAGGCCTCATCCGCCTTGAAGCGGTGCAGGCTGAGCTTGTCCTCCTCGGCATAGACCGCCACGGTCCGCTTGCCCAACTCGGTCGCCGCCCGCATCACGCGGATCGCGATCTCGCCGCGGTTGGCCACCAGGATCTTCTTGAACTCGGTCATGCTAGGCTCTCCCATTGCGCGGCGCGAAGATTAGCGATGCTGCGCTGCGGCGCAATGCCTTAGGGCAGCAGAGTGTAAGGTTTCTGTAACATTTCGCCCGTGATACCGCGCGCCGGGCCGCAGGCTGATGCGGGAACGAAGCAATTCCGCCGAAAACGACCGGCTCAGCCGATCCGGCGGGCGCGCACATCGGTCAGGCTGCGGGTGCCCATCTGGCCCATGTTGGACATCAGGTCGAGGCGCAGCATGTCGACCAGATGCGCGGGACCTGCTTCACCGAGGGCGGCCAGCGCATAATGCCAGGCCCGCCCCATCATCACGAAATCCGCCCCCAGCGCGATGGCGCGCAGCATGTCCAGCCCGCCCTCGATCCCGCTGTCGAAGATCACCGGCAGGGTGGTGGCGGCGCGCACCTCTGGCAAGGCCTCGATCGAGGCGGGGGCGGCGTCGAACTGCCGCCCGGCATGGTTCGACACCCAGATCGCGTCCACGCCTTCGTCCTGCAAGCGCGCGGCATCGTCGGCGCGCAGCACGCCCTTGATGATGAACGGCCCGTCCCAGGCGTCGCGCAGCCATTTGACATAGTCCCAGTCGGGCGAGGTGCGCAGCAGATAGCCCACATGCGCCGTGGAGGAAGTCTTGACCGACGTATCGGCGTAGCTGTCCATCAGCCGCATCCGGGGCATCCCGTGTTTCAGCGTTCCCAGCGCCCAGGCCGGGCGCTGCATCACCTGCGCCAGCAGACGTGGCGTCAGGCGCGGCGGCTGGGTCAGGCCCGACCGGGTCTGGCGTTCGCGGCGGCTGGCGACAGGAACATCGACGGTCAGGATCAGCGCGGAAAACCCCGCGTCCTTCGCGCGTTTCAGCATGTCGGTGCGAATGCCCGGATCGCGCGGCGGATACATCTGGAACCAGCCATGCGCACCCAGGTGGGGCGCCACCGCCTCGGGCGTTTGCGCGGCGACGGTGGACAAGCCATAGGGAATGTCCGCCGTCGCGGCAGCCGCCGCCAGCATCCGTTCCGCATCGGGCCAGAAGATGCCCGACATGCCGACGGGCGAGATGCCGAAGGGCAGGGGATAGGTCTGGCCGAACATCTGGACTGATAGGTCGGGCGTGAATTCCCCATGCAGGACCGAGGGGCTGAGCAGCACCTCATCCAGCTTTGCCCGGTTCCGGCGCTGCGTCGCCTCCGTCCCCGTGGCGCTTTCGAGGTATTCCCAGACGAACCACGGCATCCGCGCCCTTGCGCGGGCTTTCAGGTCGGAGAGGGCGGGGTAGCGCGAATGCAGGTCCATGGCGGCATTTCTTCTTGGCCCGCGCGGGAAAGTCCAGCGCAAGGCGCGGAACAGAGTGTGAACTTGTCTTTTATTCGCGAAACGATGCGTCTAGATTGTCGCGCATGAGCAGCATTGACGAAGCCGCCGCCTTTGAAGGCGCTTCCCTGTCCGCCCGCGCCATGGCCGCGCGGCCCGCGCCCTATCTCGACGGGCTGAACCCCGCGCAGCGCGAGGCGGTCGATACGCTGGACGGCCCCGTGCTGATGCTGGCGGGGGCCGGGACCGGCAAGACCCGCGCGCTGACGGCCCGGATCGCGCATCTTCTGGGGCAGGGCAAGGCGCGAACGAATGAGATCCTTGCCGTGACCTTCACCAACAAGGCCGCGCGCGAGATGAAGGAAAGGGTCGGGCGGCTGATGGGCGGCCCGGTGGAGGGGCTGCCCTGGATGGGCACCTTCCATGCGCTCGGCGTGAAGATCCTGCGCCGCCATGCGGAGCTTGTGGGGCTGAAATCCAACTTCACCATTCTCGATACCGACGACCAGATCCGGCTGATGAAACAGTTGATCGTCGCGGCCAATATCGACGAAAAGCGCTGGCCCGCGCGGCAACTGGCCGGGCTGATCGACAGTTGGAAGAACCGCGCCTGGGGGCCGGAGCAGGTACCCGCCGCGGAGGCCAGCCATTTCAACAACATGGGGACCGAACTTTACGCGGCCTATCAACAACGCCTTCTGGCCCTGAACGCCTGCGATTTCGGCGATCTCCTGCTTCATGTCGTCACGATCTTTCAAACCCGGCCTGACGTTTTGCAACAATATCAGCGCGGGTTTCGCTATATTCTGGTGGACGAATATCAGGATACGAACATCGCCCAGTATCTCTGGCTGCGGCTTCTGGCGGGCGGGCACAAGAACATCTGTTGTGTGGGCGACGACGACCAGTCGATCTATGGCTGGCGCGGCGCCGAGGTCGGCAACATCCTGCGGTTCGAGAAGGATTTCCCCGGCGCCAGGGTGATCCGGCTGGAACAGAACTACCGCTCCACCGAACACATCCTCGCCGCCGCCTCGCGGCTGATTTCGGCCAATGCCGGGCGGCTGGGCAAGACCTTGTGGACCGAGGCGAAGGGCGGCGAGAAGGTCCGCCTGATCGGCCATTGGGACGGCGAGGAAGAGGCCCGCTGGATCGGGGAGGAGGCCGAGGCGATCCAGCGCGGCGCGCGCGGCATGGAGCCGCGCAGCCTTGACCAGCAGGCCATCCTCGTCCGCGCCAGCCACCAGATGCGCGCCTTCGAGGACCGTTTCCTGACCATCGGCCTGCCCTATCGCGTCATCGGCGGGCCGCGATTCTATGAGCGCCTCGAAATTCGGGACGCGATGGCCTATTTCCGCCTTGCCGTCTCGCCCGAGGACGATCTGGCGTTCGAGCGGGTGGTCAACACCCCCAAGCGCGGCCTTGGCGACAAGGCGCAGCAGGTGATCCAGCGGCAGGCGCGCGAGGATGGTGTCAGCCTGCTGGAAGGCGCGCGCTACTGCGTCGCCTCGGGCCAGATCGGCGGCAAGGGCGGCGCGCAACTGCGGGTCCTTGTCGAGGCGGTGGACCGCTGGCACAAGGCGGTGCAGGTGCCCGATTACGACCATGTCCGCCTGGCCGAGACGATCCTCGAGGAATCCGGCTACACCGAGATGTGGCAGAACGACAAGACGCCCGAGGCACCGGGGCGGCTCGAAAACCTCAAGGAACTCGTCAAGGCGCTGGAATCGTTTGATAACCTTCAGGGCTTCCTCGAACATGTCTCGCTTATCATGGACAATGACAGCGAGGATGCGGAGGAAAAGATCACCATCATGACGCTCCACGCCGCCAAGGGGCTGGAGTTTCCGGTGGTCTTCCTGCCGGGGGGGGAGGAGATGCCCTCGCGCTTCATCGACGAACTGCCCGCCGACCATGTCGAGGTGCTGACGCCCCCCGGCCTTTACGGCGGCGGTTTTGGCGCCGCCGGGCAGGGCTTTGGTCGCTCGGCGGTCGAGGAGCGCGCCGCGCGCGCCGATGTCTACAACTCTCCCGGCTGGAAGCGGTTGCAGGATCGCGCCGGAAGCCGCCCTGTCAGCCAGCCGCGCGAGGCACGCCATGTGGTGATCGACCTCGACGCGGTGTCGTCCTTCACCGAGGGCGACCGGGTGTTCCACAAGAAATTCGGCTATGGGACCGTCGAGGCGCTTGAGGGCGACAAACTGGAAGTGGCCTTCGACAAGGCGGGGACGAAGCATGTCCTGTCGGGCTATGTCGTCGCTGCCGATATCGCGGACGAAATCCCGTTCTGACCTAGCGGTCGTTCAATCCCTTGCCGGCAAAGATCTTTTCCGCCGCCTTCTCGATTCGTGATCTGCGGGTGGCCGATTGCCTTGCCTGCCCGAAATGCAGCACCCAACTGCGCCGCCGCCCCGGTGTCAGCGCCTC
>DAIOXI010000153.1:6493-7347 GCA_036758045.1 Albidovulum sp.
CGGCCAACTCGATCCCGATCGCTACGGCGAGGTAAACGGCAAGCGTCGGCGCCAGCCGCGTCACCTCCTCCACGCTGGTGACCTTCACCACCCGCGTGCTGCGCGAATTCTCCCCCTGCGCGACAAGGATGCCCGCCTTGTCCGTCAACAGCACACCCTTGAAGAACCCCAGCGCCGCGTGATCCTTGAAGCCCCAGACCAGCGCGACGTTCTGGCCGTCATGGGTATAGACGGGGGAGCGCCACTTGAACTCCTCGCACAACCCGCTGTTGCGCAGGATTTCGCGCAGGGTGGCCAGTTCCCCGCGCCATCTGTCCTGATCCGCATAAAAAGCATCGGCCCTGGGGTGCGCGCGTCCCATCCTTGCCTCCGTCTCTGCTGGGGGCGGGAAGGGTAGGGCGCGAACCGGCCGCTGTCCATCGCGGCGGGGGAAGGGCGGGCATCGGGGCATAAAAAAACGGCGGCCCCAGGGAGGAGGAGGGGGCCGCCGTCATGACGCTCTGGTCCCAGGGAGGAGGAGGGGACCTCACGTTTTGATGTGAAGGTGCGGCGGCAGCTCAGGGAGGAGGAGGAGCTGCCACCGTCTTCACTACGGTCCCGCCCAGGGAGGAGGAGGGGCGGGGCCGTATTGCGTTGGGCCGTTCAGGCCCGAATGTCGTCCGGCAGACCGCCGGGGGGTGAAGGCGCGGCGGTCCCAGGGAGGAGAAGGGGACCGCCGCTCTTCTGCACGGGACCTCCAGGGAGGAGGAGGGAGGTTGCCCGTGTCCTGGTGGACCCGAAGGTCTGGTCTTGTGCGGCCGTGTCCGGGAGGAGGGCGTGCCGCTTTTTCCGAGGCCAGGGAGGAGGAAGGCCCC
>DAIOXI010000154.1:0-7331 GCA_036758045.1 Albidovulum sp.
ATGAGATCGAGATCGCCGGGCGGCGGGTGCGGGCCGAGGCGAGCCTGGCGCCGATGTATGATCCGAAAGCCGAACGGGTGCGGGCATGACATTGGCGGCGCGGCATCAGGCGTTCTTCGACCTGCATCAATCCGGCTGCTTCGTGATCCCGAACCCGTGGGACCGGGGATCGGCGCGGATGATGGCGGCGGCGGGGGCCAGGGCGCTTGCCACCTCATCGGCGGCCCATGCCTTTACGCTCGGTCGGCCCGATATGGGCGGCATCAGCCGGGATGAGGCGCTGGCCCATGCGCAGGACCTTTTGTTTGCGACCGCGCTGCCGCTGTCGGGCGATTTCGAGAACGGCTTTGCCGATGATCCCGAAGGCGTGGCCGAAACCGTGCGGCTGGCGGCGGAGGTGGGGCTGTCGGGCTGTTCGATCGAGGATACGCGCATGGTGGCGGGCGCCCCGGCCTACGATTTCGATCTGGCCGTCGAGCGTATCCGCGCGGCGGTCGCGGCGGCGAAGGCGCTGGGGCGGCCCTTCGTGCTGTGCGCCCGCGCCGACGGGGTGATGAACGGCGTCTACGACCTTGCCGAGGGCATCCGCCGCTTGCAGGCGTTCGAGGCGGCGGGGGCGGACCTGCTGTACCTGCCCGTCCCGCCGGGGCCGGGGGAGTTGCGGCAGGTGCTGGCCTCGGTGACGAAGCCCGTCAATGCGCTGGCCGCCGGGCCGCTGAGAAAGCTGCGCGTGGCGGAATTCGCTTCCATGGGCGTGCGCAGGATTTCGCTTGGCAGTCAGGTGGCGCGGGTCACCCATGCGGCGATCCGCGACTGCATGGAGGCGATGATGGGGGCGGGATCGTTCGACCCGCTGATGGCCGCGGCCTCCGGCGATGAGGTTGACGCATTGCTCAGGAAAGGGACGGGCGATGAGTAAAGATGCGTTGAATTGTGAACCGCGGCGCGCGGCGCGGGCGGGCGGGCGTGAAGCACGCCGCGCGCTGCGGGCCGCGCCCCTCGCGGAAAACCTGCGGCCGATCCGGGCGGGCCTCCCCGGCGGGCAATACAAGCCCCTGACGCAGGAGGGCATGGCGCGCATCCATGAGGCCGCGCTTGAGGCGCTTGAGGTGATCGGCCTCTCACAGGCCCCGGCCTCGGGCGTGGAGGCGATGACCCGCGCGGGCGCGGTGCAGGGCGATGACGGGCGGCTTCGCTTTCCCCGCGCGCTGGTCGAGGACATGCTGAGCGTTGCCGCGCGCGACCTGACCCTGTTTGGCCGCGATCCGAAGCATGACCTGCACCTGACCGGCACCAACGTCCATTTCGGCACGGCGGGCGCGGCGGTGCATATCGTCGATCTGGAGACGAACACCTATCGCGATTCCACCGCGCAGGATCTTTATGATGCGGCGCGGATCACCCATGCGCTCGACAACGTCCACTTTTTCCAGCGCGCGATGGTGGCGCGGGATGTGACCGACAACCTCGAGATGGACCTGAACACGCTTTACGCCTGCTGTTCCGGCACCACGAAGCATGTTGGCACGTCCTTTTCCGACCCATCGCATGTCGCGCCCTGTTTCGAGATGATCCACCGGCTTGCGGGCGGCGAGGACAAGTGGCGCGAACGGCCCTTCATCTCCAACTCCAACTGCTTTGTCGTGCCGCCGATGAAGTTTGCCGAGGAAAGCTGCGTCACGATGGAGGCCTGCATCCGGGGCGGGATGCCGGTGCTGCTTCTGTCGGCCGGGCAGGCCGGCGCAACGGCGCCCGCCCCGATCGCGCTGGCCATCGTGCAGGCGGTGGCGGAATGTCTGGCCGGTGTGGTCTATGTCAATGCCATCGCGCCGGGGCATCCGGCGATCTTCGGCACCTGGCCCTTTGTGTCGGATCTGCGCACCGGGGCCATGTCGGGCGGGTCGGCGGAACAGGCGCTTCTGACGGCGGGCTGCGCGCAGATGCACCGTTTCTACAACCTGCCCGGCGGGGCGGCGGCGGGGATTTCGGATGCCAAGCTGCCCGACATGCAGGCCGGCTGGGAACAGGCGATCACCAACACGCTTGCGGGCCTGTCCGGCCTGAACATGGTTTATGAGGCGGTGGGCATGCATGCCTCGCTGCTGGGCTTCTGCCTTGAATCGCTGGTTCTGGGCGACGACATCCTGGGGCAGGTGCTGCGCTGCGTGCGGGGCATAGACGTGACCGAGGATTCGACCTCGATCGAGGCGATGAAATCGGTCTGCCTGGGCGGGCCGGGACATTACCTCGGCTCTGAACAGACGCTCAAGCTGATGCAGACCGAATATGTCTACCCCGCGCTTGGCAACCGGATGAGCCCGAAGGAGTGGGTTGAGGCCGACCGGCCGATGCTGCTGGACAAGGCCATCGCGCGGAAGAACGAGATTCTGTCGAAGGCCGGGATGCAGGTCGATCCGCAGTTGGATGCCGCAATCCGCGCCGACTACAATATCTACTTCCGATAAGGCGTCCGCGATGCATTACGGCTATATTGGCTTGGGAAACCTTGGTGCGAACTGCGCAGGCTGCCTGCTGAAGGCGGGCTTTGGGCTGACTGTCCACGACTTGAACCGCGGCGCGGGGGACGCGCTTGTCGCGAAGGGGGCGGTCTGGGCGGACAGTGTCGAGATGCTGGCGGGTTCGGTCGATCACGTCATCACCTGTCTGCCTTCGCCCGCCGTGTCAGAGACGGTGTTGCGTCAGATTCTGCCTGCGATGAAGCCCGGCGCGACCTGGGTGGAGATGTCGACGCTGGGCCGCGACGACGTGCTGCACCTGGCCGCCATCGCGGCCGAGGCCGGGGTGCGGATGCTGGAACTGCCGGTGACGGGCGGGGTGCATCTTGCCGCACGGGGGGAGATCACGATGCTGCCGGGCGGTGACGCCGATCTGGTCGACCTGCACCGGCCCGCCTTGGAAGCGATGGGGAACCGCGTCTTTCACATGGGGCCGCTCGGGTCCTCGGCGATCATCAAGATGATCACCAACATGCTGGCCTTCATCCACCTGAAAGCCACGTCCGAGGCACTGATGCTCGCCAAGCGCGGCGGGCTTGACCTGAAACAGTCATGGGAGGCGATCCGGGCGTCCTCGGGCAATTCCTTCGTGCATGAGACGGAGGGCGCGCTGATCCTCAGCGGCTCATACGACATCGCGTTTTCCGTTGACCTTGCGTTGAAGGATCTGGGCTTCGCGCTGGGTTTCGGGCGCGAATTCGGGGTGCCACTGGATCTGGCCGCGATGACGGAACAGACCTATGTCGCGGCGAAGGCGGCCTATGGCGGGGCGGCGCAATCGCCGATGATTGCCAAGCTGCTGGAGGATCGGCTGGGAACGGACCTGCGGGCGGCGGGTTTCCCCGAAAGGCTGGAATAGCAGCGACGTTTCATGTCGCTTGCATGACAGCCCGGTCGCGGTCCGGGTGGTCATATCCGCGCCTGAGGGATGGTGATGGACAGCGCGGAATTTGATTATGTGATCGTTGGGGCCGGTTCGGCGGGCTCGGTTCTGGCCGAGCGTCTGTCGGCAGACGGGCGGCACCGTGTGCTGGTGCTTGAGGCGGGCGGGACCGACCGGCGCTTCTACGTCCAGCTTCCGCTGGGCTATGGCAAGCTGTTCTACGATCCGGCGGTGAACTGGATGTACCGGGCGGAGCCAGATCCGGGGCTGGCCGGGCAAAGCGATCACTGGCCGCGTGGCAAGATCCTGGGCGGGTCGTCGTCGATCAACGCCATGGTCTGGATACGCGGGCATCGCAGCGATTACGACGACTGGGGCGATCTGGCCGGGCCGGGCTGGGGCGCGGAGGCTGTCACCGCCGCCTATCGCGCGATCGAGGATAATGAGGCGGGCGCGGATGAGTGGCGCGGCAAGGGCGGGCCGCTGTTCATCTCGGGCAACCGGCGCGACCTTCATCCGCTGGTCGACAGCTTCATCGCCGCGACCGAGGCGACGGGGCTGGCCCACAACGCGGATTTCAACGGGGCGGATCAGGAAGGCGTCGGCATCTACCAGATGACGATCCGCAAGGCCCGCCGCAATTCGGCCGCGCGGGCGTTTCTGCGCCCCGCGATGACGCGGGCGAATCTGCGCGTCCTGACCGGCGCCCATGCGACCAGGGTGATCGTTCGGGACGGTCGCGCGGTGGGCGTGGAGTACCGACAGGGCGGCTCCCTCAAACGTGCGACGGCACGGGGCGAGGTTATCCTTGCCGGGGGTGCCATCAACTCCCCGCAACTGCTGATGCTTTCGGGGATCGGCCCGGCGACACATCTGGCCGGGCATGGAATCGCCGTTGTAGCGGACAGCCCGCAGGTGGGCCGGAACCTGAACGACCATCAGGGTATCAACTATACCTGGCGGATGACGGTGCCGACCTACAACGATGCCCTTCGGCCATGGTGGGGCAAGCTCTGGGCCGGGATGCAGTATCTCTTGCGCGGCAGCGGGCCGCTGGCGAAGTCGATCAACCATGGTGGCGGGTTCTTCCGCACCGATCCCGGCCTCACCCGGCCGAACATGCAGCTCTACTTTCAGGCCTTCTCGACCCTGCTGCCGCGCGCGGGAGAACGGCCGCTTCTGACACCGGACCCGTTTTCGGGCATGTCCATCGGACTGTCGAACTGCCGCCCGACCAGTCGGGGCTGGATCGACCTGCGCTCCGCCGATCCCTTCGCCGCGCCCCGGATCGTTGCCAATGCCTATGCCACCGATCACGACGTCAATGAAATGCTGGCGGCGGTGAAAGTCCTTCGCCGGATCGCCGCGCAGGACCCGTTGCGCGCCCTGATCGCCGAGGAGCTGCGCCCCGGCCCACAGGTGCAGACCGACGCCGACCTGATCGCCGATTTCCGCGCCCGGTCGGGGACGGTCTACCACCCCTCCTGTACCCTCCGCATGGGCCGCGATCCCGCGACATCGGCCGTCGATCCCGATCTTCGGGTGCGCGGGGTGGAGGGCCTGCGCGTTTGTGACGCTTCGGTCTTTCCAACGCTGATCGGCGGCAATACCAATGCGCCAAGCATACTTGTGGGCTGGCTCGGGGCCGGGCGCATTCTGGGGACCAAGCGATAGGACGGGGTGATGAGCTATCTTCTGGGCGTCGATACCGGCGGCACCTATACCGACGCCGTGGTGCTGGATGAGGCGGGCGACCGCGTCGTCGCCTCGGCCAAGTCGCTGACCACGCGGCCCGATCTGTCGGCCGGTGTCGGTGCGGCCATCGACGCGGCCATCGCGGCGGCGGGGTGCGCCCCGGCGCAGGTGGGGTTGGTCTCGCTCTCCACGACGCTGGCCACCAATGCGCTGGTCGAGGGGCAGGGCGGGCGCGTGGCGCTGGTCTTCATCGGGTTCGAACAGGCGGAGTTCAAGCGCGCCGGGCTGGAAGAGGCGATGCGGGGCGATCCTGTGCTTTGGGCGAAGGGCGGGCATAACCACGGTGGCGGGGAGCTGGCCGCGCTGGACCTCGATACGCTCCGCGCGGCGGTGGTCGAGGTGGCGCCGGGTGTCAGCGGCTTTGCCGTGGCGGCAAGCTTCGCGACCCGCAACCCGGCGCATGAGCTTGCCGCGCGCGAGTTGATCCGCGAGGTGACGGGCAAGCCGGTCACCTGCTCGCATGAGCTTTCCGCCGGGCTGAACGGCCCGCGCCGGGCGCTGACGGCGGTTCTGAACGCGCGGCTGATCGGGATGATCGACAATCTGATTGCGTCGTGCCAAGGGCATATGGCCCATCTCGGGATCGACGCCCCTTTGATGGTGGTGCGCGGCGACGGGGCGCTGGTGTCGGCCGCCGTTGCGCGCGAACGCCCGATCGAGACGATCCTCTCCGGCCCCGCCGCCTCGGTCGCTGGCGCCCGGTGGCTGACGGGGGAGAGGGACGCGCTGATCTCCGACATCGGCGGGACGACGACGGATGTTTGTCTGCTGAAGGACGGTCTGCCCGCCATCGACCCGATGGGTGCGCGGGTCGGTCCGTTCCGCACCATGGTCGAGGCGGTCGCGATGCGCACGACCGGGCTTGGCGGCGACAGCGAGGTGCATCAGGAAGACGGGCTGGCGACGCGGCTGCGCCTTGGGCCACGGCGGCTGGTGCCGGTGTCGCTGGCGGCGCGGGACTGGCCGGGACTTGTTCACGATGCGCTCGACACCTGGCTGTCGCAGGACGCGACCGGCGATATGGACGGCCGCTTTGCCCTGTCGATGTGGCGCGGCACCGCACCGGCGGGCCTGTCCGCGCGTGAGGCGGGGGTGGTGGAGCGGCTGGAGAACGGGCCGGTGCGGCTGGCCGATGCGGTGCGGACGCGGCTTGATATGCCCGCGATGATGCGGCTGGTGCAGCGCGGGCTGGTGATGATCGCGGGGGTCACGCCGTCGGACGCCGCCCATGTGCTGGGCCGGCTGGACAGCTGGGACGGCAGCGCGGCGCTCAAGGCGGTGACGCTGTTCGCGCGGCGGCGGAACGGGCGCGGCGACCGGATCGCCGACGGCCCCAGACCGCTTGCGCAGGAGATCATCGACCAGTTGACGCGCCAGACCGTCGATTGCCTGCTGGAATCCGCTTTTGCAGAGGAGGCATGGGCGGATGCGCCCGAGGTTCTGGCCCGCCATCCGTTGCTGCGCGCGGGCCTCGCGGGTCATTCCGGCATCCTGCGTCTTCGCGCCGAACTCGCACTGCCGGTCATCGGCCTTGGCGCCTCGGCCCCCAGCTATTACGGCGCGGTGGGGGAGGCGCTGAATGCACGCACGATCCTGCCGGAACATGCGGGCGTGGCCAATGCGATCGGGGCCGTTGTCGGCCAAAGCTCCGTCCATGCCGAAGGGTCGGTCTCCAGCCCCGGCCCCGGCCTTTTCGTCGCGCATCTGGCCGAGGGACCGGCGCGGTTCACCGAGAAAGAGCAGGCGCTGGACGCGCTCCGCGCCGCTCTGGATACCGAGGCGCGCGCCAAGGCGCAGGCGGCGGGGATGCAGGACATGCGCATCACCGAGAGCTGCGATCTGAGCGAGGTTGAGATCGAGGGCCAGCCGATGTTCATCGAGGCGCGGCTGCGCATCCAAGTCAGCGGCCGCCCGCGCATCGCCCGCGGCTAGCGGGGCAGTGGACCGTCACGCCTTCCGCTTCTTTTTCTTCTTCTTGCCGCCCTCGGACGGGGTCTTTTCGGGGTTTGCCGCGCCGTCGCCGGGTGGTTGGGCGGCGAACTCCGCCAGCCTGTCGGACAGCGCGCCGAGGACCGAATGCATCGCTGCGGCGCGGGCGTCATTGGCGACGGATTCGGCGGCCAGCAGACGCTCCACCGCCGGGGTCAGAGAGCGGTGCTGCAACGCCGCGCGCATCG
>DAIOXI010000155.1:0-899 GCA_036758045.1 Albidovulum sp.
ATCACGGCGCTGGTGCCCAGCGCCTTGAAGAGTTTGAACGTCATGAAGTCCTCCCAGACTTTAGTTGCGCGCACGACCCATGTTGAGCCCGCTGACTCAGCCGTCCGCTTGCAGTCCGAATGATTCGCTGTGAAACCTGACATGAACCTGTCACGTTGCTTCGGACCCTGTCAGCATGCGTTTTCTGCTTGTCGAGGACAACAAGGATCTTGCCCAGTCGGTCGGCGACCGGCTGCGGCTGGACGGGCATGCGGTGGACTGGGCCGAGACGCTGGGCGATGCGTCCGACTGTCTTGGCGCGGCGTCTTATGATTTGATATTGCTGGATATTTCCCTGCCCGATGGCGACGGGCGGCGGTTTCTTGGCGATCAGCGGCGAATCGGGCGGGACACGCCGGTGATCGTCATGACCGCGCGCTCCGAGGTGTCCGACCGGGTCAGCGTCCTTGATCTTGGCGCCGACGACTATGTCACCAAGCCCTTCGACTTTGCCGAGCTTGAGGCGCGCTGCCGCGCGGTGCTGCGGCGCAAGGGGGTGGCGCTGCAGACCGTCCAGCACTTCGCCGGGATGACCTTCAACCCCCTGACCGCCACCCTGACCGTGGACGGCGAGATGCGGGAATTGCGCAACCGGGAGCTGCGGCTGCTGGAGATCATGATGGCCGCACCCGAGCGGATCTTTTCCAAGGGCCAGATCTGCGACCGGCTGTTTTCCTATGCCGAAAGCGTGTCTGACAATGCGATCGAGGTCTATGTCGGGCGGCTGCGCAAGAAGATGGAAGGCTCCGGCGCGCGGATCGAGACGGTACGCGGCGTCGGCTACCGGCTGACGACGGAATGAAGCGGACGGCCGTCTCCCTCCAGCTTCGGCTGGTCTTTCAGCTTCTCGTCATCGGGGC
>DAIOXI010000155.1:958-7318 GCA_036758045.1 Albidovulum sp.
GTCAGCGTCGATCTGCCCTATGAGGCGTTTTCGATCCTCGGGTCGATCAGCGCCGACCGGGTCTTCTACCGGATCGACGCCGGGGCGGCCACCCTGACCGGCTATGACGACCTGCCCCTGCCCGAGGTGGCCGACATCGCTTTGCGGCCGGTCTTCTACACCCGCGACTATCGGGGCGCGGAGGTACGGATCGCCGCCGTGTCGCGCACCGTTCTTGTGGCGCGCAAGCCCGTTGCGGTGCTGGTTCTGGTCGCGCAGACCCGGCAGGGGAAAGAGGCGATCGCCCAGGGCGTCGCCCAGCGCGCGGCGGCGCTGGGGCTTGGCTTCTTCGCGCTGGCCGCTCTTCTGTCGCTTCTGGCCGCGAAAAGCACGTTGCGCCCGATCAGCCGTCTGGCCGAGGCGGTGGAACGGCGCGGGCCGCAGGATCTGCGTTTTGTCGATCACCCAACGCCGGTGGAGCTGCGGCCGCTCATTTCCGCGCTGAACGGGTTCATCGCCCGGCTTCGGGCCGGGCTGTCGCGGACAGAAACCTTCATCGCCGAGGCCGCGCATCACATCCGCACGCCGCTGGCCGTGGTCCGCGCGCGGGCAGAGATCGCGATGCGCCAAAGCCCCTCCGAAGAGACGCGGGAGGAGATCCGCGCGCTGATCCGAGCGGTGGAGGAAAGCAGCCGCACCGCCGGGCAGCTCTTGGCCCATGCGACGGTCGTCAACCGTTCCGACCAGTTGATCGAAGAGCCGGTCGATCTGACGCGGCTGATGCGCGACCTTGTCGCGACCTTCCAGCCAACGGCAGAGCTTCGCGACATTGCCCTTCGCCTCGACCTGCCGGAAGGCGAGGTCACGGTGCGCGGCGACCGGCCCCTGCTTGAGGCCGCGCTGCGCAACCTTCTGGACAACGCGGTCAAATATTCGCCGGACGAGACCCAAATCGAGTTCGGGCTGGCCTGCGCCGACGGCCATGCCGAAGTCATCGTCGCGGATCGCGGGCGGGGCCTGTCGGGGCAGGGGCTGGCGCAACTGTCGAAGCGCTTTGTGCGCGGGACAAATGCCGGCGATGTCATCGGATCGGGCCTTGGCCTGACCATCGTGGATGAGGTCGCCACGGCCCATGGCGGCACATTCACCCTTGCGGATCGAGAAGGAGGCGGTACATGCGCGCGGCTTTCGCTGCCCCTGTCCTGACGCTTGCCGTCGTGGCGCTGTTCCTGTGGCGCGCCGCCGCCAGTGCCTTCGAGGTCGAGGAGGAACGGCTGTTCCCCGCGCCGGACGGCGGCGGGCGTGAGGTTTCGATCCTTTCGACCACCGATACCTCGGTCCTCGGCCCCGTGGTCGAGGCCTATCAGCGCCGCCATCCCGGCATTGCCGTCCGCTATACCGTCGCCTCAAGCCAGGAGGTTTTTGCCGCCATCGCGGATGAGGGGCGCGCCTTCGACCTGGTGATCTCATCCGCGATGGACTTGCAGATGAAGCTGGCCAATGACGGGCTTGCCCGCGCCCATCGGTCGGCCCGGACCGAGGCGGTGCCGCCCTGGGCGCGATGGCAGGACAACCTCTATGCCTTCGCGCAGGAAAACGTCGTGCTGCTGATCTCGCGCAAGGCGCTGGGTCCGTTGCCCCTGCCGCAGACGCGGCGCGACCTGATCGAGCTTTTGCGCGAGAATACCGCGCTTTTCCGTGGCCGGGTCGGCACTTATGACCCTGCGCTTTCCGGGGCGGGCTATCTGTTCGCCACGCAGGACAGCCGCCAGTCGGACAGCTTCTGGCGGCTGGCCGAGGTGATGGGCAGCCTTGCGCCGCGCCTCTACACCGCGACCAACGAGATGATCGACGACATCAAGACCGGCAGGCTCGTCCTCGCCTACAACATCCTTGGCAGCTATGCCGGGCCGCGCCTCGCCGGCGATCCCGACGTCGCGATTGTCGAATTGCAGGACTACACGCTCACACTTTTGCGCACGGCGATCATTCCGGCCACATCCGAAGCGCCCGATCTGGGGGGCGAGTTCCTCGATTTCCTCCTTGGTCCCGAGGGCAAGGCGGCGATCCGGGATGAGGCCGGGCTGCCGCTGATCGACGCCACGGCGCTGGCGGCACACCCCTATTTGCGGCCGATGCGGCTTGATCCCGGCCTTCTGGTCTTTCTCGACCGGCTGAAGCGGCGTGACTTTCTGGATGAATGGAATTCCGCGCTGACACGCAACTGAATCACATTCTCGCAAGTTGACCCAGCGAGAGGGCGGAAGCCACATGGAGACTCTGGCATTCCGCCCGGTTTCTTGCGAGGACTAGAAGCGTGGGTAATTCGGTTTCCGGGGGTTCGCATGCGTCATCCGTTTAGAAGCGTCGTCGGCCTGACGCTTTGCGGCGTGTTGATGCTGCCGATGGCGCCGGTCCCCGCCCGTGCGCTTGACGCGATGAGCTTCGCGACCCCCGGCGCGGGTGACGATCTGCGGGATACGCTTGTGAATGCCTCGCTTCTGATCGGGGCGCGGAAGGACAAGCAGGTCGATCCGCAGAACCTTTTCGCCTCGGCACGGGCGGATTACGCCAAGCTTCTGGGCGCGCTTTATTCCGAGGGCTATTATTCCGGCACCATCAGCATCCTGATCGACGGGCGCGAGGCCGCGACCATCGCGCCCCTGGACGCGCCCAACCGGATCTCGAAGATCGAGGTCATCGTCAGGCCGGGGCCGCGTTTCACCTTTTCCGCCGCGCGGATGAAGCCCTATGCGCGCGGCACCAAACTGCCGCCGGATTATCGCGACACGCTGACGGCGAAATCGTCGGCCATCGTCGATGCGGCGCAGGCCGGTGTCGATGGCTGGCGCAATATCGGCCACGCCAAGGCCGATGTCGCGGGGCAGTCCGTCGTCGCCGATCACAACACCCGTACGGTCAGTTCGGAGATCCTGCTGGCGCCGGGGCCGGAGCTGACCTTCGGGCGGCTTTCCGTCAGCGGCTATGAGAGGATGCGGATCGAGCGCATCCGCAAGATCGCCTGTTTCCCGGAAGGGGAGGTTTACAGCCCCGCCAAGCTTGAAACCGTGGGCAAGCGGCTGCGGCGCACCGGCGTTTTCAGTTCCGTCGCGATCACCGAGGCCGAGGCGATCGGCCCCGGCGACACGCTGGACGTCGATCTGGTCCTGACAGAGGAAAAGCTGCGCCGCTATGGCTTCGGGGCGGAGGTATCGGGCTCTGAAGGCCTGAACCTTTCCGGCTTCTGGCTGCATCGCAACCTTCTTGGCGGGGGTGAGCGGCTGAAATTCGATGCCGCGGTCAACCGGATCGGCGGCAAGGACAGCGAGATGGGCTATGACGTCGGGGTCAGGATCGACCGCCCGGCGACGCCTGTGACCGACGCCACCGCCTTTGTCGAGGCGCGGGTACAGCGGCTGGACCTTGGCGACTGGACCGTGGACAAGCGCGAAGTGTCCTTGGGCCTGACGCGGGTGCTGAGCGATACGCTGACCGGGCAGGCGGCGCTGACCTATTCGGATTCCACCGCGACGGATGCGATCGGCAGTCTGCATTACAAGGCGCTGTCGCTACCCGTCGAACTGACCTGGGACCGCCGGAACAATCCGGTCAACGCCACCAAGGGGTTTTATCTGGACGCCGAGGTCGTGCCCTTCCTTGGCTTCGGGAGAACCAATTCCGGCGCGCGCCTGATGACCGATGCGCGCTATTATCATTCCTTCGGGGGCGGGAAGCGGTTCACACTGGCCGCAAGGGTGCAGGCCGGGACCGTGACCGGATCAGGCCTCTTGCAGACACCGCCGGATTACCTCTTCCTGTCGGGCGGCGGCGGCACCGTGCGGGGCCAGCCCTACCAGTCGCTGAACATCACCTCGCCGCGTCCGGGTGGCGGCACAATCGATAGCGGAGGCGCGAGCTTCGCCGGTTTCTCCGGCGAGTTCCGCGCGAAGGTGACGGAAAAGATCGGCGCGGTGGCCTTCTATGATGTGGGCTACATCACCTCCTCCGATTTCTTCGGTGGCGCGACGCAGTCCCATGCGGGCGCGGGCCTTGGCCTGCGCTACGATACCGGCTTCGGGCCGATCCGGCTTGATCTGGGGATGCCGGTCTCCGGGCCCACCGGCGACGGGCTTCAGATCTATATCGGTATCGGGCAGGCCTTCTGATGCGGCGGCTTCTTCTGACATGCGCGCTTTGCCTTTTCCCGGTCCTCGCCCCGGCGCAGGAGGACAGCGCCACCGCCCGCGACCGCAGTTTCCTGACCGGCCTGATTGAGGATAACCTGTCCGGCGCCGGGCGGTCCGTGCGGCTGGACGGCTTTGCCGGGGCGCTGTCGTCGCGGGCAACCTTCGATCAGCTGACCATCGCCGACAAGGACGGCGTCTGGATCACCATCCGCGATGGCGCGATTTCGTGGAACCGCTCCGCCCTTCTTTCCGGCCGGATCGAGATTGATGAGATGTCGGCGGCCGAGATCGACCTGCCGCGCCGGCCGCTGGCCGAAGATACCCCCTCGCAGGCGACGGGCTTTTCGCTTCCCGACCTGCCGGTCGCGGTCAATATCGGCAAACTGGCGGTCGACAAGGTGGTTCTTGGTGAACCGATCATGGGCGTGGCCGCCGAGGTTCGTCTTCAAGGCCAGATGCAGCTTTCGGGGGGCGAAGGGTCCACCGATATTTCCGTGACGCGGATCGACGGCAAGCAGGGGACGCTGTCGCTGAAAGGGTCCTATTCCAACGCGACACGGGACACGACGCTTGACCTTCTGGCGAAGGAAGGCGCGGACGGGATCGCGGTGCAGCTTCTGAACATTCCCGGGCGCCCCTCAGCCGAGGTGGCAATCCACGGCAGCGGCGTGATCGACAAGTTCCGCACCGAGATTTCGATCCGTACCGATGGCCAGCAGCGCGTCACGGGGTTCGTGCAGCTTGGGACCAAGCCCAATCGCTCGGGTGAGGTGGCGCGCACCTTCGTGGCCGATATATCCGGCGACATCACGCCCCTGTTCATGCCGGAATATCAGGAGTTCTTCGGCAACGACATAAAGCTTCAGGCCGAGGGGCAGCGCCTGCCATCGGGTCAGACCGACCTGTCGAAGCTGATCCTCGACTCGCGCGGGGTCGATCTCGACGGGGAGTTGAGCCTGCGGCCCTCGGGCCTGCCGTTGCAGGCAGCGCTGACCCTTCGCGCGGGGCTTGAGGACGGGTCGGACGTGCTGTTGCCGGTGCCGGGGGAAAAGACGCAGGTCCGCTCCGCTGACCTCAAGCTGCGCTATGACGGGCGGGTCGATAATGGCTGGACGCTGAACGGAACGATGGTGGGGCTGAAGCGGCCCTCGATGTCGATGGACCGGCTGACACTGGCCGGATCGGGCCGGATCAATGCCGGTGCGGGCGATGCAGGGTCCACCATCGGCGGCACGTTGCGCTTTGCCGTGGCGGGGCTGGATCAGGCGGACCTCGCCTTGCAACAGGCGGTCGGGTCGCAGGTCAGCGGGCGCACGATCTTTAGCTGGCAATCGGGTGGCAAGCTGCGGCTTCCGGTTCTGATGTTCGCCGGTGACGGGTATGAGGCCGGGGGCCGTCTCGACGTGGACGGGCTGGACAGCGGGGTGGAGCTTACGGCCGACCTGAGGGCAAGCGTGCAGGACCTGTCGCGCCTGTCCGGCCTTGCCGGCCGCCCGGGCCGCGGGGCCGGGGACGTGAAGGTCGTTGGCAGCTACGCGGTTCTTTCGGGTGTTGCCGATGCAAGGATCGAGGTTGCGGGGCAGGACCTGGCCGTTTCTGTGCCGGAGGTCGATAACCTTCTGCGTGGCGCGTCGCACCTGACCGCCTCGATCCGCCGGGACGAGAACGGCATCAACATCCGGTCGGCGAACCTGAGCGCCAGCACGCTTTCCGCCAGCGCCTCCGGCACGCTGTCGGCGGCGGCGAGCGATCTGGCGGCGAAACTGGATTTCAGCGACCTTTCGGCGATGGGCGGGCGCTACAAGGGTGCAATATCGGCCAAGGCGACGATGACAGGCCCGGCCGAGGCGCGGGCGATCACGCTGGTGGCGACGGGCGATGGGCTTGGCGTCGGGCAAGGCTACGTCGATCGCCTGATCCGGGGCCGGTCGGGCCTGAACGTCGCCATCGTGCAGACGCCGGGGATGATCCGGCTTGCCAGTCTGGACCTTCAGAATGGTGAGGTGACCCTGACCGCGACCGGCAAACCCGCTGGTGACGGGCAAAGCATCACCCTGTCCTCGCGCCTGCGCGACCTTGCGTTGCTGGTTCCCGGCTTTCCGGGGCCGGTGACGCTGGACGGCACCGTCGATCAGGGGTCGGATGGCTATCGGCTGGATGTCCGCGCCTCTGGCCCCGGCAATACGGACGCGAC
>DAIOXI010000156.1:0-7309 GCA_036758045.1 Albidovulum sp.
CGCGGTATAGCCCACATTGTCGAGGTCATTGTGCTTGCCGCCCGCGCGGACGCATTTCTGCGCGGTCGTCGCGCGGACATAGTCGCGCTTTTCCACCCCGGTGAAGCAGTTCTTGAACTGCACCATGCCGGAATTGGCGAACATCAGCGTCGGATCGTTGCGCGGCACAAGCGGAGAGGACGGCACGACGCGGTGATCGTTGCGTTCGAAATAGGTCAGAAAGGTCGAACGGATGTCGTTCAGGCTGGGCATCGGGGCGGGCCTTTTCGGGCGGAGTGGATCAGCCTAGGCGTGTTAGCCCTTGTCTTGGCCCATGTCCACATTCCTGCGCGCGGCCCCCCAACGCAAACGCGGCCCGCCGGGGGCCGCGTTCGGGGTTACCATGAGGGGCCTGTCAGGCCTCCATGACGTCATCGTCGCTGCCGCCCTCATCCGAGGCGCCGAATTCAAGCCCGTGGCTCGCGCGGATCTTGTCCTCGATCGCATAGGCGGTGTCGGGGTTGTCCTTCAGGAACTGCTTGGCATTCTCGCGCCCCTGGCCGATGCGTTCGTCGCCATAGGAGTACCAGGCGCCCGATTTTTCCACGACGCCCGCCTTGACGCCAAGGTCGATCAACTCGCCGGTCTTGGAAATCCCCTCGCCATACATGATGTCGAATTCGACCTGCTTGAAGGGCGGCGCGACCTTGTTCTTCACCACCTTCACGCGGGTGGTGTTGCCCACCACCTCGTCCCGGTCCTTGATCGCGCCGATGCGGCGGATGTCGAGGCGGACGGAGGCATAGAATTTCAGCGCATTGCCGCCCGTCGTCGTTTCGGGGGAGCCGAACATGACGCCGATCTTCATGCGGATCTGGTTGATGAAGATCACCATGCAGTTCGACCGCGCGATGGAGGAGGTCAGCTTGCGCATCGCCTGGCTCATGAGCCTTGCATGGACGCCGACGCTCGAATCGCCCATGTCGCCCTCAAGCTCCGATTTCGGCGTCAGCGCGGCGACCGAGTCGACGACGACAAGGCTGACCGCGCCGGAACGGACCAGCGTATCGACGATCTCCAGCGCCTGTTCGCCGGTGTCGGGTTGGGAAATCAGCAGCTCATCCAGGTTCACGCCCAGCTTCCTGGCATATTGCGGGTCCAGCGCGTGTTCGGCATCGACAAAGGCGCAGACGCCGCCCTTCTTCTGCTCCTCGGCCACCACATGCAGCGTCAGCGTGGTCTTGCCAGAGCTTTCGGGGCCGTAAATCTCCACGATCCGCCCCTTCGGCAACCCGCCGATCCCCAGCGCGATATCGAGGCCGAGCGAGCCGGTGGAGGTCGCCTCGATCTCCATCGCCGGGCTGTCGGCGCCAAGCTTCATGATGGAGCCCTTGCCGAACTGCCGCTCGATCTGCGCCAGCGCGGAATCGAGTGCCTTCTGTTTTTCTGCGGAGCGCTTGTCGTTCATGTCAAAAAGGTTCGTCACTGCCATGGGTCGGTTCCTTATTTCACACCCCTGCGGGCGCAGCAATCATTGCCTGTGTTCGCCTCTTGTTCCCGCCCTTATGAGATCAAAAGAAGAACATTTCAACAGTCTTTTCTTAAAATTGACCTTTTCTTCCTTTGGTAAATCTTTAGTTAATGCGCGCGGAAAAGGTGCCGGAAACGCGTGGAAAGGCCTGAAATGCTTGTGTTCTGGAAGGAAAGGCTTGTCTATCTCGCGACGCCCAAGACCGGATCCACGGCGATCGAGGCCGCACTTGAACCGCTGGCAAGCGTGGTGATTCAGCGCCCTCCCGTCCTCAAGCACACCAATGTGCGGCGCTACTGGCAAAGTTTCGCGCCCTTCCTCGAACGCGCCTCGGGCGAGGGGTTCATGGTCGTGGCGCTGATGCGCGAGCCGGTGGACTGGCTTGGAAGCTGGTATCGCTACCGCCAGCGCGACGGCATGGCGCGGCCGCAAAACAGCACGCGCGACATCAGTTTCGACGCCTTCGTGCAGGCCTACCTCGCGAAGGACCGCCCGCCCTACGCCGATGTCGGCCGCCAGGGTGCCTTCCTCAAACCGCATGAGGGGCGCGGCGCCGACCGGATCTTTCCCTATGAGCGGATCGACACCTTCGTCGGATTCCTCGAGGACCGGCTGAACTGCGAGATCAGCCTGCCGCGCTTGAACGTCTCGCCCGAGGGGACCACCGAACTCAGCGCGCCGACCGAGGCGCGGCTGCGCGCGGCGCTGGCGGAGGATTTCGCGCTCCATGCCTCGCTGGGCTGAGCGCACCGCCCGCAGTCCGGGCGGCGTTCTCGTGTCGCTCGGCGGGACCGCCTCAGTGGATCTGGCCCTGCACCGTCGCCGTCAACTCGCTCAGCGAGAAGGGTTTGGGCAGGAATACCGAATTCGGTATCCTCTCCCGCGTCTCCGTCAGGCTTTCCTCCGAATAGCCAGACACGAAGACGACGCGGGTATTCGGCCGGGTTTTCAGCGCCTCTTTCACCCAGGTCGGACCGTCGAGGCCGGGCATGATGACATCGGTCACGAAGACATCGACATTCAGGCTTTCATCCTCCAGCGTGTGCAGCGCCTCTTCGGCGTTTTCCGCCTCGATCACGGTATAGCCGCGCAGCCGCAGCGCGCGGCTCGCGAAGGCGCGGACGGGGGCCTCGTCCTCGACCAGAAGGACGACGCCGTCGCCTGCGGGAACGGATTTCCGCGCGGCCGCCGGCTGGGCCGGGGCGGGTTCGGCCAGGTCCTGCGGCTCATGTAGCGGGAAGTAGAGCGTGAAGGTCGTCCCCTGCCCCACGGTGCTGTCGCAGAAGATGAAACCGCCGGTCTGCTTGACGATCCCGTAGGCGGTCGACAGGCCAAGCCCGGTCCCCTCGCCCTGCCGCTTGGTGGTAAAGAAGGGCTCGAATATCTTCGGCAGCTTGTCGGGCGCGATCCCCGTCCCCTCATCGACGACGCGGACCACGACATAGCGCCCCGGCGCCACCGTCGCGCGGTCGCGACAGAGCGGTTCGCGCAGGGTCACCGTTTCGGTCTCGATCCTGATCTCGCCGCCCTCTCGCATCGCGTCGCGGGCGTTGACGACAAGGTTCATGATCACCTGTTCCAGCTGCCGCTTGTCGGCCCGGATCGGGCCAAGATCGGGGTCATGGGCGAAGGTCAGGCGCACCTTTTCGCCCACCAGTCGGTTCAGCAGATGGGTCAGGTCGGCCAGCGTGTCGCGCAGGTCGATGGGCTGCGGTTTCAGCGTCTGCTTGCGCGAGAAGGCCAGAAGCTGGCCCACGAGGCTTGCCGCGCGATTGGCGTTCTGGTTGATCTGCATCAGGTCGGCATAGTCCGCGTCGCTCTTGTCATGGCGCAGGAGGAGAAGGTCGCAATGCCCTGAAATCGCAGTCAGAAGGTTGTTGAAGTCATGCGCCACCCCGCCCGCGAGCTGGCCGATGGCCTGCATCTTCTGGCTTTGGACGAACTGCGCCTCAAGCGTCTTGAACTGGGTCGCGTCCGACAGCGTCGCGATCAGGCCGGGGCGCCCGCCCTCGGTCGTGCGGCTCAGCGTCACCTGAAGGAAGACTTCACGCTCCTCATGGCGCAGGTGCAGCACCTCGGGCCGGTCGGTGCCGCGCCCGGCCATCGCGTCGCCGATCCATTCGCTGACCGGGCGGCCCAGCCCCTCAAGCACGGTGCCGAGCGGCAGTCCGGCGGCGGTCTCGCCGATCAGCGCCCGCCCGGCGCGGTTGATCTCGGCGATGGTGCCGTCCGGCGCCAGCCGCAAAAGCGCCACCGGCAAGGTCTCGAACGCGGTCGGATCGGTGCCGGGGACCGCCTCGCGTCCGGTCGCGGGCAGCAGGTAGATCTCGCGCCGCCCACCGGGCCCCTCGACCTCGGACACGAGCGCCCGCACCGGGCCTTCGGCGCCAAGGATCTGATGCTCCTCGCCGGGCCGCACGGGCAGGTCGGCAAAGATCCGGTCGACGGTCTTGACCCTCTCGCCCACCAGCCGCCGCAGGGCCTCATTCATGAACAGGACCGTTCCGCTCCGCGAGGCGGTCAGCATCGGGATGCTGATCGTTTCGGCACCGCGTCCGCCGATGGCGCGTTCGGCCATATCCTCAAGCCGCCAAAGGAACGCCGTCTCTCCGACCCGGTGGACCGACAGGCGGACATGACCGCGCCGGGTGACCAGATCCTCACGCGCGGCCCCCGCAGCCTCCGCCCGGTTTTGCAGCCGGTAAAGCACCGCTGCCGGATCGGCGAAGACCTCGCGCAGCGCGCGGGCCAGCGTCTGGCCCTTGCGGGTGCCGAACCGGTCAAGCGCGGCGCGGTTCTGCGTCTCCACCTCCCCCGCCGCGTCGGTGGTGAAGCTGGGCGAGGCGTCATGCTCGATGAAGCTGGCGATATGGGTGTTGATGCCGCCCCGTTCCACCTTCGCGCGCGCGCCGAGAAGCCCGGAAAACAACGCCAGCGCCGCCAGACCTCCACCCGCCGACAGAAGCGCGACGGCGCCCAGCGTGCCCTCGACGGCAATTGCGGCACCCGCACACAAGGCAGCGGCAAAGAGCAGCATCACGGCACGGGGCGCCACACTCAGCGCGGCGCGGGAGACGGGATCGGGATAAAGCGCCGGATGCGACACCGCGAGACTCCTCTGACTTCACTTCCCTCGCATTCGCGCGGAAAGAGGTTAAGCCGGGCTTAACCGTCGTCATTTCACAATCTAAAATTGTGCAAATTTTAAGTCAGACGCGTGAGAGATGTGCGGCGTAGAAACCGTCCCCGCCCTCAAGCGGGGTATAGAGGCGATCATGTCGCAGGGCGAAGCCGTGGTTCCGGGTCAGGAATCGGTCGATCTGGTCGCGATTTTCGGGGCTTAGCAGCGAACAGGTCATGTAGATCAGCCAGCCACCCGGCGCCACAAGCCGGGCGGCGCGGTCGAGGATTTCGGCTTGCAGCGTGACAAGCCCGGCCAGCCGGTCGGGCGTCAGTGTCCACTTCGCCTCGGGGCCGCGGCGCCAGGTGCCGGTGCCGGAACAAGGCACATCGGCCAGCACAAGATCAAAGGGCGGCATCCTTGCCAGCGCCCCGGTTTCGGCCTGCGCCACGGCAATGCCTGCGCGGGCGGCGCGGGCGGGCAGGTCCTTCATCCGCGCGGGGATCGCGTCATGCGCGGTCAGGGACAGATCGGCCCGCGCGGCCATGGCAAGCGTCTTGCCGCCGCCGCCCGCGCAATAGTCCAGAACCCGCATCCCGTCGTTCAGTGGCAGCGCTTCGACCGCGCGCTGGGGGGAAAGGTCCTGGAGCTCCACCAGGCCCGCGGAATAGGCGTTTGATATTTTGATTTTCTGTGCGTTCGCTGTTACTTCCAGCGCGAAGCTCGACTTTTCTGTGAGGGCCGTTTCGATCCCCTCCGCCGCCAGCGCCCGTGCCGCCGCCTCACGCCCCTGCCGGGCATTGGCGCGCAGGTAGACCGGCGCGCGCTGGCGCATCCGGGCAAGGACCTCATCGGCACTAGCGCCCAAGGCCGCGTCGAATTCCGCCAGCAACCAGTCGGGGCAGTCGAGCCGTACGCCGCGTGGCAGCGTGGTCAGGGCCGGGGGCGGCGCGCCCTCCTCCGCCGTCAGCGGCTCGGCGCCGTAGCCCGCGCCGGTGAACAGGCTTTCCGGCGCCACGCCGCCCGCGCGCAACAGGCCGATCATCAGGCCCCGGCCCGTCTCCGCCCCGCCAAGGGCCGCGAAGGACCGGCGGCAGCGCAGCGCGTCATAGACATGGTCCCGCACCGCCGCCCGGTCGCGCGATCCCGCGAAACGGCTGCCGCGCGCCCAGCGGGTCAGCGCCGGTTCCGCCGCCTGCCCGTCCAGCACCGCGTCAAGGATCGTGATCGCCGCCGCGATGCGCGCTTCGGGTGTCATTCAGACGGCCCGCGCATCAGCCGATCCGATAGTTCGGGCTTTCCCGCGTGATCTGCACGTCATGGACGTGGCTTTCCTTCAGGCCCGCCCCGGTGATGCGCACGAAGCTGCAGTTCTTTCGCATCTCGGCCACGGTGCGGTTGCCGGTATACCCCATCGCGGCGCGCAGGCCGCCGACCAACTGATGCAGCACCGCCGCCGCCGTACCCTTGTACGGCACCTGCCCCTCGATCCCTTCCGGCACCAGCTTGTCGCTGGCCGCGTCCTTCTGAAAATAGCGGTCGGCAGAGCCACGCGCCATGGCGCCCAGACTTCCCATGCCACGATAGCTTTTGAAGCTACGTCCTTGATAAAGAATGATTTCTCCGGGGCTTTCATCCGTCCCCGCGATGGCCGATCCGACCATGGCGCAGCTTGCCCCCGCCGCGATCGCCTTGGCAAAATCGCCGGAAAACTTGATGCCGCCATCGGCGATGACCGGCATGTCCCCGGCGGCGGCGGCGCTTTCCATGATCGCGGTCAGCTGCGGCACGCCCACGCCCGCGACGATCCGCGTGGTGCAGATCGAGCCCGGCCCGATGCCGACCTTGATCGCATCGGCGCCGGCATCGACCAGCGCCCGGGCGGCCTCGGCCGTCGCCACATTGCCGGCCACCACCTGCACCTGGTTCGAGTGCGACTTGATGCGGCTGACCGCGCGGGCCACGCCTTCGGAATGGCCATGCGCGGTGTCGATCACCACCAGATCCACCCCGGCATCTATCAGCGCCAGGCTGCGCTCATAGCCCTCGTCGCCGACGGTCGAGGCGGCCGCGACCCGCAGCCGGCCCAGATCGTCCTTGCAGGCCAGCGGGTTGAGAACCGATTTCTCGGTATCCTTCAGCGTCAGCAGACCGGTCAGCTTGCCGGCCTGATTGGTGATCAGCAGCTTTTCGATCCGGCGCTCCTTCATCAGGGCGATCGCCCGTGTCCGGTCGGCGGGTTCGTGCAGGATGGCCAGGTTCTGGCTGGTCATCACCGCCTTGACCGGCGTGCGGTCGTCGCTGGCAAAGCGCATGTCGCGATTGGTGATGATCCCGACCACGCTGCCGCCGGCATCCACGACCGGAAAGCCGGTGACGTTATAGCGCTCCTGCAGGGCCTTGGCGTCGGCGACGGTCTGTTCCGGGCGCAGCGTGATCGGGTTGTAGACGATGCCGGATTCGAACCGCTTGACGCGGCGGACCTCATCCGCCTGCTGCTCGGCGGTCAGGTTGCGGTGAATCACCCCGATCCCGCCCGCCTGCGCCATGGCGATCGCCATGCGGCTTTCGGTGACGGTGTCCATGGCGCTGCTCAGCAACGGGATGTTCATCCGGATCTGTCGCGTGACATGGGTGGTCACATCGGCGGTCGAGGGCATCACCGAAGAGGCCGCAGG
>DAIOXI010000157.1:0-1082 GCA_036758045.1 Albidovulum sp.
ATCGCGGTGAGGAAGAACGAGGACTGGCTGGCGCGCGGCGTGAAGAACGTGATCGGCATCCCGCGCCCGGTTCCTTACGAGGTCGATCTGCAACAAAGCGCGGGCTTTGTCGCCTTCGCGGAGCGCTTCGGGTCGGATCCCGTCACCGCCTCCACGGTCGTGGTAAAGCTGCTTTACGCGGCGCTTTTCGTCGCGGTGCTGGCGATCATCATGTGGGCGGCGCAGCTGGCGCTGAACTCCCCCTGGGGCCGGATGATGCGCGCCATCCGCGACAATGAGACGGCGGCAGAGGCGATGGGCAAGGACGTCACCCGCCGCCACCTTCAGATCTTCATCATCGGCTCGGCCATCTGCGGCCTTGCGGGCGCGATGATCGTGACGCTCGACAGCCAGCTGACGCCCGGGACCTACAACCCCTTGCGCTTCACCTTCCTTATCTGGGTCATGGTGATCGTCGGCGGATCGGGCAACAACTGGGGCGCGATCCTGGGCGGCTTCCTGATCTGGTTCCTCTGGATCAAGGTCGAACCCTGGGGCAACCAGCTGATGCAGCTTGTGACCTACGGCATGGCCGACGGCGCGCTGAAGACGCACCTTCTGGACAGCGCCGCGCATATGCGCCTGCTGACCATGGGGCTGGTGCTGCTTCTGGTGCTGCGGTTCAGCCCACGGGGCCTTATTCCAGAGAAGTGAGGGCCGAGGCGGGCCAGAAGCCATAGTCGATCCGGTTGTAGCGCGCCGTGTCGGCCGGGGCCACGTCCAGCGCCCTGACCGGGCCGAAGATCAGCCCGTCGGGATGCGCCCGCGCCCAGTCCTGCAAGGCCGCCGCATCGGCGGGCGTGGCGACCGGGGTCGTCAGCCGCGCGGCAAAGTTGAATTCGGCATTATAGGGCATGCCGGTGACCGCCAGCCCCCCCGCCTCCGCCGCCGACAGCCGCGCGGCGATGGCGCGCCCGTCATAGCCGCCGCGCAAGCCCGTCGCCGCGATCAGCGCGTGAAGGGTGACGACAAGCCCGATCCCTGCCACCGCGAAACCGCCCATGCCGGGCGTGATCCAGCTGATCGCCGCCAGCACGAAGGCC
>DAIOXI010000157.1:1092-5251 GCA_036758045.1 Albidovulum sp.
CCAGCAGCGCCACGCCAAAGACCGCGATCCGCGGCACCAGAAGGCCCGCATCGCCGCTGGCCGGGATCAGGCCGACAGCGTAGCCGATCAGCGCCAGCCCCAGCACGATCAGCGCGGCGGGCGCGTATTGGCGGGCGGGGATCTGCAACCGCTCCATCCCGAAGGCGCGCGCCAAAAGAAGCGCCATGGCGGGGTATTCCGGCACCAGGTAATGGGCCTGCTTGCCGGAGATGAGCGAGAACAACACCAGCCCCGACAGCGCCCAGATCAGGCAAAGCCGTGCCGGTCGGCTGTCGCGCACCGTGGCGACGAGCGCGGGCCAGACCGCCAGCGACCAGCCCCAGGGGAAGAGCAGCACCGGCAGCAGCGCGGCGAGGAACCAGACGGGCCGGTCATGCGCCATCCCCCCCGCGACCCGCGCGGCGGACTGGGTCCAGAGAAGCTCCTCCCGATAGGCGGGCGTTCCGCCGATGACGGCAGGCACCAGCCAGAGGGCGACCAGCGCCAGCCCGACCGCCAGCGCCACAAGCCCGCCCCTGGCCATCGCGCCGATGCCGGGCGGGTTCGGCGCCCAGAAGCGCAGGGTCAGGAACGGCAGCGCAAGATGGACAAGGATCACCGGCCCCTTGGCATAGGTCCCGAGCGCAAGGAACAGCCCGAAAAGCGCCCAGTCGATCATCCGGTCGGCTCCCAGCCCGATCCGCCACAGCGCCCAGATGCCCCCCAGCACCGCGACCGTCAGCATGCTGTCGAACATCGTCGCGCTGCCATAGATGGCAAAGACCGAAAACCCCGCCATCGCCAGCGCCGCGCGCCCGGCGACACCCCGGTCGATGGGCCAGAAGATCCGCGCCAGCGCCCCCGTCACCCCCACCGCGACCAGCGCGAAGGCGGGCGCCACCAGCCGGGCGGCGAACTCATTCACCCCGGTTCCCAGCCAGACAAGGTTGATGAGCCAGAAAAGAAGCGGCGGCTTGTGGGTGTAAAGGTCGAAGTTGCGCGTCAGATGGGTCAGGTCGCCGGTCAGCCACATCTCCCACGCGACGTCGAGATAGCGCGTCTCGTCAATCGGCAAGAGCGGTACGGAAACGATGTGAAGCAACACGAGAAATGCGAAGACGACAAGCGTCAGGGGCAATGCGATACGAATCGAACCGTCCTCCCAGGGAACCGTCGGGGTTGACACCGTGCTACCCGATCGCCCCGGCCGGGTCCACGTTTCGCACCGCCCCCAGCCCGCGCCGGGGGGCAGGTTTCGGGGCAATTGCGCCGAGACCCCGCCTAAAAGCGACACCTTTTGTCGAAAACCGATGCCCACCCGGCCGCAGCCTTTGTAAACATCGGCGCGAAACAGATGCCAGTCAGGGCGCAGCCGGAGGTCACTCATGAAATCGCATGCACAGGTCGTCGTCATCGGAGGCGGCGTCGTCGGATGCTCCGTCCTCTATCACCTGACGAAATACGGCTGGAAAGACGTGATGCTGATCGAACGCTCGGTCCTCACCTCCGGCTCCACCTGGCACGCGGCGGGCGGCTTCCACACGCTGAACGGCGACACCAACATGGCCGCCCTTCAGGGCTACACGATCGGGCTTTACAAGGAGCTTGAGGCGATCACCGGCATGAATTGCGGCCTTCACCATGTCGGCGGCATCACGCTGGCCGACAATCAGGCCCGGTTCGAGATGCTGGTGGCCGAACGGGCCAAGCATCGCTACATGGGCCTGCATACCGAAATCCTCGGCCCCGACGAGATTCGCGACTTCACCTATGGTCAGGTCAATCTCGACGGCATCGTCGGCGCGCTCTACGATCCGCTTGACGGCCACCTCGACCCCTCCGGCACCACGCAGGCCTATGCCAAGGCGGCCAGGATGGGCGGGGCGGAGATCGTCGAACACAACCGCGTTCTGGCAACCAACCCGCGCCCCGACGGCACATGGGATGTGGTGACCGAACAGGGGCCGGTCCACGCCGAACATAACGACACCGCCGGCGGCCTCTGGGCGCGCGAGGTGGGCGCGATGGCGGGCGTCTACCTGCCGCTTCTGCCGATGGCGCACCAGTACCTTGTCACCGATGAGGTGCCTGAGATTGTCGAGATCCTGAAATCCGGGCGTGAATTCCCGCATGTCATGGACCCCGGCGGCGAAAGCTATCTGCGTCAGGAGGGCCGCGGCTTCTGCATCGGGTTCTACGAAAAACCCTGTGAGCCCTGGGCGGTCGATGGCACGCCCTGGACCTTTGGCCACGAACTGCTGCCCGATGAGCTGGACAAGATCGAGGACAGCGTCACCTTCGCCTATGCCCGCTTCCCCGCGCTGCAAAAGGCGGGCGTGAAAAGTGTCATCCACGGCCCCTTCACCTTCGCCCCCGACGGCAATCCGCTGCTTGGCCCGGTGCCGGGCCTGCGCAACTACTGGTCGGCCTGCGCGGTCATGGCCGGGTTCAGCCAGGGCGGCGGCATGGGCAAGTCGCTGGCGGAATGGATGATCCATGGCGAGACAGAGGTCGATCCGCGCGGCTTTGATGTCGCCCGTTTCGGCAAGTGGACCAGCCCCGGCTACACCGTCCCGAAGGTGATCGAGAACTACCAGATGCGGTTTTCGGTCAGCTACCCGAACGAGGAACGCCCCGCCGCCCGGCCCTTCCGCACCACGCCGATGTACGACATCTTCGACGGCATGGGCGCGGTCTGGGGCCAACAATACGGGCTTGAGGTCGCGAACTACTTCGCCCTGCCGGGCGAGCCGCGCTATGAAACGCCCTCCTTCAAACGGTCGAACGCATGGGACGCGACGGCGCGCGAGGTGCGCGCGGTGCGCGAAGCGGTCGGCATCAACGAGGTGCAGAACTTCGGCAAGTTCCGCGTGCGCGGACCGAACGCGCGCCAATGGCTCGACCGGATCATGGCGGGCGCGATCCCGAAGCCGGGGCGGCTGTCCCTGACCCCGATGCTGTCGCCCAAGGGCAAGATCATCGGCGATTTCACCGTTACCTGCCTCAGCGAGACCGAATTCCGCATCACCGGCAGCTACAGCGCGCAGGATCAGCATCTGCGCTGGTTCGAGGCCAACCTTGAGGACGGTGTCACGGTCGAAAACCTCTCGGACCGGATCACCGGCTTTCAGATCGCAGGCCCCCGCGCCCGCGACCTGCTGGCCAGTGTCACCCGCGCCGATGTCTCGGCTGAGGCGTTCAAGTTCATGGACGCGAAACAGATCACGGTCGGGATGGTGGATTGTCTTGTCCAGCGCGTCAGTTACACCGGCGACCTTGGGTATGAGATCTATTGCGACTTCATGAAGCAGCGGGCCTTGTGGAACGCGCTCTGGCCCGCCGGGCAGGAGTTCGGGCTGAAACCCTTTGGCATGCGGGCGATGATGTCGCTGCGCCTCGACAAGCTCTTCGGCTCCTGGGCGCGGGAATTCTCGCCCGACTACTTCCCCGGCGAAACCGGCATCGACCGCTTCATCCGCTGGAACAAGGCGGCCGACTGGATCGGCAAGGCGCCCGCGATGAAGGAGAAAGCCGAAGGCGCCAGGCGGCGGCTAGCGGCCTTCGTGGTCGAGGCCAGGGACGCCGATGTGGTCGCCTATGAACCGATCTGGGTCGGCGACAGGGTGGTGGGCTTCTGCACCTCGGGCGGCTATTCGCACTGGACCGGCAAATCCATCGCCATGGGCTTCCTGCCTGCCGATCTGGCCCAGACCCGCGATGTGGAGATCGAGATCCTTGGCCAACGCTGCAAGGCGACGCGGATCGACGGGCCGCTCTGGGATGCCGACGGGGCGCGGATGCGGGGCTGACACCCCCTTGCCGCAAAGCCGGGGGCGGAGGATACTGGCGGGGCAAACCCGTCAGGCAGAAAGACCCGTGACATGGAAGAGGTGCTGATCCTCGTCCCCGCGGCCGGGGCATCCTCGCGGATGCGGGGGGCGGACAAGCTGATGCAGGATGTGGGCGGCGAACCGGCGCTGCGCCGCGCCGCCCGGATCGCGCGGGCGACCGGCGCGCGGGTTCTGGTGACCCTGCCCGAGGGCGGCCCCCATGCCACCGCCCGGCGCGCGGGCCTTCAGGGCCTCGACGTGCAGGCGATCACGGTGGCCGACGCGCATGAAGGGATGGCGGCCTCGCTGCGCGCGGGCGTCACCTGGGC
>DAIOXI010000157.1:5261-7300 GCA_036758045.1 Albidovulum sp.
GTGATGGTGATGCTGCCCGACATGCCGGGGATCGGGACCGAGGACCTGACCGCCCTTCTCGCGGCCTTTGACGCAGACCCGACGCGCCCCGTCCGCGCGGCGGCCGAGGACGGGACAGAAGGTCACCCGGTCATCTTCCCGCGCCGGCTTTACGGCGAACTTGCGGTCCTGACCGGCGATGTCGGGGGGCGGGCGCTTTTGCAAGGCGAAGACGTGCGGGCGGTCATCCGCCCCGGACAGCGCGCGATTTGCGATCTCGACACGCCCGAGGATTGGGAGAACTGGCGCAAGGGCGGCGCCTGATCAGGCGGCCGCGCCCAATTCCGCGACGTCGATGCAGCGCCGCGCCGGACCGCCGTAAGAGGCAAGCCCCGCCGGGCGCGCCAGTTCCGGGAAGATCGTCAGGATCTCGCGCAGCTGCGCCGAATGGACCCCGGCCAGCGCATCGGCATCGGGCAGAAAGCTTTCGCTCCACGCGCCTTCGGAACAGATCACCTCATGCGCGTCGAACATCAGGTGGTAATAGATCACACCGCCGTGGCCTGCGACGGCGATCCCGTCGCGCCCGGTCAGGGCGATGGCGGGGACCAGCGTCTCCCGCTCCCCTTGCGGGTTGCAGACCAGCATCCGGTGCTGCGGGCTGACGGTGAGGTCGGCCAGCGGCAACATCCCGTCCAGCGCCCCGGCGGCGATGGTCACGGGCCGCAGTTCAGGGAAATCGGTCAGCGCCTCTTCGGTGAATTCGCGCGCGCCGATCCAGCGGATCGGGCGATAGCCGTGGTCGCGGGTCAAGACCCGGTCGCCGACGCGCAGATCCTCGACCGCGACGGCGCCGCGATCGGTCGCGATATGACAGCCCGCGACAAAGCAAGGCGTGTAAGGCGCCTTGGCGATATTTGTTTCTTTACGAATGGTCATCCCCACCGAAACGTCGCACCCGGAACACATAACACACTCCACCAACCGCACTCATCTATGGCAGCACAGAAGGTTTTATAGAAAGCAATTCTGGCCTGATTAGGGATGCACGAAGGCAGCCGGTGACGGAAAAGTCACAGTGATGCGACGTCGGGGCAGGCTTCTCGGCGCTTTGGCCGCGTTTGCGACTTTTTGCCCTGTGTCCGTCGCATCCCTCAAGGCCGGACGAATCACCCGACCACTAGTGAATGGGTCCCGTAGGTTGCGAATCACACAACCTGTAGTTGGGGGAGAGCGCCGGAAAGATCTCCCCCAGCTCATTGCGCTGCGCGTTCCCAAGACCGTTGAGGGAGATGTCGGCAGGCTGAAACAGCTCACACCAGCAGCCGTTCGCCAGCACCATTTCATGCTCGGCGCACATCGCATGGATATAGGTCACGCCCAGCATCGGAACGCTCTGAACGGTGCGATTGTTGACCAGATGCTTCGCCGCGACCAGCGCGAGGTGGTCGGCGAAACAAAGCGCGGTGCGGTCGCTTTCGACAAGGATGCGCTGGTTGGGCGCGACCATCATGTCGGTGGCGGGCAGCCCGTCGCCAAGGCTGCCCCGGCGCAGAAGGACCGGGCGCAGGTGCGGCGCGGCTTGCAGGGCGGCATAATCGACGGTGCGGCGGTCGGTCCAGATGATCCGGCGCAACCCGTTATCGCGGGTGATGACGGTATCGCCGGGGCGCAGGTCCTCGGCCATGACGGGGCCACGCGGGGTGGCGATCGGCGTTCCGGGGGTAAAGCAGGTCACGCGGAGATGCCCCCCATCCGCGCGGGGGCGGCATTCGTCAGGGCGGCGCCCGCGCGCATCGCATCGGGACGGCAGCCCCCGCCGATGCTGGCGCGCGAAGCGCCGCCCTTGCCCGCGGCGGGGCCGGCGGCTGCGCCAAGGGGCGCGGGCCGCCGAGGGCCGGCGGGTGATCTCTCAAGCGCGGTCCCGCAGGATCGCGGGGGGCTGATCGCGCCCCCGTCTGGCAGTGTCGTGCCGGCGGTGTACCCCACCATGGCGTTACCCACGCGCGGACCCAGGGCCCGCGTCTTACTGTACCCAGTATGGCGGTTGCTGACAGGGT
>DAIOXI010000158.1:0-6903 GCA_036758045.1 Albidovulum sp.
CTGGAAGAGGCCGCCAAGCGCGACCACCGCAAGCTCGGGCGCGAGATGGAGTTGTTCCACCTTCAGGAAGAAGCCCCCGGCATGGTCTTCTGGCACCCGAACGGCTGGACGATCTACCGCGCGCTGGAAGATTACATGCGCCGCCGGTTGCGCCGCGCGGGCTACAAGGAAATCAGGACCCCGCAGGTCGTGGACCGCATCCTGTGGGAAAAGTCCGGCCACTGGGAAGCCTATCGCGAGAACATGTTCATCGTCGAGGTGGACGAGGAAGGCGCGAAGGAAAAGCGGATCAACGCGCTCAAGCCCATGAACTGCCCCTGCCATGTGCAGGTCTATAATCAGGGGTTGAAATCCTATCGTGACCTGCCGCTGCGGCTGGCCGAATTCGGATCGTGCCACCGCTACGAGTCCTCCGGCTCCATGCACGGGCTCATGCGGGTGCGCGGCTTCACGCAGGACGATGCCCATATCTTCTGCACCGAGGACCAGATCGAGGCCGAATGTGCGGGCTTCATCGGGCTTTTGTCCTCGATCTACCGCGACCTTGGCTTCACCAGGTTCGACGTCAAGCTTTCCACCCGCCCCGACGTGCGCGTGGGCTCGGATGAGATCTGGGACAAGGCCGAGGCAGCGCTGGAAAACGCCGTCCGCAAGGTGACCAACGAGTATGAGATCGACCCCGGCGAAGGCGCTTTCTACGGGCCGAAGCTCGACTTCAAGCTGACCGACGCCATCGGGCGCGAATGGCAATGCGGCACCTTCCAGGCGGATTTCAACCTGCCGGTCCGCCTCGGCGCCGAATATGTGGGCGAGGACGGGGCAAAGCACCGCCCCGTGATGCTGCACCGCGCGATCCTGGGCAGTTTCGAGCGTTTCCTTGGCATCCTGATCGAGAACTACGCGGGCAAGATGCCCTTCTGGCTTGCCCCGCGTCAAATCGTCGTCGCCTCCATCGTCTCGGATGCCGACGCCTATGTCACCGAGGTCACGGCGCAGCTGAACGCGGCGGGCCTGCGCGCCGAGGCCGATACGCGGAACGAGAAGATCAACTACAAGGTCCGCGAGCATTCGCTGGGCAAGGTGCCGGTCATCCTTGCCATCGGCATGAAAGAGGTCGATGAGCGCACCGTTTCGGTCCGCCGTCTGGGTGAGACGAAGACCGAAACCCTGTCGCTGGAACAGGCGGTGGCGCTGTTCCGGGACGAGGCGACCCCGCCCGATCTTCGCTGAGCCATCCGGGGGCGTTCACCAGCGCAGGTAACGCCCCCCCGCCACCGCCCCGGCGGCGGTGACGATGGTGATCCCCAGCCCGTACCAGACCGCGTAGAAGAGCGGCGAATCCTCATTGCAGAAGGTGGAATAAAGCGCGGTCGCAAAGCCCGCCGCCGCCAGCCCGGCCAGCGCCCCGCAAAGCCTTGGCCGCGTCGGCGCGCCATCCTTCAGCGCGCGAAAGACCGCGATCAGGATCGGCGCCGCCAGCACCACGATGGCGGGCAGGCAGATCGGGATCGAATGGCCAAGGAAGGCCACGGCGCGCGCGCCCGGCGCCGTGGTGGCGAAGGCGTAGAGGAAGAGCGCAAGGGCCACGGCGGGCCAGAGCCAGAGCACCCGTATCGCCGCGGGAACCGGCACCGTCGGCCGGGCCGACCGCAAGGCCAGCAGCAGCGCCACGGGGCCAAGCAGCAAGGGCAGGATCGTCTTCACCGCGACGATGGGCCTTTGCACTGCCTCCATCAGGTCCGGGCGCGGCCCCAGAACCGGAAGGAACAGCGCCAGCGCGATCACGAAGCCGATGCCAAGGCCGCGCATGGCCCGGCCTTCGATGCCGCGCCGGGCGGGGACGGGTTCCCCCGCCAACTGGCTGATGAGATCCTCGGTCTTCATTCCCGTTCCTCTTTCCCGCCGGCCAGCCCGCGCAGCCGCGCCATGGCGCGGTGATAAGCCACGCGCACCGCGCCTTCGGTCATGCCGTAACGCGCGCCGACCTCGCCCGCGCTTTCCCCTTCGATGCCGATGGCCCGCACGATCCCGGCCGACCGCGCGTCGATCCCCGCCAGCAACTGGCCGAGGTCGCGCGCGGCAGAGGGATCCCCCGAACGCTCATCGGCCAACATCTCCGCCAGATCCTCGACCGGGACGGATGGCCGCCCGCGCCTGCGCCAGGCATCCGCCGCCTTGTAGCGCGCGATGGCGTATAGCCAGGGCAGCACCGGCTCGCTCTCGCGCCATGTGTGCCGTTTGCCGTGGATCGCCATCAATATCTCCTGCACGATGTCCTCAACCTCCGCCGACAGACCGGGGGAGCGCGCGGCGGCGATCCGGCGCAGGACCGGCGTCACTTCGGTCAGGAAGGTCCGATAGGCAGCGCCGTCGCCGCGGTTCCCGCAACGAAACAGCTCGGCCCAGCGGGACTCCCGGTTCTCCATTCCCCACTCCATTCGTGTCAGCGCGGTGAATTGTTACACCCGACCGCCCGATTTGGCATCCACCATCACCCCTTCGTGAGGGTCGGTAACGCCGCGCCTCCCCCCGACGAAGAGCTTTGTACGGATGCCGCGCTGGCGGCACCGCGTAACATCAAAGGGAGACTTCCATGTCCTATCACGTCAAGACCCTCGCCGTCGCCGGCGCGCTCGCCGCCGCGCTGGCCGCGCATTTCGCCACCCCGGCGGCCGCCGATGAGGCCAAGGAAAAGTGCTTCGGCGTGGCCCTGGCCGGCCAGAACGACTGCAAAGCCGGCCCCGGCACCACCTGCGCCGGCACCTCGAAGGTCGATTACCAGGGCAATTCCTTCAAGCTGGTCCCCGCCGGGACCTGCACCACGATGGAACTGCCGGACGGGCGCATGGGCTCGCTCGAGGCCCTCGACCGCGACCTGCCGCAGGGCTGAGCCTGCCGAAACCCTCCCCCGGCGCCACCCGCGCCGGGGGGATTTTCACCGAAAGCATGACGGGGCGCAGGATGTTCGACGCCAAGACCAGACCGGAACTGCCCGCGAAACCGGGCGTCGGCTACAAGCCGCAGCATTTCACCGACATTCTGGACAACCCCGCCCCGGTCGCCTGGCTTGAGGTGCATGCCGAGAATTACATGGGCGATGGCGGCCGTCCTCTGGCGCAACTGAGCAACCTTGCCGAACGCTTCCCGATCTCTGTCCACGGCGTCGGCCTGTCGATCGGTGGCGAAGGGCCGCTGGACGGTGACCATCTCTCGCGCCTGAAAAGGCTTTGCGACTGGCTGGACCCGGCAAGCTTTTCCGAACACCTCGCCTGGTCCACCCACGGGGCGGAGTTCCTGAACGATCTTCTGCCCCTGCCCTATACCGACGCGACACTGGCACGGGTGGTCGACCATATCGACCGCGTGCAGGAGGCCGTCGGACGGCGGATGCTGCTGGAAAACCCCTCCGTCTATGTCGATTTCACCGAAACGAACCTCGATGAGATCGACTTCCTGACCGAGATCGCCGCGCGGACCGGGTGCGGGCTGCTTCTGGACGTCAACAACGTCTATGTCTCCTGCACCAACCGGCAGACCGGCTGGAACGACTATATCGACCGTTTCCCGCATCATCTGGTCGGCGAGATCCATCTGGGCGGGCATGACGCGCAGGCCGACGATACCGGGGCGCCGCTGCTGATCGACGCGCATGGCTCGGAAGTCGCCGATCCGGTCTGGGCGCTTTACGACCGCACGATCCGCGCGGGCGGCGCGAAGCCAACGCTGATCGAATGGGACAATGACGTCCCCGGCTGGCCGGTTCTGGCCGCCGAGGCCACCCGCGCCGCACATATCCTGCACCGGGTGGCGGCATGAGCCAGTCCGCCTTCCGCGCAGCACTTCTGGACCCGGACCGACCCGTCCCGCCGGGCGTGACCGATCCCATGGGCCGCCCCGCCGGGTCCCGCTTCGACGTCTATCGCAACAATGTCACCGCCTCGCTGACCGAGGCGCTGCGCCAGGCCTTCCCGGTGATCCGCAAGTTGGTGGGCGAGGAATTCTTCACCGCCATGGCCATCGCACATGCCCGCGCCCACCCGCCCCGGTCGCCCGTGATGATGTTCTACGGCGCCGACATGCCGGGCTTTCTGGCGGCCTTTCCGCCGGTCGCGCATCTGGGCTACCTGCCCGACATTGCGCGGCTGGAACTGGCGCTGCGGGAGGCCTACCACGCCGCCGATGCGCCCCCCGTCGCCGCCGACCGCCTCGCCGCGCTGCCGGGGGCGGAGTTTCTTTCCGCCCGGATCAGCTTCGCCCCCGCCATGCGTATTGTGCAATCCAGATGGCCGATCCACGCGATCTGGGCCGCGAACATGGAGGGCGCGCCGATGCCGCGCGAGCGGCGGGCCGAGGACGTGGTGATCCTGCGCGCGGGCTTCGACCCTGTGCCGCAGGTCCTGCCCGACCACGCCGCCGGGTTCCTGGCGCTTCTGCAAGCCGGACATCCCCTGGGACAGGCGCTTGCCGCCACGCCCGACTTCGACCTGACCGCGACGCTGGGGATCCTTTTGTCCGGCGCCGCCATCACCGACATCGCGCTGGAGAGTGCCCATGCTGAAACCCTATGACCGCCTGACCGACCGCCTTTCCGCCGCCGCGCCCGCGGTCCTGCCCAGCCTGTCGCGCCTGGTCTTTGCGGGGGTCCTGCTTTTCTACTTCTGGTCCTCGGCGCTGACCAAGCTCGGCCCTGGCCCTTTCGGTTTTCTCAGCCCCTCCGACGGGGCCTATATCCAGATCTTCCCCAAGGCGGTGGAGGCCGCGGGCTATGACTTCGGGCAGCTTGGGCTTCTTCACTGGGCGGTCGTGGTCGCGGGCATGTGGGCAGAGTTCGCGCTGCCGCTGATGATCGTGCTGGGCCTTCTGACCCGCCTTGCCGCGCTGGGGATGATCGGCTTCATCGTGGTCCAGAGCCTGACCGACGTCTACGGCCACGGCGTTGGCGGCGACGACCTCGGCCGCTGGTTCGACGCGATGTCGGCCTCTCTGATCCTGGACCAGAGGGCGCTTTGGGGCGCGCTCCTGCTGACGCTGGTCTTCCTTGGCGCGGGGCCGCTATCGCTGGACCGGCTTCTTGCGCGCGCCCGGCCGCTATCGCCCCCCACGCAACAATCTTGATTTTTTCCGGGAAATTGCGATCATTTCCCTGCGTGACGCAGACTTTCTACCCCGCCTCCCTTGTCATGGGGCAGCCGGAAGACCTGAAGGACTGGCTGCACGGCCTCGGGCAATGATGTCCGGGGAACATGACTTAGGAGGAACGGATGGCCACCGGCACCGTCAAATGGTTCAACACGACGAAGGGTTTCGGCTTCATCGCGCCCGACGATGGCGGCAAGGATGTGTTCGTACACATCTCGGCTGTCGAGCGCGCGGGATTGAAGACGCTCGCCGACAATCAGAAGGTTTCCTATGAGATGCAGTCTGGCCGTGACGGCCGCTCCTCGGCGGGCGACCTGAAACTGCTCTGAGCGCAGGCATCTAGGAAAGAACGGCCCGCCCCTGCGGGCCGTTTTTTTCATTTCAGAACATCGTCTTGCACGGCCTTGCTCCAGCCGAGCCACAGCTTTTCGCCGCGCGCGATCACCGGGCGTTTCATCAGCGCCGGATGCGCGGCCAGCAACGCCTCGGGCGTCTTCTCACGTTCGCCCGCACCCAGCCCCCGCCAGGTTGTCGAGGCGCGGTTGACCAGCGCCTCGCCGAAGGCCTCAAGAAAGCGCGCCCGGTCCTCGGGGGCCAGCGGCTCGGCCCGGACGTCGCGGAAGGTCACCGCCTGCCCGGCCGCCTCAAGCGCCTTGCGCGCCTTGCGGCAGGTGTCACAGGTGCCAAGCCCGTAGAGAATCGTCGTCACCGCCATCGCCACTCGCCCTTTCATTCCGCGCGCCGGAGCCGACCCGCCACCGTCGCCGCCGGGGCATTTCGGCAAGAACCTGCCCGCCGGGCCGAGTCGCGCGGCCCCCGTCGGCGGAAATCCGACCAGCCCCGGCCGGATTCCGGTTGCGGCTTTTCTGTCACAGACGCCGGTCTTGCCCGGCCCCGCGCTGGGGGTTATCCCCGAAGTTGCCACTGGGGGCAATCGGAACATGCGCGGCGTCAGCCCGCACCGGAGACACGGGAACGGCCTTGCGCCGGGACCGAACGAATGGGGTGTGCCATGACCGTATTTGACGTGTCTGACGAGTTGGTCGAGCGTTTGTCGACCGAGACCGGCCGCCGTTTGTGCGAGAAGGCCCGCAAGGGTCGCAAGCGGGCGTTGCGGCGGATCTCTCACTTCGCTGTGCTGGTCACCTATGACGGCGTCACGACGGAGGAGATCACCTTCGAGACGGCCCCGACGCTGAGCCAGATCGCCGCCCGAACCGGGCAGGACGCCTATATCGTCTCGATCGGCATGAAGCGGCGCAGCCTGCGGGAGCGGCTCGGGCTGAACCTGCCTCTCGCGGCGGAATAGCACTACCGGATTTCCGGACTGTGCGGCCGGGCGGACCGGGCGCAGACTGGTGGGCGTGTCGAGAGGGGTAGCCCTTGCGGCGGCCCCGACGGCGCGGGTTCCCTCCCGGCCCGCCCCGGATGTGACGCTCCCACCTGCCCCGGTTTCGGCCGGGGATTTCTTTGCCGCGACTCGGGGCATTCCCCGGCGTTCCGGCGACAATGCCCGGCTTTCGCCTGCGCTGTTCTCCGCTGAAGCCGGAAAGAGCCCGAAAGTGGTTAAGGAATTGCCACAAACTTGCCTTATTTGCCGCCGCGCGTCAGTTTGCTTCCGGTAACGAGGTGTGAATAGGTACGATCATGGCTCTGGAACCCGGCGACAACGATTTCATCGCACGCATCCGCCAACGTCATGAGCTGGCCCCCGCCCCGGCCCCGAAACCCAGCCGCACCTTCATCGTGAAGATCACCCGCGAC
>DAIOXI010000158.1:6913-7287 GCA_036758045.1 Albidovulum sp.
CCCGCGACGGCAGGACCACCGAGGATCTGTTCTTCGACCAGGCCCCCAGCATCGGCGCCATCGCCGGGCGTGCTGGCACCGAGGCCTTCGTGCTGTCCATCGACATGATCCACCACCGCGAGGATGAGAAACTCGCCGCCGAATGAGGGCGTCGGGGGCGCGTCGGGGCCGCGTAGGGGTTTTGTAGCGACAGCCGTCGGAACGGAGCCGCGCATGGGCTTTGCACGGGTTTGGCGGTGCAGCCCGAAGCCTGTGCATTCGGGACAAGAGTTGACGCCCCGCGCGGTGAGATGCCGTTCGGGGTGTTTGTGTTTCAGATGTGTCAGGGGCGCGTGAAACGCCTGCCCCGGCCCGAGGTTACCATCACAGAGGGC
>DAIOXI010000159.1:0-5849 GCA_036758045.1 Albidovulum sp.
CAAGCGGCCCGGCCGCACCTTCGACCCGCGCAGCGCGCGCGCTGGCGCCGCGCAGCGCCTGAAGGCCACAGATCAGAAGGAAAGCGCCGAAGGCGACAAAGCCCAGCGCCCAAAGCTCCCCGATCCGCCGCGCGCCCAGAAGCGGTTCGGCGACAAGGGGAAAGCCCAGCAGCGCGATGAGCGAGCCAAGGTTGCTCGCCCCGTAAAGGAAATAGGGATCGTCAGCCGAAGGGCCGTCGCTGCGCGCATACCAGGACTGGATCAGCGGCGCGTTGGCCGACAGGACACCGAAGGGCAGCCCGACGCCCAGCGCGAAGAGGACCAGCGGCTGCACCACGGCCGACCTCTCCGCAGCGAACTGCCAGCCTTCGGGGATCGCCAGCGGCAGGAAGAACAGCGCCGCGCCCCAAAGGAGCAGATGCAGCGCAAGCTGCGCCCAGACCGGCAGGTAGCGGGTCAGCAGATGGGCATAAAGGTAACCCCCGATCAGAACGCTTTGGAAAAACAGCATCGCGGTCGTCCAGACCGCGGGCGCGCCACCGATCTGCGGCAGCACGATTCTGGCGAAAAGCGGCTGCACGAAGAACAGCAAGGACGCGCTGATGAAGATCGTGACGGTGAACAGCACCGGAACGATGAACCCAGCCACCGACGTGCGACCCGTCTCAACCCTCTGCATTTGCCCTCTCCGCACTGGTCATTGTTGACCGTTACGGATGAAATCCGCCCGGATTGCGGCGAATACCGGTCAGATCTTGGCCAATGGCACCACACGCTGATCCTCGGCCTCGGGCGAAAGCTCCTCGAAGTCGAAATTGTCAAGCTTCGCCGCGCGCTTGCCCGCGCGCTCGGCCGCCGTGGTGATGCCCTCCAGATCGCCGCGCGCCTGGTTGAAATGGGTGGAAAGCTTGTCCACCCGTTCCACCACCAGTTCCACGTCGCGGTGCAACTGCCGCAGCGTGGCGCGGATTGCGCCCGCCTGCTCGCGCATCCGCGCGTCCTTCAGCACAGCGCGCATCGTGTTCAGCGTCGCCATGCAAGTCGTGGGCGACACGATCCAGACCCGCGCGTCAAAGCCTTCGCGCACCAACTCGGGGAAATTCGCGTGAAGCTCGGCATAGACCGCCTCGGAGGGCAGGAACATCAGCGCGCCGTCCGCCGTTTCCCCGTCGAGGATATAGCGTTCCGAGATGGCCCTGATATGGCTCCTGACCGCAATCCGAAGACTGCGCTGCGCCTCGATCAGCTGCGACTGGTTTTCGGCCCGGCGCAGCATCTCATAGGCTTCCAGCGGGAACTTGCTGTCGATCACGATGGGGCCGGGTGGGTTCGGCAGGTGGATCAGGCAATCGGCCCGCCGCCCGTTCGCCAGCGTCGCCTGCATCGAATAGGAATCCGGCGGCATCGCCTTGCGGACGATGTCGTTCAGCTGAATTTCCCCGAACGCGCCGCGCGTCTGCTTGTTCGACAGAATGTCCTGCAAGGACAGTACGTCACCCGACAGCTTTTCGATATTAGACTGCGCCTTGTCGATCGTCTCAAGCCGCTGCTGAAGATCGCCCAGCGACCGCGCCGTCCGGGTCGCCGCGCCCTGAAGGCTTTCGGTCATGCCCCTGGACACTTCCGCCAGCCGCTGCTCCATCAGGTGCAGGACCCTGGTCTGCGACGTCGCCTGCGCCTCGGACACGTGGGTCAGGCCGCCGGCAAGCTGCTGCTGCCCGTCCGACAGCGACTGAACCCGCTGGCCAAGCTGGCTGAGGTGGTAGGACAACGGTTCGGTCATCCGGGCCGACCGCGCGGCAGCGCGCATGGTCAGGATGATGAGAACGAAGAGCGCCAGGACCAGCGCCGCGCCGCCGAGGATGGCAAGCACCAAGGGATCGTCCAGCGCGTAACTTTGTCCGTTGACCGTGATCATGTGCGCCCGAAAAGCCGTTCGATGTCGGAAAGCTTCAGCTCGACATAGGTAGGCCGCCCGTGATTGCATTGCCCCGACAGCGGCGTCGCCTCCATCTCGCGCAGAAGCGCGTTCATCTCCTCGGGCCGCATCCGGCGGCCGGAGCGAACCGATCCATGGCAGGCCATCCGGCTGAGAACCGCGTCGATCCGTGATTGCTGCTTCTGGCTGCTGCCGAGATCGTGCATTTCGTCCAGAATTTCGCGGATCAGGGCGCGCACATCGACCTCTCCCAGAAGGGCGGGTGTCTCACGCACGGCCACCGCGCCGCCGCCAAAGGGTTCAACAGTCAGCCCCAGCGCCGAAAGCGCCGCGGCATGGTCCAGCAAAAGCCCCGCATCGGCGTCCGAAAGCTCGACAATCTCGGGGATCAGCAAGGCCTGCGCCGCCACGCCGTTCGCCTCGCGCTGCCGCTTCAGCCGTTCATAGACCAACCGTTCATGCGCCGCATGCTGATCGACGATGACGATGCCGGTTTGGGTCTGGGCGATGATGTAATTCTCATGCACCTGCGCGCGGGCGGCGCCGAGGGGGTTCTGTTCCTCGGCGCTTTCCGTGACCTCGGGCATCGGCGCCGGGTCGAACCGAGCGCTGGCCTCGGCGAAATCGCGGGCGAGCGGCGCCTGCCATTCGCGGACATGGTGAAGCACCGTCTGCAACGGCCGGTCCATCTGATAGATGCGCGGCACCGCGCCTTGCGGTTCGGGCCGGAACGCCCCCAGCGTCGCCGCCGCAACGGTGGAGGACGCGCGGTGCCCCGCTTCGGCCAGCGCATGGCGCAGCGCCGACACGATCAGGCCGCGCGCCACGCCCGGTTCGCGGAACCGCACCTCGGCCTTGGCGGGATGCACGTTCACGTCCACCCGCTCGGGGTCGCAGATCAGGTTCAGCACCGCCGCCGGATGCCGGTCGCGGCTCAGCACATCCATATAGGCCGCGCGCAGGGCCCCGATCAGCAGCTTGTCGCGGACCGGGCGGCTGTTGACGAACAGGAACTGTTCCACCGCCGCGCCGCGCGAATAGGTCGGCAGGGCGGCAAAGCCGGTCAGGCGGATGCCCTCACGCTCCGCATCAATCGGCAGGGCGTTTTCGGCGAATTCCCTGCCGATCAGGGTGCCGAGTCGGTGCGACAGCGCGTCGAAGAGATCGCCCTGCTCCGGGTCCGCCCGCAGGATCACGCGGCCCTCGCCGCCGCCCGACACGTCGCGCAACGTGAAGCCGACGAAGGGCTCCGCCATCGCCAGCCGCTGCACCACGTCGCGGATCGCCTGCGCCTCGGCCCGGTCGGAGCGCAGGAACTTCAGCCGCGCGGGCGTCGCGAAGAACAGATCGCGCAGCTCGACGACAGTGCCCTTGGACAGCGCCGTCGGGCGCACCGGATCGACCCGCCCGCCAGAAACCGCGATCTCCGCCGCCGCCTCGCCCGCCGCGCGGGAGGTGATGCGAAGCCGCCCGACTGCGCCCAGCGACGGCAGCGCCTCGCCCCGAAAGCCGAAGGTGCGGATGTTCAACAGGTCCGATCCGTCGATCTTGGATGTCGCGTGACGCGCCAGCGCCAGCGCCAGCGGCAAGTCTTCTGCCACCATACCGCAGCCGTCATCGGCCACGCGGATCAGCGTCTTGCCGCCATCGGCATAGGAAACCTCGATCCGCCGCGCCCCGGCATCCAGCGCGTTTTCGACCAGTTCCTTCACGGCAGAGGCCGGACGTTCGACCACCTCACCCGCAGCGATGCGGTTGACGGCGGCCTCATCCAGCTGCCGAATGACAGGGCGATCAGGCAGTATATTGGGGCTTTCGGCGTTCATCCTACCAGAATTAGCAGGTTCCGGCAGATTCGGCCATGCCCGGCGAAGGCTTTGCGTCAGTTCGTCGTCTGAAGTCCGACGGGCTTGCCCACGACCACGAAACGCAAGCCCCCCGGCACCATCAGACGCCCGGCCACCCGCTTCACATCGTCCAGCGTCACCGCCTCGATATAGCCGTTGCGGTCGTTGACATAGGAGGCGGGCAGCCCCTCGGCCATCAGGCCGACGAGGATACCGGCTATCTGGTCATTGCCGTCGAAGCGCAGCGGGAAGGATCCGGTCAGATAGGTCTTGGCAGCATCCAGCTCAGCCTGCGTCACGCCGTTGGCCGCCACGTCGGCCCAGACCTGCTGCACGACGCCGATCGCCTCGGCCACCTTTTCGTTCGCCGACGAAAACGTGCCCTGCCAGGTCTCGGCCAGGTTCAGCGGCATCAGGAAGGTCCCGATCCCGTAGGTCAGCCCGCGCTTTTCGCGCACCTCGTCCATCAGCCGGGCGGAAAAGCCCTGCCCGCCGATGATCTGGTTCAGCACATAGGCGGCGAAGAAATCCGGGTCGTCGCGCTTGATCCCCGGCTGGCCGAAATTCACCACCGATTGCGGGCTGTCGAAATCGACGACGGTGACGCCCCCTGTCAGGTCCGGGGTGACGTAGGGTGGCATCGGCGCCCCCTGGGCGGGCAGCGGCCCAAGCACCTCGTCGAGCAGCCTGCCCAGCGCCTCGGGCGTGATGTCGCCAACCGCCGCGACCGACACCCGGTCGCGCGCCAGAACCGCGTCCTTGGCGGCAATCAGGTCGGCACGGGTCAGCGCGGCGAGGCTTTCCAGCGTGCCGTTGCGCACCGTGCCATAGGGATGATCGCCAAAGGCAAGATGGTCGAGGGTGCGGCTGGAGATGCGCCCCGGATCGGTTTCGTCCTGCCGGATGAGCGAGCCGATCTGCGCCCGCACCCGGTCGATCGCATCCTGATCGAAGCGCGGCTCTGTCAGCGCGGATTTCAGAAGCGCGACTACCTGATCACGGTTCTCGGTCAGCATCTGCGCCGACACGGAGACCGCATCATCGCCCGCGTCGAAGGAAATATCGGCCGCCAGCGCTTCACGCGCCGCGGCGAAGCCCTGCGAATCCAGATCGCCCGCCCCTTCCTCAAGGGTGGAGGTCATCAGCGTGGTCGCCCCGCGCTTGCCCGGCGCATCAAGACTCGCCCCGCCCTCAAACCGCAGTTCCAAAGCGGTGAAGGGCAGCGAATGCTCTTCTACCAGCCAGGCCCGGATACCGCCGGGCGAGGTAATCTCCTGTATCTTCACCGCCGCATGGGCGGGCAGCGCGGTCATGAGGACAACGGCCGCCGTCAGAAGGGCGCGGATCATTGCATCAACTCCGTCGTGTCATCGCCCGCGCTTTCGGGCATCATCCAACCGGTCACCGCATGGCGCCTGTCCAGCACGTCGCGCGCGGCTTGCTGCACCTCATCCACGGTGACGGCATCCAGAACGGCGGGCCAGTCCTGCACGTCCTTGATCGTCAGCCCGGTGGTCAGCGCCTCACCATAGCGTCTGGCCAGACCCATCACGCTGTCCTCGGCATAGATGTTGTCAGCGCGGATCTGGGTCTTGATCCGCGCGAACTGCTCCGCGTCGATGCCGTTCTGCGCCACATCGTCCAGAACCCCATCCATCGCTTTTTCGGCCTCGGCCATCCCGATACCCGGCGCGGGCACGACGACAAGGCTGAAGGTCGTGTCGTCATAGGACAGGCCGTCATAGCCTGCGGCGGTGTAAAGCGCGATCTTGCTGTCGAACTGAAGCCGTTTGGCCAGGATAGATGTCTGCGGGCTGCCGCCCAGCGCTGCGGCAAGGATCGTCAGCGCCGCCGCTGTCTTCTGGTCACCCGGATCTCGTTCGGGGGCCAGATAGCTGCGCGTCAGATAGGGCTGCGCGACGCGCGGGTCCTTGTAGCTCAACCGCCGCTCGGCCCGTTGGACGGGTTCCTGCGGCCGCACGCGCGGGCCGATCCCCGGCGTCGGCGCCAGCGGGCCATAGTATTTCTCGGCCAGTGTCTTCACCTCATCCGGCGTCACGTCG
>DAIOXI010000159.1:5859-7190 GCA_036758045.1 Albidovulum sp.
ATAATCAGCACCGCGTCATTGGGCGCATAATAGGTCTTGTACCAGTCCAGCGCGTCCTGCCGGGTCAGCTTCTCCATCTCCTGCCGCCAGCCGATGATCGGCGTGCCATAGGGGTGGTTGAGGTACTGCGCCGCCTGCTTCTGTTCGCCGAAGATGGCACCCGGATCGCTGTCGGTACGCTGGTTGCGTTCCTCGATGACGACTTCGCGCTATGTCTGCCAGTCGTCTTCCGACAGTTTGAGGTGGCGCATCCGGTCCGCCTCCATCTTCATCACCAGTTCCAGCCGGTCCGCGGCGATACGCTGGTAATAGGCGGTGAAATCCCATGAGGTGAAGGCGTTGTCCGACCCGCCATTGGCCGCGACGATCTTCGAGAACTCTCCCGAGGGAACGGTATCCGTCCCCTTGAACATCAGGTGTTCCAGAAAATGCGCCACGCCCGAGACGCCCGGCTTTTCGTCGGCGGCCCCGGCCCGGTACCAGACCATCTGAACGACGACCGGCGCGCGATGATCTTCGATCACGACGACCTGAAGCCCGTTATCGAGGTCAAAGGACGTGACCTCGCCCGCTGCGGCGGGGCTTGCGAAGGCCGCAGCAAGCGCAAGGGGACGCAGAATACGCAGGAACATGCCTTACTCCCATCAGGATGGGCGCATTGGTAGCGGCCGAGGGGCAAGCGTCAAGTCAAAGGCGCGCGGGCTGACGCAGAGGTGATCTCTACTTCTTCGCCTTCTTCAGCCCCTTGGGCGGGGCGCCCACGTTCTTCACACCACGCGCGCGCCAGTATTCGAGCTCGGCATACTGGTCAAGCGACATGCCCGCATAGGCGCGGTAATAGACATTGGTGTTGAAAAGCCGCTCCAGCAGTCGCCCGTCATGGTCGCGCCGCCATTGCAGGTCTTCGGCCGCCAGCGTCTGACGGATGCCGGCCGAGCGCCCGTAGCGGCCGGTATAGTTGACCAGCGTCGTGCTGGCCGCCGCGATGGTCTGCTGGCCCAGCGCCGCCGGATTGCCGCCCAGCGCCGCGATCGCGTCGGCCTCGGGCGTCGGGTCGGTGATATTGGCCCCGCCGGGTGTTGGCAACGGAAGCTGCGCCAGATCCTCGGGCATCTGCAAGGGCTTGGTCGGAACCACGGCGAATTCGTCTGGGCTGCGCGTCTGGCTGCGCGCATTCATCAGGCGCGGCTCTTTCTCATTGCCGCCGGACATGCCGCCGCAGGCCGAAAGCGTCAGCAACAGCACCGCACCAAGCGTTATCTTGCCCAGAGTCAGCCTCGGCCGCATCCGTCTCTCCCTCACCTGCCTGATGTCGTCTTAGCCCAACTGAT
>DAIOXI010000160.1:0-6213 GCA_036758045.1 Albidovulum sp.
CGAAGGCGACGTATTCCGCCCCGGCCTCGCCCGCGTGCATGCCGTCATGGCGCGAGGTGCCGCAGAAGGCGCCGACGATGGCGTCCGGCCCCAGCAGCTTGCGCGCGTCGCGCACCGATTTCGCGCCGCCCGTCAGGTGAACGCCGTCAAGCCCGTGGCGTTCGGCAAGGCCGACATGGGCCTCGATCACCACCGCGACGTCGCGTTCATGCGCCACCGCGCGCAAGCCATCGGCGGCGCGGCCCAGCGCACGCTCGTCCGACCCCGCCAGCGCAAGGCGGATGCAGGCGATCTCTGCCGCGTCAAGGACCGCGCCGAGGAGGTCGGGAAAGACCTCCATATCCGGCGCGGGCGGCGTGATGAGGTAAAGCTGCGGGCGGTCTTCGGCGGCCATCGGCGACTCCTTCAGGGTTGCGGTGGCTTACCCGAGATTTCGGCGCTTGGCTACTTCGGCGGCAGGCCCCGCACATGGGCCAGCGCCAGCGCCATGAGCCGGCCGCGCGCCGCGTCGTCGGCCATCGCCTCGGGCGGCAGGCCGACCATCCCGCCCATGACCCGCGAGCCCATGCGTATCGGCTCCGCCCCCGGCACGCAAAGCGCCGCCGCGCGGTCCGCCCTGGCCACCCGGAACATGCCCCCGCCGGAATAGACGCCTGCCACCATGTTCCCCGCGATCAGAAAGCAAAGCCCGCCGAACATCTTCCGTTCGCGGAAAGGCTCTCCGCCCAGATCGTCGCGCAGGATCTGCGCCAGCCCTTCGTCATAGGCCATCGGTCCCCCTTGGTTGCGATAGCGGTGCGCAAAGCGTATCAGGCGCCGAAGCTTCAGGGAACGCCGATGACCGACCGCCAGCCCGCCTTCATCCTCGTCCGCCCGCAGATGGGCGAGAATATCGGCGCCGCCGCCCGCGCGATGCTGAATTTCGGCCTTTCCCACATGCGCCTGATCGACCCGCGCGACGGCTGGCCCAACCCGCGCGCGGTCGCCATGGCCTCCGGCGCGGCGGGGCGGGTGCTCGACCATGCGGGCCTCTTTGAGACGGTGCCCGAAGCGATCCACGACTGCGCCTATGTCTTCGCCACCACCGCCCGGACCCGCGACCTGACCAAGCCGGTGATGACACCCGAACGGGCGATGGCGCATGCCCGGGCGCTGATGGCCTCGGGCCAGAAGGTCGCGGTCCTCTTCGGCCCCGAACGCGCGGGGCTGGAAAATGACGACCTGTCGCGCGCCAATGCGCTCATTTCGGTGCCGGTGAACCCCGATTTCCCTTCGCTGAACCTCGCCCAGGCGGTGCTGCTTTGCGCCTATGAGTGGCGCCGCCAGGGTGACGATACCCCGCCCGAGGTGCTGGCCCTTGCCGGCACCGAACGCGCCACGGCCATCGAGATCGAGAAACTGGGCGATCACTACGAAGAGCGTCTGGAGGCGGCGGGCTTCTTCTTCCCCGAGACCAAGGCCGAGGGGATGAAGCTGAACCTGCGCAACCTCTGGAGCCGGATGCCGCTGACCCGCGCCGATGTCCAGGTCCTGCACGGCATCCTGCGCCAGATCCTGCGCCGCAGGCCCGACTGACCGCCCTTCTTCGTTGTCGGAAATACTCTCGGGGGGTCGTCCATTGGTGCGCCATTGGTTCGAGAACCAATGGACGACGGGGTGAACCCCCCGGCCGTTGCCACACACGCCCGGCCCCTTGAAGCCGGACCGCGCCCCGCCTAGTGTCCGCCGCGCGGGAACGGAGAGGGGCAGATGGCCGGCAAGCGCAGCATCTTCGAAGAGGTCGGGCAGGATACGAAGCGCGCCGAGGCGCCGCAGGGCGGCATGATCGACCGTGGCCGTGGCGGCGCGCGGGGCGCGGTCAGGATCTGGCTCGCCGTGCTTTTCGCCCTTGTCGTCGCCATGATCGCGGTCGGCGGGCTGACGCGGCTGACCGATAGCGGCCTGTCCATCACCGAATGGCGCCCGGTCACCGGCGCGCTGCCGCCGATGAGCGATGCCGACTGGCAGGCGGAGTTCGAGAAATACCGCCAAAGCCCGGAATTCCAGTTGCAGAACAGCCAGATGACGCTTGACGGGTTCAGGTCGATCTATTGGTGGGAATGGGGCCATCGCCAGTTGGGCCGGGTGATCGGCCTTGTCTGGGCGGCGGGTTTCCTTGGCCTTCTCATCGCGCGCAGGATGCCGCCGGGCTGGGCGGGGCGGCTTCTTGGCCTCGGGCTTCTTGGCGGGGCGCAGGGGGCGGTCGGCTGGTGGATGGTCTCCTCGGGCCTGAGCGGCCGGATGGTCGATGTCGCCTCCTACCGGCTGGCGATCCATCTGGGCCTTGCCTTCGCGATCCTCGGCCTCATCGCCTGGTACATGCTGTCGCTCACGCGGAGCGAGGCCGCGCTGTTGCAGGCGCGCCGCTTGCGCGAGGGGGCGCTGGTCGCCTGGGCGACGGTGCTGGCCGCGCTGAGCTTCCTGCAAATCCTCCTCGGCGCGCTGGTCGCGGGCATCGACGCGGGCCGGGCCTTTCCGACCTGGCCGCTGATGGGCGACAGTTTCGTCCCCGCCGATCCCTTCTACCTGCCCGATGGCGGGCCTGCGATCCTGGCCTTCTTCGAAAATCCCGGCCTTGTGCAGTTCAGCCACCGGATGCTGGGCTATATTCTCTTCCTTGCCACGCTCTTCGTCTGGTCGCGGGGGCGGCGGTCGGCGCATGCCGTGACGAAGACCGCCTTTGACTGGATGGCCGCGATGGCCTTCGGGCAGGTCGTCCTTGGCATCGTCACCGTGCTTTATTCCGCGCCGCTGCATCTGGGGCTGATCCACCAGCTTGGCGCGGTCATCCTCTGGGTCCTGATCCTGCGGGCGCGCCACCGGGCCGCCTATCCCGTCGTTCAATCCGTAAGGGGCCGCGCATGACCGATTTCGAGAGCCTGATGGCGTTCCAGCGCGAGACGGAGGCGCTGGCGCAGGTCGCGGGACGGCTTGGCTGGGATCAGGAAACCATGATGCCGCGCGGCGCCGCCCATCAGCGGGGCGAGGAAACCGCCGCGATGGAGACGATGCTGCATGGCCGCCGCACCGATCCGCGTCTGGCCGACTGGCTTGCCGGCGCCACCGCCCCCGGCCCGGCAGGCGCGCGCATGCTGGAGCTGATCCGCCGCGATTTCGACCGCAGCGCCGCCGTGCCGGTGCGCCTTGCCGCCGAACTCGCGCGGGTGACAAGCGTCGCGCAGGGCGTCTGGGCCGAGGCGCGAGCAAGGGACGATGTCGCGCATTTCCTGCCCGTCCTCTCCGACGTGATCCGCCTGACCCGCGAAAAGGGTCTGGCGCTGGCGGCGGCGGGGTTCGGCAGGGGCGACGCCTATGACGCGCTTCTGGACGATTACGAACCCGGCGCCACGGCGGCGGGGATTGCCGCGATCTTCGACCGGATGCGCCCGCGCCTTGTCGCGCTGCGCGAGGCGGTGCTGGGCGCGCAACGCCAGCCCGCGGCGCTGTCGGGAAGCTTCCCGCGCGAGGGGCAACTGACGCTGGCGCGAAAGCTCGCCGGGGCCTTCGGCTATGACTGGACGCGCGGGCGGCTTGACCTTGCGGTTCACCCGTTTTCCTCCGGCTCCGGCAATGACGTGCGCATCACCACGCGGGTGGTGGAGGCGGAGCCGCTGAACTGCCTCTATTCCACGATCCATGAGGTCGGCCATGCGACCTATGAGCAGGCCGTGGACGCCGACTATCTCTTCACCCCCATCGGGCGCGGCGCGTCGATGGGTGTGCATGAGAGCCAGAGCCGGATCTACGAAAACCAGCTTGGCCGCAGCCGCGCCTTTACCGGCTGGATCTTCGGCCAGATGAAGGATGCTTTCGGCATGGCGGGTGCCAAGGATGCCGACGCCTTCCACGCCGCCGTCAACCGCGTCACACCAGGCTATATCCGCACCGAATCGGATGAGGTGCAGTATAACCTCCACATCATGATGCGCTTCGATCTGGAGCGCCGCCTGATCTCCGGCGACCTGACGCCGGGGGAGCTGGAAGGCGCCTGGAACGACCGCTTCAAGGCCGATTTCGGCGTCGCCGTGGACCGGCCCGCGCATGGCATGTTGCAGGATGTCCACTGGTCAGTGGGCCTGTTCGGCTATTTCCCGACCTATGCGCTTGGCAATGTCTATGCGGGCTGCCTGTACCGGGCGATCCGGGCCGAGCTGCCCGATCTGGACGAAAGCCTCGCCAAGGGCGATGCCCGCCCCGCGACCGGCTGGCTGCGCGAGCATCTTCAGCATTTCGGCGCCCTGCGCGATCCGTTGCGCACGGTTGAGAGCGCCTGCGGGTTCGAGGTGACCGAAGAACCGCTGCTCGACTACCTCGAAGAGAAGTTCCTGACCCTTTACGGGCTCTGAACCGTGGATCGTCACGAACGCCTCGGTGTCTGGCTGCTTGCCATCGGTCAGACGCTGGGCTTCGCGACGCTGCCGTTTGCCTTCGGCGCCATTCTTCTGGCGCTTGAGGCCGGAACAGCGTGGAGCCGGGCGGAGCTTGGGCCTGGCCCCTCACTCGGCCTTGGGGTGGAGGTGCCGGGGTTTGGGAATTTCGGGGCGATCAGCGGCACGCTGGCCATCGCGCCGCTCGGCGCCTCGGCCATCGCGCCCGTCTTCGGGGCGGTGCTGATCGGGGCGGGGGCGTGACGTTCTTCCTGTCGGTCACGCTGTCCCTGACGCTTTGCGCCTTCGCCGCCGCGCTGTGGCTGCGCGCGCGCGGGATCTGACGGGCGGGGCGGCGCTGCGACGCATTGCCACCTTTTGACCCTTGCTCCCCGATCCTACATTACAAAAACGAGCGCGGGCGACCAGGGATCGGGACATGACCGCCGAACTTCTTGCGCGGTGGCAATTCGCGTTCACCGTTTCGTTTCACATCGTCTTTCCGGCGCTGTCGATCGGGCTGGCGAGCTATCTTGCGGTCTTGAACGCACTCTGGCTCTGGACCCGTGAGGCGAGCTACCGGACGCTCTTCGAGCACTGGAAGAAGATCTTCGCGGTCGCCTTCGGGATGGGCGTCGTTTCGGGCATCGTCATGTCCTATCAGTTCGGCACCAACTGGGCCGTGTTTTCCGACAGGGCGGGGCCGGTGGTCGGGCCGCTGATGGGATATGAGGTGCTGACGGCGTTCTTTCTGGAGGCGGGCTTCCTCGGCATCATGCTGTTCGGCCGTGAGCGGGTCGGCGACGGGTTGCACATGGTGGCGACGCTGATGGTCGCGGGCGGCACGCTGATCTCGGCGACCTGGATTCTGGCGGTGAACAGCTGGATGCAGACACCGGCGGGTTTCTCCATCGCGCCGAACGGCCAGTTCGTGCCAGAGCACTGGTGGGCGATCGTCTTCAACCCGTCCTTCCCCTACCGCCTCGTCCACATGGTCCTTGCCGCCTATCTCACGACCGCGCTGGTGGTCGGCGCGTCGGCCGGATACCTGCTTCTGCGCGATGCGCAGACCCTTGCGGTCAGGCGCATGTTCTCGATGGCGATGTGGATGCTGATCCTTGTCGCGCCGCTGCAGATCCTCGCGGGCGACCAGCACGGGCTGAACACGCTGGAACACCAGCCGGTGAAGCTGGCCGCCATCGAGGCGCATTTTCAAAGCGAGGACGGCGGGATGCCGCTGCTCCTGTTCGGCTGGCCCGATCAGGCGGCGCGCACGGTGCATTACGCTCTGAAGGTGCCGAAGCTTGGCAGCCTGATCCTGACCCATTCGCTGACCGGCACGGTGCCGTCGCTCGAAGGTGTGCCGGACAAGGATATTCCGCCGGTCGCCATCGTCTTCTGGTCCTTCCGGGTCATGGTGGGGCTTGGTTTCGCGATGCTCGGCCTTGGCCTTTGGGCGGGCTGGGCGCGCTGGCGCGGGTTTCTTTATCACAGCCCCTGGCTGCATCGCGCGGCCGTCGTCATGGGACCGGCGGGGTTCCTTGCGGTGATCGCGGGCTGGATCACGACCGAGGTCGGGCGCCAGCCCTGGACGGTCTACGGGCTGTTGCGCACCGTCGCCAGTGCTTCGCCACTCCAGGCATCGGCGGTCGGTGGGTCGTTGATCGCCTTTGTCATCGTCTATTTCGCGGTGTTCGGCATGGGCATCTGGTACCTGCTCAGCCTCATGAAAAAGGCGCCCGAGGCGCATGAAGCCGCGCTCGACGGAATGCCGATCCGATCCGCCGGGATTACGCCTGTCGCTGCG
>DAIOXI010000160.1:6223-7182 GCA_036758045.1 Albidovulum sp.
GCCTTTGTCGTGGTCTATGCCTTTGTCTTCGGTGCGGGTGTCTTCTACCTGCTCCGGCTGATGGGCAAACCGCCCGCAACGGGCGCAGCGCAGGGCGGCGTGGCGCCGTCACAGGACATGACCGCGATCGCGGGCCGCGTCACCACCACCAAGCATCTGGAGGGCTGAGGGATGTTCGGGCTTGAGCTTTCCTTCATCTGGGCGGGCCTCATCGCGCTTTCGGTGCTGATCTATGTCATGCTCGACGGGTTCGATCTGGGCGTCGGCATCCTCTTCCCGCTCGCGGCGGATGAGGATGAGCGGAACCAGATGATGAATTCGATCGCGCCGGTCTGGGACGGCAATGAAACCTGGCTTGTCCTTGGCGGCGGCGGGCTGTTCGCCGTCTTCCCGCTGGCCTATTCGGTCGTGATGCCGGCGCTCTACATCCCGATCATCCTCATGCTTCTGGCGCTGGTCTTTCGCGGCGTGGCCTTCGAATACCGCTGGCAGACGCAGCGGTGGAAGCGGGTCTGGGATTATTCCTTCTTCGGCGGCTCGCTGGTGGCGGCGGTGATGCAGGGTATCGCCCTGGGCGCGCTGGTCCAGGGGATCACGGTCGTGGACCGCGCCTATGCGGGGGGCTGGTGGGACTGGCTGACGCCCTTTTCGATCCTGACCGGCATTGCCGTGCCGGTCGGCTACGCGCTTCTGGGCGCGACCTGGATCAACCTTGTGCTGGAGGGGCGGGTGCAGGCGCATATGCGCAAGCTGGCGCTGCGGCTGGCGGGCGCCACGTTGATGTTCCTCGGCCTCGTCAGCATCTTCACGCCGTTGCAGAACCCCGACTATGCCGAGCGCTGGTTCCGCGCCCCGGCGGCGCTTTACGCCGCGGTCGTGCCGGTCTTTGTGCTGCTCGCGGCCTGGCGGCACGCGTGCCCTGCACGAACCGGACCAGCCCGAAGACCACGACCCAGATC
>DAIOXI010000161.1:0-1904 GCA_036758045.1 Albidovulum sp.
TCAATGATGTCAAGGCCCTGCGCGCGCGCCAGTTCCCCGAGGATCAGGGGCCGCTCGCCCATCCCGTCCGCCCCGAGAGCTATATCGAGATCAACAACTTCTACACCGCGACGGTCTATGAGAAGGGCGCCGAGGTCATCGGGATGCTGAAGCGTCTGGTGGGGGATGAGGGCTACGCCAGCGCGCTGGCCCTCTATTTCGACCGCCATGACGGCGACGCGGCGACCATCGAGGACTGGCTGAAGGTGTTCGAGGATGCGACTGGCCGTGACCTGTCGCAGTTCAAGCGCTGGTACACCGATGCCGGAACGCCGCACTTGCATGTCTCAGAAGCCTGGTCGGACGGCACCTATACGCTGACCTTCACGCAAAAGACCGCACCGACGCCGGGGCAGGACCGGAAACCCCCGCGCGTGATCCCGATTGCCGTCGGGCTTTTGAACCCCAACGGGGATGAGGTGGTGCCGACCACGGTCCTTGAGATGACCGAAACCTCGCAAAGCTTCCGGTTCAAGGGGCTGGCGGCGCGGCCTATCCCCTCGATCCTGCGGGGTTTTTCCGCCCCCGTCATGCTGGAGCGTAAGACCGATCAGGCGGAGCGCGCCTTCCTGCTGGCCCATGACACCGACCCGTTCAACAAGTGGGAGGCGGGCCGCGCGCTGGCCAGGGATGTGCTGACCGGGATGATCGCCGAGGGGCGCGCGCCCTCGACGCGCCTGGTCGAGGCGATGGGCGCGGTTCTGCGCGACGAAACGCTCGACCCCGCCTTCCGCGCGCTCTGCCTGCGGCTTCCGGGCGAGGACGATCTGGCGCAGACGCTGGCCGATGCGGGCTGCGTCCCCGACCCCGCCGCCATCCATGCCGGGCGCGAGGCGCTCGCCCGCGCGATTGCCGAAGCGAATGCCGCGGCGCTTTCGGCCACCTATGACGCGCTCGCCTCCTCCGCGCCCTTCTCGCCCGATGCCGGTCCGGCGGGGCGGCGGGCGCTAAGGCTGGCCTGCCTTGCCTTCCTCAACCGGATCGACGGCGGCGACAGGGCGGCGGCGCTGTTCGCCAGCGCCGACAACATGACCGAAAGCGCGGGCGCGCTGGCGGCGCTTCTGGATGCCGGGCGCGGCGAGGCGGCGGTTGGCGCCTTTCACGACCGCTGGCACGGGAACCGCCTTGTGATCGACAAGTGGTTCATGCTCCAGATGCTGCATGGCGACCCGGCCCGCGCCCCGGAATGCGCGCGAAAGCTGGCGGCGCATCCCGATTTCGACTGGAAGAACCCCAACCGCTTCCGCGCGCTTCTGGGCGGGCTGGCGGCCAATCACGCGGGCTTCCATGACGCCTCGGGCGAAGGCTATCGCTTTTACGCCGACTGGCTGCTGCGCCTTGACCCGGTCAACCCGCAGACCACCGCCCGCATGACCACGGCGTTCGAGACCTGGGGCCGCTATGACGCCGACCGGCAGGCCCTGATCCGGGTTGAGCTGGAGCGCATCGCCGGGCAGCCGGGCCTGTCGCGCAATACGGGCGAGATGGTGGGCCGTATCCTGGGCGCCGGGGCGGCCTGACAGCGGGGCGATTCCGGGGCCACTCGCCCCCTGATTGTCCCCCGCCCCGCACATTGAGGGCCGGGTGCCATCAATGCGCACCGGGCGACCGGATCGTTTCGCCCCGCGCACCAAAGCCCACCCCGCATTCGACGGGGCCGGGCGCGGCGCGTAATCTGGTGCCGGGTGGAAAGGGCTGAACCATGAATACCGAAAGCTTTGGCTATCGCAGTCAGGCCAGACGGCCTGGCACTTATATCGCGCTCGGCCTTGCGATGGCCGTCGTCTATCTCTGCATCACGCTCGACCTCGGGCAACTGGTGATCGCGCTGGCGCTGGTCTATGTCGCGCTGGTGGTGCGTCGGC
>DAIOXI010000161.1:1914-2926 GCA_036758045.1 Albidovulum sp.
CCGCCCGCCGCCCCCTTGCCGGCGCGCCTCACCGCCCCGCTGCCCCCCCCCCCCACCTGCCCCCCGCCCCCGCCGCGCGGGCGGTAGCCCCCACCGCCCGCGCGGCGTCGACGTGATCCAGTTGCGCGAGGTGGACAGCGTCACGGTCTGCCGCACCGACAAGGGCGCGACGGCCTGTTTCCTGAACATGGGAACGGGGGAGATCCTGCCGCTGCCGGGGGCCGAAAAGCTGGAATTTCAGCAGATCATCCGTGAATTCGGCCTGCGCGGGGTGCGCGTTCTGGCCTGAGAGGTCAGTTGCAATAACTCTGCCGGCTGGTCCAGCCCGCCACGTCGGCGCGTTTTTCGGCGCTGCGCAGCGGCGCCCAGTCCCGTGCCGCCCCGCGCCAGCCGCCCGACCCGTCCGAAACGATGGCGCCGTCATTGCCCACCTGTTTCGCCGCGATCCGCACCGCGCAGGCAAGGTTCGCCGCCCCGTCGGTCAGCCCCTTGCCCTCGGGGATCGCGCAGTCATTGGCCCGCGCGGTCTGCGGCGCGATCTGCATCAGGCCGATCCACCTGCCGCCGCCGCCCCTGGCCTTGGGGTTCCAGGTGCTTTCATGCTTGGCCAGCGCCGACAGGAACCCGGCCCAGAAGGCGCGGCGGTCCTTTGGCTCGGCCTCCTCATATCCGGGGCAAAAGGCGTCGATATCGGCGGGAACGGTGGCTTCCAGCACCGCGCCTTCGCTGCGCAGCGCGGCCAGCGTCGCCGTGGTCCAGCGCTCTGCCTCTGGCCGGTGGTCCCAGCGCATCGCGGGCAATAGCGACATCTGCGTCACCTCCGCCTCACCCGTGGCCTGAACGCAGGCGGCAGGCAGGCAGAGGAAGAGCGCGGTGAGAAGCGGGCGAAGGGCGGTTCGCATCGGTCAACGCCAAAAGGCACCGGCATTGCGCACCGGCCCCACCGTTCTGGCGCGGCGCGTGGGTTCGGGCAATCGCCCTTGTCGGAGGTCGGCGAAATCCCGCCGCCCGG
>DAIOXI010000161.1:3108-6203 GCA_036758045.1 Albidovulum sp.
CGGTCGATCGCGCTGCGTTCATGGTGCATATAGCCCAGGTCCACCAGCTTCTTGAGGTTGTAGCTGACGTTCGACCCCTGATAGTAGCCGCGCGACTTCAGTTCCCCCGCCGTCACCTCGTTCTCACCGATATTGAACAGCAAGAGCGCCTGGACGGAGTTGACCTCCATCTCTCCCAGCCGCTCGAATTCGTCCTTGATCACGTCGAGAAGCAGGCGGTGGAGCCGTTCGATCAGGCCCAGCGTTTCCAGATAGGACCTGTGCAGGTCACGATCCGGGGTCCCGGCCATCGTGCCATGAAAAGACATCTCGCGCTCCCGCTCGTTCCGATTTCGGGCAGAATGGCGGCGAAAGCCGAAGGTTTGGTTAAAAAGCCCGCAAGGACGCGCGCGCTACGAAAGCCGCGCCCGCGCAAAGGCCGAAATGTCGGAAATCAGCGCCCGGAACCGCTCCGGCGCGGGGGCCGCGCCGGTGATCCAGGGGTAAAGGTCCTGATCGTTCTCCGCCAGAAGTGCGTCGTAAAGATCAAGCGCCGCGGCATCGAAAGCGCCCAGCCGGGCGTCGGAGAAGGGGCCGAGGATCAGGTCCATCTCCTTCGTACCGCGGCGCCAGCTGCGCATCGCCATGCGTTTCAGCCGCTGGTCGGGCGCCTCGCTCATGCGGCCTCGCGGGCCATGGCCAGACGCAGCCGCGCCTCGACCCGGCCCATCTGTTCGGCAAGCGCGCCCATGGTGGCCCGCATCTCGCGCAGTTCGGCCATCAGCCCCTCGGCCTCGGCATTGCGTCCCTCCTCGCCCAGCGGCGCCGAAAGCCCGGCGCCCTCGCCGGTCAACAGCCACATGAGCGAGACATTGAGCATCCCGGCCAGCATCTGAAGACGGTTGGCGCGCGGCTCTTTCTGGTCCTCTTCCCATTGTTGCAGGGTTTTCAGCCTGACACCGATCCGCCCGGCGAGCTCCTTTTGCGTCATGCCGAGCGCCTCGCGCGCACCGGCCAGCCGGTCGCCGAAGGTCGCGTTGTCCTCGCTGTACCAGTTTTCATAGTCGACAGCCGCGGCGGCGCTGGTTTCAATCGTCATCGTGAGGGTGTCCTTTCCGAAGTCGCTTGAACGGGTTTCGGCGGCAAACTAAGACATGACCCCGGCAATTACAAACCGGAGTTCCGCCCCATGCCGTTCCTTTCCGACACGCTCGCCCGCGTGAAACCGTCACCGACCATCGCGGCAACCAACAAGGCACGCGAGTTGAAGGCGTCGGGCAAGGACGTCATCGGCCTCGGAGCCGGCGAACCCGACTTTGATACGCCCGACAACATCAAGGCGGCCGCGAAGCGCGCCATTGACGAGGGCAAGACCAAGTATACCGCAGTTGACGGCATACCGGAACTGAAGGAGGCGATTTGTCGCAAGTTTGCGCGGGAAAACGCGCTGACGTATCAGCCGAACCAGATCACGGTCGGGACCGGCGGCAAGCAGACGCTTTATAACGCGCTGATGGCGACGCTGAACCCCGGCGACGAGGTCATCATCCCGGCGCCCTACTGGGTCAGCTATCCCGACATGGTGCTGCTGGCGGGCGGGACGCCCGTCGCCGTGGAATGCGGAATCGACACGAATTTCAAGCTGACGCCCGCGCAGCTTGAGGCGGCGATCACGCCAAAGACCAAGTGGTTCATCTTCAATTCGCCTTCGAACCCCACGGGCGCGGGTTATTCGCGCAGCGAACTCAAGGCGTTGACGGATGTTCTTATGAAACACCCGCAGGTCTGGGTGATGTCGGACGACATGTATGAGCACCTCGTCTTCGACGAGTTCGAATTCGTCTCTCCGGCGCAGGTCGAGCCGGGGCTTTACGACCGGACGCTGACCTGCAACGGCGTTTCGAAGGCCTATGCGATGACCGGCTGGCGGATCGGCTATGCGGCGGGTCCGGTGGAACTCATCAAGGCGATGGGGACGATCCAGTCGCAATCGACCTCCAACCCCTGCTCCATCGCGCAATATGCCGCGGTCGAGGCGCTGAACGGGCCGCAGGAGTTTCTGGCCGAGAACAAGAAGACCTTTCAGCGCCGCCGCGATCTGGTCGTGTCGATGCTGAATCAGGCCAACGGGCTGACCTGCCCGCGGCCCGAAGGCGCCTTCTATGTCTATCCCGACATTTCCGGCTGTATCGGCAAGACCTCGGCCGGTGGGGCGACGATCGACAGCGACGAAGCCTTCGCCACGGCGCTGCTTGAGGAAACCGGGGTCGCCGTCGTCTTCGGCGCCGCCTTTGGCCTAAGCCCCAATTTCCGCGTCAGCTACGCCACCTCGGACGAAGCGCTGCAAGAGGCCTGTTCGCGAATTCAGCGTTTCTGCGCCGGGCTGAAGTGACCCGGCGGGCTGGCCTTGGCAATCTGGCCAGCCCGGCGCGGAACTGATACCGTCCTGCGATGGATTGAGGTGGAGCCGCCATGCCATTGACTCTTCCCGACTATTACTTCCGCATCCGCGAAAACGGGGCGGCGGTCTTCCGTCTCGACACCGAGAACCGCCAGCAGCGGATCGAGATGGAGCCGATCGCCGTCGTCAATGTCCGCAATGGAGAGGTCAGGCCGCAGGGCGACCGGCAATTGACCGAGGCCGATCAGGCCGCAATCCGGGACTGGCTGGCCGAACGCCAGGCACTTCTGGCCAAACGTGAGGTCGATGACATCCTGCGCACCGTCGATCACCTGAACCTGACCGCGCAATGGGCGCAGTCGCGGGCGACGGACGACCAGCTTTCGGCGGTGACGAACGCCCTGCTTCTGGCGATGCACGACCTGCGCCGCACCCTTGTGCGCAAGCAGGCCGAGCGGCTGGACAAGGGCGGGACCGCGAAGGACTGACCCCCGCGCCATTCCGCCACAGCGCGGCCCGCTTGCCGGACTCCGCCGCCGCCTTTACATTCGCGTTACCGAATATAATGAGGAGCGCGCCATGCCCCATATCGCCATCATCGGATCGGGCTTTGCCGCGCTGACCGCCGTGCGCGAGCTTCGCAAGCGCCATGTCGCGGCCTATATCACCGTCATCTCGCCGCGCGACGCGCTGCATTACCTGCCCTCCTCGATCT
>DAIOXI010000161.1:6213-7154 GCA_036758045.1 Albidovulum sp.
CGCAAGGGGGAGGCGCTGAAACTGCCGCTTGCCCGTTTCTTCGACCGCCATCAGGTCCGCCACCTCCGCGCCAGCGTCACCGGCCTGAACGCCGAACGGCGGGAGATCACGACCGACACGGGCGAGGTCATCAGCGCCGAACATGTCCTGATCGCCGCCGGGGGCCGTTTCCTGCGCAAGCTGCCGGGGATCGAGAATGCCATCATCCCCTGCGAGGGCATCGCCTCGGCCGAGGCGATGACAGCGCGGCTGGCGGAGCTTGACGGCGGGGCCATCGCCATCGGCATGGCCACCAACCCGAAGGAACCCGGCGCGATCCGCGGCGGGCCAATGTTCGAATATGCCTTCATCCTCGACACGCTCTTGCGCAAGCAGGGCCGCCGCGACCGGTTCCGCATCACCTTCTTCTCGCCGTCGCCACGGCCCGGTCAAAGGCTGGGTGAAAAGGCGGTGGATGGTATCCTGGCCGAGATGAAGCGGCGCGGTTTCGACACCCATCTGGGCCACAAGATGGTGCGGATCGACCCCGGCCGCGTCGTCACCGAAGGGGGGGAGATCGCCGCCGACCTGATCCTGTTCCAACCGGGCATGACCGGCCTGCCCTGGTTTGCCGACACCGACCTGCCGCTGTCGCCCGGCGGCATGATCCGCGCCGACGCGCTTTGCCGGGTGGAGGGCTGCGAGGGCGTCTGGGTCGCGGGGGACAGTGGCTCCTATCCCGGTCCCGAATGGCTGCCGAAACAGGCCCATCAGGCCGATCTTCAGGCCAAGGCCGCCGCCGCGAATATCGCCGACGCGCTGGCGGGCAAGGCGCCCTCTACCCCCTTCACGGCGGAACTGATCTGTATCATGGACAGTCTGGACAAGGGGATGCTGGTCTTCCGGCGCGGCAGGATCAACCTCACCCTGCCCGCGCTAAAGCCGCTTCACTGGCTCAAGCG
>DAIOXI010000162.1:0-2801 GCA_036758045.1 Albidovulum sp.
GTCGCCCCCGGCCCGCGTCAGGGTCAGGAACAGGCCCTGCGCATCCTCCTCCACCGGCACGGTCAGCATGTTCATCGACGGCGAGCCCATGAACTCGGCCACGAAGACATTGGCGGGATCGTTGTAAATCTCGTCCGGGGTGCCGAACTGCTGCAATTCGCCGTCCTTCAGCACCGCGATCTTGGTCGCCAGCGTCAAGGCCTCGATCTGGTCATGGGTGACATAGACCGTGGTCGTGGCCATGCGCAGATGCATGCGCTTGATCTCTGTCCGCATGTCCACGCGCAGCTTGGCGTCGAGGTTCGACAAGGGTTCGTCGAACAGGAACACCTGCGGATCGCGGACCAGCGCGCGGCCCATCGCCACCCGCTGCCGCTGACCGCCCGACAACTGGCTTGGCTTGCGGTCGAGGAGTTGGGAGATCTGCAACAGCTCTGCCACATCGGCCACGGCCCTGTCGCGTTCGGCCTTGGCCACACCGCGCATCTCCATCCCGAAGGCGATGTTCTTGGCCACCGTCATGTTGGGGTAAAGCGCGTAGGACTGAAACACCATGGCGATGTCGCGCTTCGACGGGTGCAGCCCGGCGATGGACTTGTCGCCGATCAGGATGTCGCCCGACGTAATGTCCTCAAGCCCCGCTATGGTGTTGAGCAGCGTGGACTTGCCGCAGCCCGACGGGCCGACGAGGACGAGGAAACCGCCATCCTCGATCTCGATGTCGATCCCTTTCAGGATCTCCACCGCGCCGTAGTTCTTCCTGAGATTGCGAATGGTCAGAGAGGCCATGACTTATCCTTTGACCGCGCCCGCCATCAGCCCGCGAACGAAGTAGCGGCCAGACAGGACGTAGACGATGAGGGTGGGAAGGGCGGCAAGGATCGCGCCCGCGAAATGGACGTTGTATTCCTTCACGCCGGTGGAGGAGTTCACGAGGTTGTTCAGGGCAACCGTCATCGGCACCGAATCGACGTCCGAGAACGAGGCCCCGAAGAGGAAATCGTTCCAGATATTCGTGAACTGCCAGATGACAGACACCACGATGATCGGTGCGGAGGAGGGCAGGAGGATGCGGAAGAAGATGCGGAAGAACCCCGCCCCGTCGATCTGCGCCGCCCGGATCAGCTCGGTCGGGAAGGCGGCGTAGTAGTTGCGGAAGAAAAGCGTGGTGAAGCCCAGCCCATAGACGACATGGACAAGGATGAGCCCCGGAATGGTGCCCGCAAGGCCCAGCACCCCCAGCACCCGCGCCATCGGGATCAGCACGATCTGGAACGGGATGAAGCACGACAGCAGGATCATCCCGAAGACCAGCCCGTCGCCCCTGAAACGCCACTTTGTCAGGACATAGCCGTTCAGCGCGCCAAGGATGGTGGAAATGGCGACGGCGGGGACCACCATCATGATGGAGTTCAGGAAATAGGGCTTCAGCCCCGTCGCCTGCACCCCGATCTGGGCCTGCGACCAGGCCTGCAACCAGGGCTCGAACGTCCAGCTTTGCGGCGCGGCGATCATGTTGCCGCCGCGGATCTCGTCCAGCGGCTTGACCGAATTGACGAGCATCACCCAAAGCGGCAGCAGGTAATAGACCGCGAACAGGAACAGTACGACATGGATGATGATGCGCGTGACCGTGTTGCCACGGATCGCGACATCCTGACTGGCGCCGCCGCTCATCTCCGGCCTCCTCTGGACAGCTCGCTGTAGACGTAGGGAACGATGATGGCGAAGATCATCATCAGCATGATGACGGCCGAGGTCGCGCCGATGCCCAGCTGGTTGCGGGTGAAGGTGTAGGAATACATGAAGGTCGCGGGCATTTCCGTCGCCCGGCCCGGCCCGCCCCCGGTCATCGCGATCACGAGGTCATAGACCTTGATTGCCAGATGCATCAGCACGACGAAGGCCGAAAGGAAAACGGGGCGCATCATCGGCACGATGATCCGGGTATAGATGCGGATGCCGGTCGCCCCGTCGATCTGGGCGGCGCGGATGATCTCGTTATCCACGCCCCTGAGGCCCGCCAGGAACATCGCCATGACAAAGCCCGAGGATTGCCAGACAGCGGCGATCACCAGCGTATAGATGGCGAAATCGCGGTCCTTGATCCAGGTGAAGGAAAAACTCTCCCAGCCCCAGAGATGCATGATGTTCTCAAGCCCGATACCGGGGTCGAGAAACCATTTCCACGCCGTCCCGGTGACGATGAAGCTGAGCGCCATGGGGTAGAGGTAGATCGGCCGCAAAAGGCCCTCGGCGCGGATCTTCTGGTCCAGAAGGATCGCGAGCAGAAGGCCCACGATGGAACAGATGACGATGTAGAGCGTCGCGAAGATCGCGAGGTTCACCAGTGCCGTCTTCCAGTTCGTCAGCCCGAAAAGCTTGGCGTAATTCTCGAACCCCACGAAATCGTAGCTCGCCAGCATCTTGCTGTCGGTAAAGGACAAGAGGCCGGTATAGGCGATGAAGCCGTAGACGAAGAGAAGGATGACGATGAAGCTCGGCGCAAGCACGAGCCGGGGCAGCCATTGCTGCAAGCGGTCGATCATGTCCCATTACCTCCCGAAGGGTGTGCCGGCCCCTTGTGCCGGGGCCGGTCAGGCTGCGGGGCCGGGAGAAGGCCCCGCAGGAGGAGGGCTTATTGCGCCTCGGCGACCGCGCTGGCCAGTTCCGCCGCCGCCGTCTCGGCGTCGTATTCGCCGTTGAACTGGGCGGTCACGACGTCATAGACGGCGTTCTTGATCGCCGCCGGGGCGGCGTGGCCATGCGGGCGGTGAACGCCTGCATCCAGTTCCTGCTAT
>DAIOXI010000162.1:2811-7128 GCA_036758045.1 Albidovulum sp.
AGCCGAAGAGAGAGCCGTTGGCATTCGCCTCGGCGAGGTCGGCGATCCCCTTCTTGCCGCAGTCGTCGAACGCGGTGTCAGGCACATCGGTGCGCGCAGGGACGGAACCCTTGACGACGTTGAATGCCGACTGGAAGGCCGGGTCCTCGACCGAGGAGGCCATCTTGGCCTGCGCGGCCTTGGCTTCCGGGGCGGTCACGTTGAACATCGCGAACTGGTCGGAGTTGAAGGTGACGGAGCCCTGCGTGCCGGGGAAGCGGATGCAGACGAAATCGGTGCCCGGCACCTTGCCGGCCTTCAGGAACTCGCCCTTGGCCCAGTCGCCCATCATCTGCATGCCGGCCTCGTTGTTGATCACCATCGCCGAGGCGAGGTTCCAGTCGCGGCCGGAGAAGTTGTCATCGACATAGGAGCGCAGCTTGGCCATGCGGTTGAACACCTCGACCATTTCCGGGCTGTTCAGCGCGGCCGGATCGAGGTCGATCATCGAACGCTTGTAGAAGTCATTGCCCATCGACAGCACGACCGCGTCGAAAATCGTCGCGTCCTGCCAGGCCTGACCGCCATGCGCGAGCGGCGTGATACCGTTTTCCTTCATCTTGTCGAGAACGGCGACCAGCTCGTCCCAGTTGGTGGGAACGCCAAGCCCGGTCGCGTCCAGCGCGGCCTTGTTGATCCAGACCCAGTTGGTCGAATGGACGTTCACGGGCGCGGCGACCCAGTGGCCGTCATATTTGGAGAACTCCTGAAGCGCGCCGGGGATCACCGCGTCCCAGCCTTCGGCCGCAGCGACATCATCCAGGTTGCCAAGCGCGCCTTCCTTGGCCCAGTCCTTGATGTCGAAGCCCAGCATCTGCACGGCTGTCGGCGGGTTGCCCGCCGTCACGCGGGCGCGCAGCGCGGTCATCGCCGCCTCCCCCCCGCCACCGGCGACCGGCATGTCCAGCCATTCGACGCCCTTCTTGGCCAGGTCTTCCTTCAAGACGTTGAGGGCCGCGGCCTCACCGCCCGAGGTCCACCAGTGGAGTACTTCCACCTGTTCGGTGGCAGAGGCGACCGAGGTCGTGCCCATCAGTGCGGCAACAGCCCCGCCGAGGGCAAGCTTGCGAACGAATGCCATGATTTCCTCCCATTGGTTTATGGCTTTTTAAATCGTTACAAAATCTCCCTTGATGCGGCAAGAGATTTTTGTAACGTTTTATTGCGGTCCCCTAACGCGGCATTATAGCATGGCGGGACGAAGATTTCTGCGGGCATCATCGCCCCGGTTTCGCGGCAAGGGGAGGGCGCGTGGCAGGCGACATCAGGGAGAAGGAAGGCACCGCGCGGACCCGGCCGACCCTGCGCACGCTGGCCGCCGATACCGGCTTTGCGGTCGCGACCGTCAGCCGGGCGCTGGCCAAGGACCCCAAGATCGCCGAATCGACGCGCCAGATCGTGGCCGAGGCCGCCGAGCGGCTGGGCTATGTCCCCGACCGTGCGGCACAACGCCTGCGCACCGGGCGCACCAAGGTCATCAGCCTGATTCTCGACCCGCATCAGGAGATACTGGGCTTCACCAACGAATTGCTGGCGGGGCTGACCGGGGCGCTGGCCGGGACCGGCTATCACCTGACGGTCTTTCCCCAGGTCGCGGGCGCCGACAGCCTTGCGCCGGTCCTGCATATCGTGCGCAACAACCTCGCCGACGGGCTGATCTTTTCGCGCACGCGGGAAGATGACAGCCGGGTCCGCTTCCTGCTGGACCGGGGCGTGCCCTTCGCCTGCCATGGCCGCACGACGCTGTCGGCCCGCCACCCCTTCGTCGATTTCGACAACCGCGACTTTGCCTATAACGCGGCGATCCGGCTGGCCGATCTGGGCGCGCGGTCGCTCTGCATCATCCTGCCGCCGGCGGAATACACCTTCGCCGGGCATCTTCACGCGGGCGTTCATCGCGCGGCGGAGGAACGCGGGCTGTCCGTCACCATCCCCGAGCGGCTGTCGATCGACTCGCCCCCCGAAACCGTCCGCGCCTGGGCCGAGGGGCTGAGCGACGTTCCCGACGGGTTCATCTTTCCCGGCGAACTGACCTTCCTTGCCGCCACGGCGGGCCTGAAACCGCGCGGCCTCTTGCGCGGGCGGGATTACAACGCGGTCGTCAAGGTCTCCTCCAGCCTTCTTGGCCTGATCGACCCCGAGGTGGACTGTATCTACGAGGATATTCGCGAGGCCGGGCGGCTTCTGGGCGATACGCTTTTGAAGGCGCTTGCCGCCGAAGGCGGGCCGGGGCCGGAGGGGGTGATCTATCCGCCGGGTGTGTTGTCGGTGAAATAGTTACGGCGCGGTCATGGCGGGGACGGCGATGTCCTGCCGCCAGACCGGCGCGCCGTCCACCCCGCGCAAGCTGACCTCAAGCGTGGAGAGCCTTGGGCTGGCCGGGGCCAGTGCCAACGTCGCGCAGCGCCCCTCAAGCGGCACGGCAAAGCTTGCCACGCTGAAATTGCGCTCGGGCGCGTGAGGTTGCCCTTCGCTGCGGAAGGCGACGGTCAGGGCGGGATCGTCCGGCCCGGTCGGCAGGCAGGTGGGCCCGAAATGGACCATGATCTTCGGGCCGAGGCACAGGCTTTGCCCTGCCGCGCCGGTCAGGGCGGCACAGCGCAGATCGTTCGTGAAGGCGGGGAACTCCTCCAGGCAGATATAGGCCATGCCGTCCAGGACAAAGGCCGACCCGTCCGCCGGAAAGGCGTGGCAGGCGCGCGGGCTGGCGGGAAGCGAAGCGGTGTAATGGTCCTGCCCGTAAAGCTCGCGGAAGATGCCGATACTCGGGTTGCCGCCATGAAAGCTCGACCAGTTCGCCAGCGTCCCCCAGTCGAGATCGGGGTTGGAGACGCCGCCGACAAGGCGGAAGGGGCCGCCGTCATAGCCGGGCAGGGTGGCGATGCGGGCCTGGATCGCGCGGGCCAGTTCCATATCGCGCTGGCCGGAGCGCGCGGTGGCGGACCAGAAGGCGCTGGCGGTCAGGGCGAAGATCACGCCTGCCAACGCCGCGGCGCTCATGCCGGCGATGCGCAGCGACGCGCCGGTGACAGCCATGGTCAGCGCGGCCAGCAGAAGGGCCGCGACCCAGAAGCCGAAATAGCCGAAGGCGCGGGCGGGGACGGTGTCGCCCTCATAGGCCACCCAGAAGAGGACCGGGAAGACGAAAAGCGCAAGGGCCACCCCCAGCCCGACGCGCAGCGGGCCAAGGATGCGCCCGCCCGGCACTTGCCCCGCCAGCATCCTGAGCGCGGCGACGGCGCCGAACGCGAGAGCGGCCAGCGACAAGAGCCCCATGGTCGCGCGCAGCACGAAGGGCAGCGCCATGAGCGTGCCGGTCTGCAGGCTGCGGATCAGGCCCGGAAGCTCTGCGGCCTTCGCCGCCATCCCCGCCGCACCCGCCGCCTGAAACCTCTCGGACGCGATGGTCACGCCCTGAAGCGCCGCGTAAAGCCGCCATTCGGCAAGGTAAAGCGCGATGGCGGCGAGGGAGACCACCGCCCCGATCCCCGCCAGCCGGGCCGCAGCAGCGAAAGGCACCCGGTCGGCCCGGATCAGCGCCAGCACCGGCACGATCAGCCCGGCGACGGCAAAGGTCTGGTAGATGCCGACGCTGAAGGACAAGACAAGTGCCGCCAGAGCGGCCAAGCCCGTCTGCGCGGCAAGGGACCGGCCCCGGCTCTCCTCCACAATCACGAAGGCGGCGACGGAGAGGAAAAGCGCCAGCGGATAGGCGAAGACGTTCGAGGCAAAGGTCAGCGCGTCCGACAGGAAGGGGTGGTTGACGCCGAGACCGAAGATCAGCAGCGCGGCAGGGCCCTGATACCCATCAGGCACCGCGCGCCGCGCGAGAAGCCATGACACCCCGAAAAGGCACGGGAAAGCCAGCAGCAACTGCACCGGCAGCAGGAAGCGCTCCCCCAGCAGATCGCGATAGATCAGGTCCAGCAGCCAGCGCCCCTCCACCGCCACCCAAAGCGGCGAGGCGCCGGTCAGGTGGCGCCAGTCGTCGGAATGGTAGCCGTCGTTCACGACCCCATAGGCGGTCACGACGACATAAAGCAGCGCCGCCGCCAGAAGGCTGCCCCGCGCCGAGGGCTGAACCGATCGCCCCGGCAATGTCATGCCCTCTCCCGCACCGGCTGTGGCAGGGCCACGGACTGGTCGATGCGCTGCTGGCCGGCCGTCGCGACGACATCGCCCGCCGTCAGCGGCCGCATCCCGAAGCTGCGCTTCAGCGCCTCACCCGATCCCTGCAACCGCAGATTCTCCTGCGCGGGGGCGAAGACGACACGCTGG
>DAIOXI010000163.1:0-2813 GCA_036758045.1 Albidovulum sp.
AGAGGCGATCGCCCTTGGCCTTGTCGAAGCCGACACCTTCGACCGCATCGTCCGGCCCGAGGACATGATCGGGCCGAAGGGCTGCGCGGCGCGATGGCCGAGATCGTCAATCTCCGGCAGGTCCGCAAGAACCGGGCGCGCGCCGAAAAGCGCGCGGCCGGGGACGAAAACGCGGCGCGCCACGGGCGGTCCAGGGCGTTGAAGGCGCTGGAAGAGACGCGCAACACCCGCGCGGCGGCGCGGCTGGACGCCCATCGCCGCGATGGCGGGACAGAGTGAGCCGCCCGGCCAAGCATTCGCTGACCTTGAACGGCCACCGCACCAGCGTGTCGCTGGAAGCACCGTTCTGGCGCGCCTTTCGCCAGATCGCCGCGGATCAGGGCCGGCCGCTCAACGCGCTGGCGGCCGAGATCGACGCGGCGCGCGACCCCGACACGGGGCTTGCCACGGCGATACGGCTGTTCGTGCTGGAGAGGTTGCAGGCGCGGCTTGACGCGGCCGAGGGCCGGGCGCGCGCCGATGAGTGACGGGTCAGTGACGGGGCGCGGGATCGGGGTAAAGCGCCGCGCGCATCTTGTCGGCCAGCGATTTTTCCTGCTTTTCCCGGTCGGTCAACGGCGGCCGCTTGCGCGCCCAAGGGTCGAGATCGCCGTGAAACAGGCGCTGGATTTCCTCACGCGAGAGGGATTCGGGTTGCTCCCCAACACCGGGGCGAACCTGAATCCCGATCGCCCGCCAGGACGGGATCGCGATGCGCAGGAAGCTTGGCGGCGAAAAGATCGACACGCCAAGGGACGACTGGGAAACAGCCAGTACTTTCATCGGTCAGGCACCCCCCAAAGGAACCTTGCGGGTCGAGAGCAGCTTCGACCCTGTCAGACTTTTGCCATATGAGCGGAAAACGGCCGAAACTCGCTACGGGAAAATCGAATCGTTTTTCCCATCTTGAAAAGTGGCCTGTTTCCGATCCGCGATCAATTCCCGGTTGCAGGAGTCGCGCCATTTCTCTGCTTCTGCGACAATGACGTCACGTCACGCCGCCCGATTTTCAGGCGGATTCCGCCCTCTGACCGCACCGTAAGCTGCGCTACGGGTACCGGATCGGCGCCCTCCGGCACCGAGATCTGCACCGCTTGCAACAGGACGGCCAGCATCAGCGGCCCCTCGATCATCGCGAAACCGGCGCCGGGACAGACACGCGGACCGGCGGAAAATGGCATATAGGCGCAGCGCGCCGACTGCCGCCCGGCCTCGCTGCGCCAGCGGTCGGGATCGAAGGCATCGGGATCGTCCCACAGCCGTTCATGGCGCTGGACATGCCAGGGTGACAGCACGATCTGCGCGCCCCTGGGAATGGCGCGGTCGCGGAAATGTTCCGCTTGGATGGTCTCGCGCACCATCATCGGCACGGGAGGATAAAGGCGCAGCGCCTCGCGAAAGACATCGCGGGTCAGGGTCAGGGACGACAGGGCGGAAATGCCCGCCTCCGGCTGAAAGCCCCTGCCCTCCTCCGCAACGCGCGCCTGAACGTCGGTGTCGCGGGCGAGAAGGTAAAGCGCCCAGCCAAGGGCGGAGGCCGATGTCTCATGCCCCGCGAGGAAGAAGATCGCCACCTGATCGACCATCTCGGCGGGCGTGAAGGGGCGGCCGGTTTCGGGGTCCGGCGTCGTCATGATCTTGGTCGCCAGATCGTCGGGCGCGGTACCGTCCCGGATCGCCGCCTGACGGTCTTCGACCAGCCGTGCGATCAGGCCCCGGATCACGGCGGCGGATTTGCGCGCCTGTCGCGGTACGAAACGCGGCATCCAGCGCGGCAGCGGCAGCAGCGCGGCAAGGTTCAAAAGCGGTTGGGCGCGCTGGAACGCGCGGAACTCGGCAAAGACCTGATGGGCGATGTCATGCTCGATCGGGATCGAAAAGAGCGTGCGGAAGATGACGTCGGCGGCGGCGTGGCTGGCAAAGGCCTCAACCTCAACCTCCTGCCCGGTTCTGGCCAGCAGCCGGTCGCGCGCGGCAAGAGACGCCGCCAGCATCGCCGGATAGGCCTCATGCAGGCGCCCGCGCGCGAAGGCCGGGTCGATGATGCGCCGCTGTGCTGCCCATTCCGCGCCGTTGGTGACAAAGACCGACCGGCCGAGAAGCGGCGCGAGCCCCTCCCGCACCCGGTCGCTTTTGGGGAAATCCTCCGGGCGTTCCGTCAGGACCTTCGCGATCAGGTCGGGGTCATTGCAAAGGTAGGAGCGGAAGAAGGGCGTGCGGAATTCGGCCATCCGGGCGCGGTAAAGCCGCGCCGGCTGGGCCGACAGGATGTCACGCCGGAAAAGCCGGACGTATTGCCAGAGAGAAACCTTGTCGGGCCGGGGCGTGGGTTTTGGCGGGATCATGCGACATCCCTGTAGGCATTCAGCGCGCGCGTGATGACAGCGCGCGAGGGCTGGCGCCCGGCAAAGCGCTGCGACAGCGTCAGCGGCCCGGCGGTGATGCGGAAATAGTCGTAATCCCCCGGCCGGTCGAAGGCGCAAAGATATTGGAAATGCAGCCGGAAAAAGCGCCAGCGCAGCGCTTTCCACCTGTCGGCGCTCAGCGTTTGGGTGAACGCCGCCGACAGGATCAGCGGCCAGCGCTGATCCACGGGCGCGACGCCCGTGACCTTGACCGGATCGCAAAGCGCATAGGTGCAGCCATCCCCCGGTGCGGTCACATCGACCCAGGTCAGATCGCCGCGCGCCGACAGATAGGCCAGATCGCCGCGCAAGCGTTGCGCGCGGGGCAGGAAGCTGACCATCGGCACGACATGGCCCAGCGTCAGCAGC
>DAIOXI010000163.1:3022-7086 GCA_036758045.1 Albidovulum sp.
CACCGCAACCGCCCCGCCCGCGAGCAACCCGACACAAAGCTGCGCAAGAAGCATCGCGATCGGGTAAAGTGCCGCGATCGCAGGCCCCTTGCGCAGCCGCACCAGCCGGAAGATCGCCCCCGAGCCGACGTAATGCCACGCCGTCCGCACCAGTTGCAGGTAGGTATCGACGATCCCCTGCCGCATCGAGCGCTGAACGATGTCGGACCAAAGCAGCACCTCGATTTCCGCCGCGGCCCGCGCGCCTTCCATCACACCCTCCGCGCGCCAGCCAAAGCCGTCGCCGCCGGGCCGGGCGGTCACCGCGACCTCATAACCGCCGATTGCCGCCTGCGCGGCCGCCTCGCTGCGGTAAAGCTCGCGGTAGCGGCGGGGCGGGAAGGGGTCGTAGCCGGGAATGTAGAAGACCCGCCGCCGCACCGTCACGCCCGCCTCACCCCTCATTGCTCACCGCCCATCGGCGCGACAGCCCCCCCTGCCGCGCTACAGGTCCTGCCCCGCCAGAACCGCCCCCGCGGCGCGGCCCAGCTGGCGCGAGACATCCATGAAGACCGCATTGTAAGCCTCTGTAATCACGCGATTCAGCGCCTGCGCCTCTGCCCCGCGTGTCATGTCGGTATAGCGGCGCAGATCGTCATCGGACAAGGGCGCGTAGGCCATCGTCAGATAGGCGTTGACCCAGGTGTCGGTCTCGGCCCGGATCGCATCCTCCTGCGACCAGACCTCGGCCAGCATGTCGCCCTCGCCCATCTCCGGCCCGATGGCGCCCGCGTCGCGCAGACCCTGATAGAAGGCGAGATTGGCGTTGAGCCCGCTGATCACGTTATCCTCGACCAGGTTGTTGACGCTGACGAACTCCTCGATCAGCGCAAGGCGCGGCGCCTCTTCGGCGCGCAGCTCCTCGAGCGTGAGGCGGCTCGCATCCTCCACATCGGGGTCAAGCATCGCGCGCCGGGCGGAGATTTCCAGCGAGGTCGCCTGCACGCCAAGGTCAGAGCGGAACCGATCCAGCACCGGCGTGAAATCGGTGCCGGAGGCATCGACGGCCTTGCGCAACGCGGTTTCGAACTGCGGCAGAAGGCGGTCGGGCTGATAGATCTGGCGCACCGCTTCCGCCCAGGCCGCGCCCCCCGCCCCGTCGAGCATGTTGGCGTCCAGTTCCTCGCCATAGCTTTCGCCCTCGGCGCTCAGGATGCTGAAGACCTCGGGCAGGCGCAGGACGGCCATGACCTCATCGGTCTGGCTGGCGACGACGGGCGAGGCGACGAAGACGCCGACGGCGGCAAGGGCGGGGGCAAGAAAGGACAGGCGCATGGGCATCCCCGAATTCGGCTGCCCCAGTCCTACCCGCCCCGCCCGGCCCTGCCAAGCGCCGAGCGCCGCCCCCACCCGCCCCGCGGCGCCCGCCCGCCGACAGCGCCGACGAAAATCGGGGTTGCGCAGCCCATCGCCTGCGGCTAAATCCCCGCCCTACGACGACCCCCGATGCGGAGAGGTGCCGGAGCGGTCGAACGGGGCGGTCTCGAAAACCGTTGTGGGTGTGAGCCCACCCAGGGTTCGAATCCCTGTCTCTCCGCCACTTCTATCAGGTCGGCATAAGCCACTGATAAGAAACCACTTCCTTCACCTCCTCTCACTTCCTTCCACACACACCTCCCACACACGCCCGTGGTTACTCTCGGGCCGAGAATCGCGTCCTGCTGATCTGCGGGGCTGTAGCCTCTGAGCCTACGCGGGAGGCGCTGGACGGGTGGCGCGGGCGGGGTCCGCCTCGGTTCGCCTGAGAAGGATTAGGTTCCACCATCGAGAGAAGCCACGGCGGGAAGCTGTCGGGGAGCTTCAGTTGTCTGGATGCCCGGTCGGGCGGGCTGGTCGCCACACGTCGCCATAGCAGGCTGAAGGCGTCTCCCCACGGTCGCTGAAGGGACCTGCTGGGGGTGTCACTTCAGGGACGTGTCAATGACACTGGCAGACCCGGCCCCGTTTCAGCGATCCGTATCACTTCAGAGGACCATAAAGCCGTGACAAATCAAAGACCTGCCCGCGCGGTGCCCCGACAGGTATGCCTCAGCGATATTGAAGAGAGGCCGGACGTGTTTCAGTTTCGGCATTTCGTGGTCGATCCCCTTCACGTTGACGCCCTGGCTGAGACGCCGAAGGGAGGTTTGGCTCTCGACCCGCTGACCCTCTGGCGTGATGAGGCGGGCGGCCTCGTCGTGGTGGATGGACACCACAGGCTTGCCGCGTATGAGCAGGCGGGCTGGACAAAGAAGGTCCCTGTTCGCATCCACGAATGCAGCCTCGACGAAGCGCGGCTCTTGGCCCTGCGTGAGAACGGCAAGGCCAGACTGAACCTCACCCAAGCGGAGAAGTCGGACGCGGCGTGGGCGCTCGTCTGCCTTGACCGCACGGCCTACAGCAAGCGCATCATCATGCGGGAGACCGGGGTGAAGGACGCAACCGTTGCCCGGATGCGACGGACGCGGAAGGCGCTGCTGGAGATCGACCCGGATGCCGAGTTGCCGCGCCGTTGGCAGCGGGCGATGGCAATGCTGAAGGGATGGGAGCGGAGGGAGTACACACCGGAGGAGTGGGCGGACGTGATCGAGGCGAAGACTGAGAAGCTGGACAAGGTGATCGGCAAGGCGCTGGGCGACATGGCTGAAAAGCAGATTGAGGCGGCAGCGGCGGTTGTCGCCAAGAGGCTCGGCAGGCAAGGGCTGCGCTTCCTGTTCGATGAATACCGGGGCCAGTTCGGCGATGAGTTCGCATATTACGAGGACGACGGGGACTTCTGATCCCCACACGTCCCCGCAGCTTCCCCGATTGGACCGGCCTTGTTTCACACCGCAAATTTCTGAGCGGCTTACCGATAAGGGCTAGCGACGCCGCCTCCCCCCATATGGCCCCGGCAAGGGGGGCTGTCGGGATTTTTCGGGAGGGAGGGGCCACCCGGCAGGACAGCCCCTCAGTGACGCGCTCAGGGGCGCTGGGAGGCGCGGAGGTGGAGGTCGCGACGGGCGGTGGCTTGGCGCTCCTCTTGGGCGCGGAGTACCCGGCGCGGGGTAACGTAGATACGCCACGTCCCTAAGCGAACTGTCCACTCCCGGCCCAGCGGGTAGTCACTTTGCTCGACTTCCCAGAAACGATGGCCGAAAGGGCAACGCTCAACGAAGGCGTGGCAGACAAACGGGATGACGATGTAGCGGTCGCAGAAGATGTAGTTGAGCATGTTGGCTCCTTACAGTTGGGTTGCTGCAAGGAACAGTCCACCTATGCAAAGTGGAAAGACGGCCCTTGCACCATCAAGTACTGACGTTCGGCGGGGATTTCAAGGCCCGGACGTTTCGTCCTGATGGGGTATACCCTAGGAGGTCGTCGTCACAGGACAGTTGACGTGTGCTTTTAGGGTTGCCTAACGGATTTCGGTACGGTAGGGCAAGAGGGTCTAGAAGCAAAAAGGACACTTCGACATGGCGAACTACGTATATGCGCGGGTCTCGACCACGGACCAAGACCTTACCGTCCAGCGCGAAGCATTGAAGGCGGCTGGCTGCGAGATCATCCGAGAGGAGAAGGTCAGCGGAACTAGCAGGCAGGGGCGCGAAGAACTTCAGACCCTGATGGACTTCCTGCGGGATGGGGACGCGCTGGTCGTGACGAGGCTGGACCGTCTCGCCCGGTCGATGGACGATCTTTCCGCCATCGTCAGAGAGCTACAGGCGCGAGGCGTTGCCCTGAAGGTGACTGAGCAACAGGTCGATACGAGTTCCGCAGCGGGCAAGGCGTTCTTTCAGATGCTGGGGGTCTTCGCGGAGTTCGAGACAAATCTGCGGAGAGAACGGCAGATGGAAGGGATCGCAAAGGCGAAGGCTGACGGGGTCTACTAGGGCAGGAAGGCGTCTATCGACGTGGACGAGGTGAGGAGGCTCAGGGACGTAGAACGCTTGGGCGCGACGGAGATTGCCCGCCACCTAGGCATCGCTCGCACGTCCGTGTACCGGGTGCTGCAAGACGGTTGACTGGGAGGGGTGGGGTCGCCTTGCTTCGCTTGCATGTCTCTT